>NZ_JBEZNW010000025.1:0-115968 GCF_040653355.1 Streptomyces sp. NPDC047971 | reverse complement strand
CTGCCCCCCCCCCCGCGCCTTCGGTGTGGCGGGGGGGGGGGGGGGGGGCGGGCCCCGCGGGGTCGGTCGGGCCGTCGCCCGGCCCGCCCGCCTCGTCGCGGGCGGGCCGTCGGTCGTCTGTCGGTCGCCTGTCGGTCTTCTGTCGGCGCGCTGTCGGTGGCGGCTGCTGTCATGGGGCCATGACGCGATCCGCACACAACGCCGTCGAGGTACGAGGCCTCGTGAAGCACTACGGCGAGACGAAGGCCCTCGACGGGGTCGACCTCGACGTCCGGGAGGGCACGGTCCTCGGCGTGCTCGGCCCGAACGGGGCGGGAAAGACGACCCTGGTCCGCTGCCTGTCCACCCTCATCGTCCCGGACTCCGGGACCGCCACCGTGGCCGGCTACGACGTGGTGAGGCAGCCCCGCCAGCTCCGCCGCACGATCGGCCTCACCGGCCAGTACGCCTCGGTCGACGAGAAGCTCTCCGGCTGGGAGAACCTCTACATGATCGGCCGGCTGCTCGACCTCTCCCGCAGGGACGCCCGGCGCCGGGCCGACGACCTCCTGGAGCGGTTCTCGCTGACCGAGGCCGCGAAGCGGCCCGCGATGCAGTACTCCGGCGGAATGCGCAGGCGGCTCGACCTCGCCGCCTCGATGATCGGGCAGCCCGCCGTCCTCTACCTGGACGAGCCCACCACCGGCCTCGACCCGCGCACCCGCAACGAGGTCTGGGACGAGGTCAAGCGGATGGTCTCCGACGGTGTGACCGTGCTGCTGACCACGCAGTACATGGAGGAGGCGGAGCAGCTCGCGAGCGAGCTGACCGTGATCGACCGGGGCAAGGTCATCGCCAACGGCAAGGTCGACGAGCTCAAGGCCCGTGTCGGCGGCCGCACCCTCACGATCCGCCCGGTGGACCCGGCCGACCTGTCCGCGATGGCCGGCGCGCTCCGCGATTCGGGCCTGGACGGCATCGCCGGCTCGACCGTTGTCCCCGACGAAGGCGTGCTCTACGTCCCGATCCTGAGCGACGAGCAGCTGACCGCGGTCGTGGGCCTGCTGGGCGCACGGGGCTACGGCATCGCCCACATCGGCACCCATCTGCCCAGCCTGGACGAGGTCTTCCTCGCCATCACGGGCGAGAAGACCACCGTTTCCGACACGACCCCCGAGGAGGTCGCCGCGTGAGCACCACGACGACCACAGAGCTCACCAAGGCTTCCGTCGACGCGCCGGGCCCCGCCCCGGTACGCCCGGCGCCGGGTGGTGAGGGCCGGATCGGTCTGCGCGCCAACCTCCGCCACATCGGCGCCCTGGCCCGCAGGAACGCCCTGCAGATCAAGCAGGACCCGGAGTCGATGTTCGACGTCGTCCTGATGCCGATCATCTTCGTCCTGCTCTTCGTGTACGTCTTCGGCGGCGCGATCTCCGGCAAGGGCAACAACGACGCGTACGTCAACTACGTGGTCCCCGGCCTGATGGCGATGATGGGCATGAACATCGCGATGGCCGTCGGCACGGGCATCAACGACGACTTCAAGAAGGGGGTCATGGACCGGTTCCGGACGATGCCGATCGCCCGGTCCTCCGTCCTCATCGCGAAGATCGTCGTCGAGATCGGCCGGATGCTGATCGCCACCGCGATCCTGCTCGGCATGGGCTTCCTGCTGGGCCTGGAGATCAAGGGCTCGGTCCTGGACCTCTTCGCCGCCATCGGGCTCTCCATGGTCTTCGGCGCCTCGCTGATGTGGATCTTCATCCTGCTCGGTCTCGCGCTGAAGACGGCGCAGGCCGTCCAGGGGATGGCCATGATCGTCCTGATGCCGCTGCAGTTCGGTTCCTCGATCTTCGCCCCGCCGACCTCGATGCCCGGCTGGCTGGAGACCTTCACCGACTACAACCCGCTGTCGAACCTCGCCGACGCCGCCCGCGCCATGATCAACGGCACTCCGGTCGGCGACTCGGTGTGGATGACGCTCGGCTGGGCCGTGCTGATCACCGCCGTGACGGCGCCGCTCGCGGTCGCCAGGTTCCGCAAGAAGACCTGAGCCTGCGGGAGTTCAGGACTCGGCGCGCCCCTCGATCGCGTCGGCGCCGCGTGCGAGCAGGGCGGTGGCCTCCTCCAGGGAGAGGCCACCGCCTTCGGCGTACGCGGCCTCGAAGGACGCCTCGCCGAGTACGGAGCGGGCGAGTTCCGTGGCCCGGGCCAGGATCTCCCGCTCGGGCGGCGACAGCAGGTGCCCCTCGGGGAGCAGGCCCGGGACGGCGCCGAGGAGGATGGCCCCGGTCGTCGCGTCGGAGCCGCCGAGACCGGCGAGCGCCCAGGCGCCGGTGATCAGATGGATGGCCGGCATCTGCGGGGCGACCATCATGGACAGCATGCCCAGGGACCGGTCCAGGGCCTCCCGGGCGAAGCCGAGCGCCGAGGCGTACTGCCCGTCGAGGTTGTCCAGCCAGCCCAGATCACCGAGGGTGAACCCGCCGAAGATCGACAGGGTCTCGGAGGTGAACTCCGCCAGGAGCGCCTTCAGCTGCTCGCGCGCCTCGGCCGTGCGGCCGGTGCGGCCGAGCAGCGTCGCCAGGAACAGCCGCGCCGCGAGTATCGGTTCGTGCCCGCGGTTCCCCTCGGCCGCCAGGACCTCGCGGAGGATCGCCTCGGCCTCCTCCACGCGACCGGTCACGGCGAGCATGTCCGCGTAGCGGGCGCGCAGCAGGGCCACCTGGGACTGCGCGCCGAGCCGTTCCGCGTAGCCGATGGCGGCGGCGAAGTCCTCGGCCGCATCCTCGTACCGGAGCTGTCGCTCGTGAGCCTCGGCGCGCGAGGAGAGCGCCTCGGCCGCGCCCCAGGCGTCGCGGAGGCGGACGAAGATCTCCAGGCTCTCCTCGGCGTCGGCCGCCGCGTCACCGGCCCGGTCGGCCCGGTTGGCCAGCAGGTTGGCGCGTGTCTGGAGGGCGTTGGCGAGCTCCCAGTCGTAACCGAAGGCGCGGCACGCCTCGACGGTGGTGTCGAGGACGTCCCGCATCATGTCCGCCGCCCCGACGAGGAGGACGGCGAAGATGGCGAAGGAGCCGGGCAGCCTGCACATCTGCGGCAGCCCCGGCCGGTAGACGGCGATGATGCGGCGCAGCCGCTCCCCGCCCTCGGGGGTGGTCCACCGGCCCGTCTCGTAGTCCATGTTGAGCAGCCCGATGAGCCCCACCCCGCGCCGGGCCTCCCACAGGTGCTCGTCGCTCAGCGGAGGCGGCGTGGCGGTGCAGGGCTCGTGGAGCGGTACGACGGGGGCGGCGGGCGGCGCGAAGGGGTCGGGCCCGAGGGCGGCGGCGGCCTCGGCCCAGTGCAGGGCCTCGGCGCGCAGGTCGCGCAGCTGCCAGTACCAGAGCAGGCAGTGGACGAGCATGAGGGCCTCGTGCTCGTCGCGTTCGGCGACGGCGCGCCGCAGGGCGGTGCGCAGGTTCTCGTGCTCGGTCCTGAACCAGGCCATGGCGGGGAGCTGGCGACTGCCCCGGAGTTCGGGGTCGGTGAGGCGGGCGAGTTCGCGGTAGTGGACGAGATGGCGCCGCTCGGTCTCCGCCCGTTCCCCCGCCTCGTCCAGGCGCTCGCCGGCGTACTCCGCGACGGTCTCCAGGAGGCGGTAGCGCATCGTGCCGTCGTCGGCGGGCGCGGCGACGACCAGCGACTTGTCGACGAGGGACCCGAGCACGTCGAGGGCGTCAGGGCGCCGGGCGGCCTCGGCGGCCGGGCCGACCGGTGCCGTGCAGACGGCCTCCACGGCCGCCAGGTCGCAGCCGCCCGTGAAGACGGACAGGCGGCGCAGCACGGCCCGTTCGGGCGCGTCGAGCAGGTCCCAGGACCAGTCGACCACCGCGCGCAGGGTCTGCTGCCGGGGCAGGACGGTACGGGCACCCGAGGTGAGGAGCTGGAACCGGTCGTCGAGGCGGTCGGCGATCTGGCGTGGTGTCAGCAGCCGTAGGCGTGCCGCCGCCAGCTCGATCGCCAGCGGGAGGCCGTCGAGTCTTCGGCAGATCTCGGCGCAGGCATCGGGGTCGTCGGCGGGGTCGAAGCCTGGCCGGGCCGCGCCGCCGCGCTCCGCGAGCAGCCGCAGCGCGCTCTCGGGCGGGAGCGGCTCCACGGGGCGCAGGAACTCCCCGGGAACGCCCAGCGGTTCGCGACTCGTGGCGAGGACCGTCACACCCGGGCAGCGGGCGAGCAGCGAATCGGCGAGCGCCGCCGCCGCGTCCACGACGTGTTCGCAGTTGTCCAGGATGAGCAGCAGCCGGCGCGAGGCGCAGTGCTCGACGAGGCGCCCGAGCGGGGTCTCGATGCCGCGCAGCTCCTCCGCGCCCGCGCCGCGCAGCACGGTCTCACGCGCCCCGACGGCCCCCAGCACGGCCTCGGTGACGGCTTCGGGCTCGGTCACGGGCGCCAGCTCGGCGAGCCAGACCCCGTCGGGCCACGCCCCGCCGTCGGCGGCATGCTCGGCCGCCTCCTGCGAGAGCCGCGTCTTCCCGGCCCCGCCGGGACCGAGGAGGGTGACGAGTCGGCTCCCGTACAGGTCGTCCCGGAGCTGGACGATGTCCTGACCGCGCCCGACGAAGCTGGTGAGCCTCGCCCGGAGGTTGCCGGGACGGACCGCGTCGCCGGGACGGCCGGATGGGGCCGGGCCGTCCGGCGTGCGCCCCACGGCCGTCGGAACCGGCCCGGGTCGGCCCGGACCGGCGCCGCCCTGCGCTGCCGGGACCGGGTCGCCCGCCGTACCGGGGCCGCGCGGCCTCGCGGGCGCGGCGGAGACACCGGGGCCGCCGTGCGCGGAGCCGGTCGTGTCGCCGGGCGCGGGCGCTCGCCCCCGTACCGGGTCGGCGCCTGTCGTGGTCCACGTGCTTCCGTCGTCGAGGCCGTCGCGGTCCGCGCCCTCTGCCCCGTCGGTGTGCGTCGCCTGTCCCCCACCGGTCGGCCGGGCCCCCGGCCGTGGGGTGAGCAGCTCCGCGTGGAGGGACCGGAGTGCCGGGGAGGGGTCCGTGCCGAGACGGTTCGCCAGGTCGCGGCGGACGGCGTCGTAGGCGGCGAGGGCCTCCGCCGCACGGCCCGTGTCGCGGAGGGCCCGGATACGCAGGGCCTGCAGCGGCTCGTCGAGCGGATGGGCCTCGCAGAGCGCGGCCAGTTCGGGGAGGACCGCCGCGCCCTCGCCGAGCGCGAGGGCGGCGTCGAAGCGCGCGCGGCGGGCGTCGAGCCGGCGGGCCTCCCAGCGGGCGGCCTCCGCCGTCCGGTCCGGCAGGTCGGCGAGCGCGGGCCCGCGCCACAGGCCGAGCGCCTCGTCGAGCAGTTCCGCCGCCCGGGCCGGCTCGCCCGCGCCGAACGCCCGTACCCCCTCGCCCGCCAGCCGCTCGAAGCGGTGCGCGTCCACGTCCTCGGGCCCGGCAGCCAGCCGGTAGCCACCGGGGGACGACTCCACGGCCTCCCGCCCGAGCGCCCGCCGCAACCGCCCCACCAGCGCCTGGAGCGCCGCGGCGCCGTCGGCCGGCGGGGCGCCGTCCCACACCTCGTCGACGAGGACGCCGACCGGCACCGTCCGCCCGGCGCGCAGGGCCAGCACGGTCAGCAGCGCCCGCAGCCGGGCACCGCCGAGAGCGACGGCCGTGCCGTGGACGGTGTGGACCTGGGTGGGGCCGAGGACGGAATAGCGCACAGGCCCTATTCTCCGTGAGCCGGGGATCTTCGCAGGAACTCACCCCCGCCCCGGCACGTTTCCCGCACACACCCCGCCACGCCCCAGGGAGTCCCACCGATGACCACGGCCACCACCCGCAGCCACGAGCGCAGGATCAGCCCGGTCTTCCTGGCGATCCTCGCCGTCATGGCGGTCACCGGCTGGGCCGTGTGGACCGACTTCGCGGCCTCGACCGGTCTGGCGGTCTTCCTCTTCGTCACCTCCGCGTGGATCGTCTCGCTCTGCCTCCACGAGTACGCGCACGCCCGCACCGCGCTGCACGGCGGTGACATCACGGTCGGGGCGAAGGGGTACTTGACGCTCAACCCCCTCGCGTACACCCATGCGGTGCTGAGCATCATCCTGCCGGTGCTCTTCGTGATCATGGGCGGCATCGGTCTGCCGGGCGGCGCGGTCTTCATCGAGCAGGGCCGGATCCGGGGCCGCTGGAAGCACAGCCTGATCTCGGCGGCGGGCCCGCTGGCGAACGTCCTCTTCGCGATCGTCTGCACGGCGCCGTTCTGGCTGGACGCGCTGGACGGCGTCCCGCTCGCGTTCCAGTACGCGCTGGCCTTCCTGGCGTTCCTCCAGGTGACGGCCGCGCTGCTGAACTTCCTGCCGGTGCCGGGCCTCGACGGCTACGGGGTGGTCGAGCCCTGGCTGTCGTACCGGATCAAGCGGCAGATCGAGCCGTACGCGCCGTACGGCTTCTTCGTCGTGATCGCGCTGCTGTTCGTCCCGGCGATCAACGGCGCGTTCTTCGACGCGATCGACGCGCTGATGCGGGCGCTCGGCGTCCCGGAGATCTCCCGCTACTGCGGCTCGAACCTCTACCGCTTCTGGCAGGAGACGCCGGAACTCTGCGAGGTCTGAAAGGCGTCCTAGGACGCCTCGGTCCTGGCGCGGCGGATGTAGTACCAGGCCATGTTGGAGGAGAGGCCGGCCAGGAGCACCCACACGACGCCGAGCCAGCTGCCCGAGACGAAGGAGACGACGGCCGCGACGACGGCGAGGGCGCAGACGGCGAGGGCGTAGAGAGCGAGGCGGGGCATGGGGGTCGGCTCCTGTCCGGGTACGGCTGATGGTGCCCGTCCAGTGTCCCCCATGCCCCCGACCGCTCGGGCGCCGGTCAGACGTCGGTGACGCGCAGGCCCGCGTGGGCCTTGTAACGGCGGTTGACCGAGATCAGGTTGGCGACCAGCGACTCGACCTGGTGCGCGTTGCGCAGCCGGCCGGCGAAGACGCCGCGCATCCCGGGGATGCGGCCGGCGAGCGCCTGGACGATCTCGACGTCGGCCCGCTCCTCGCCGAGCACCATCACGTCCGTGTCGATCTCGTCGATCGAGGCGTCCTGGAGCAGGACGGCGGAGAGGTGGTGGAAGGCTGCGGCGACCCGGGACTCGGGCAGCAGGGCGGCGGCCTGCTCGGCCGCGGAGCCCTCCTCGGGCTTGAGCGCGTAGGCGCCCTTCTTGTCGAAGCCGAGCGGGTTGACGCAGTCGACGACGAGCTTGCCGGCGAGTTCCGCGCGCAGCGACTCCAGCGTCCTGGCGTGCCCGTCCCACGGAACGGCGACGATCACGATGTCGCTGCGGCGGGCGCACTCGGCGTTGTCGGCGCCCTCGACGCCGAGGCCCAGCTCGTCGGCGGCGGTCCGCGCGCGCTCGGCGGCGCGGGAGCCGATGATCACCTTCTGGCCGGCCTTCGCGAGCCGGTAGGCGAGACCGCGGCCCTGGTCGCCGGTGCCGCCGAGCACGCCGACGACGAGGCCGGAGACGTCGGGGAGGTCCCAGGGGTCCTTGGGAGCGAGGGCAGGAGTGGAGGAAGTCATGGCCTCGACATTACTGGCCGGTCGTGAGGCTGTGTCTCCCGTACGGGTGGTTCCTCGGCGACCGGCCGCCGCGCGGGCCACGGCTGCGGCAGGATGCGGCGCCATGGATGCCGTACGGGTCGCGTTGCTGCGGGAAGTGCTGGCCGGGACCGAGTGGCCGGCGGCGGCCCGGGGCTTCGCCGGTTCGCTCCGGTCCTCCGTCGTGCCCCGTGGGGGCGGGCTGCTCCTGGTGGGGACGGCGGACCACGAGCCCTGGCACCTGGCGGCGCACCTCGTGGACGAGGCGACCTGGTCGGGGCAGCCGGAGCTGGCGCCGACGCTGGTGCGCCACCGGGTACGGCCGGGTGACCCCGCGCACCTGGCGGTGGGTCTCGGCCGTCTGGAGGCGGCGCGGCGCGGGGCGACGCTGCTCGTGGTGGCGCCGGAGCGGCCGGACGCGGAGGTGTTGGAGCGGGTCCACGACGCCCGCAGGGCGGGGGCGACGGTGCTCTCCCTGGACGCCGGCGATCCGGAGGTCCGCGGCCTGGCGCACGAGACGCTGACGGTGGCCCCGGACGCGGAGGTCGATCTGGACACGGTGCAGCATCTGGTGAGCGCGGCGGCCGGCGAGAACAGCCTGCCGGCCCCTCGCGGTCGCCGCCGCTTCCGTGACCGGCTGTCCCGCCTGGCCGACCACTTGACGTCGCCTCCGCCACCGGGCTGGTAGCGGTCGCGCAGCCCCCGCCCGGCTCAGCCCCGAGGCTCCCCGTCCCGCCCGCCCCCGGGCCGCCGACGGCGGCGGAGATCCGGCGACCGCACGGCGCGGCGACGGCGCGGGCCGCCCGTGTGTCCCTCCGGGCCGCCCGATCCGCCACGGGCGGGCGTGTCGCGCACCGAGGTCCCGCACGATCCGCGCGCGGCCGCCCCGGCCGCCGTAATTCGGTTGCCGTGCGAAAGGCCGGCGACGGAGCATGGCGCCTCGTGACCTCGAAGCTCTCCGCCGTGCTGCCCGATCTGACGCCGTGGCGGTCCTCCCGCGACTTCCGGCTGCTCTGGGTCCAGGGGCTCGTCGCCTTCTTCTCCAGCGCCGTGGCGATGATCGCCCTGCCGCTGCAGATCAAGGACCTGACCGGGTCGCCGCTCGCCGTCGGCGCGATGGGAGCGGTCGAGCTCGTCCCGCTGGTCGTCTTCGGGCTCTACGGCGGCGCGCTCGCCGACGCCGTCGACCGGCGCAAGGTGCTCGTCGCCACGGAGGCCGGGCTCGGGCTGCTGGCCCTGCTCCTGCTGCTCAACTCGCTCCTGCCCGAGCCGATGCTCTGGCCGCTGTACGTCGTCGCCGCCGGCGTCTCCGCGCTCGCCGGGCTGCAGCGCCCCGCGCTGGACTCGCTGCTCGCCCGGATCGTGCCGCACGACCAGCAGACCGCCGCCGCCGCGCTCAACTCGCTGCGCTGGCAGATGGGCACCATCGCCGGTCCCGCCCTCGCGGGCCTCCTCGTGGCGTACGCCGGTCACGCCCCCGCGTACGGCGTGACGATCGTCGGCTTCCTCGTCTCCGTGCTCCTGTGCCTGCGGCTCTCCCCCGCGCCGCCCGCGCACGACGCGGACAGACCGTCGCTCCGCGGGATCGTCGAGGGCGCGCGGTACGCCTGGTCACGGCCGGTGCTGCTGGGCACGTACGTGATCGACCTCGCCGCGATGTTCTTCGCCTTCCCGAACACGATCTTCCCGTTCCTCGCGGACGAGCTGGACGCGCAGTGGTCGCTGGGCCTGATGTACGCGGCGGGCTCGGTCGGCTCGCTCGTCCTCGGCGTGACCAGCGGCTGGACCTCGCGGATCCGCAGGCACGGACTTCTGGTGGTGTGCGGGGCGACGGCGTGGGGGCTGGCGATCGCGGCGGCGGGCTGGTTCTCGAACATCTGGCTCGTGCTGCTGTGCCTGGCGTTCGCGGGCGCCGGCGACATGGCGAGCGGCCTGGGCCGCGCCACGATCTGGAACCAGACGATCCCGGAGGAGCTGCGCGGCCGGCTCGCCGGGATCGAGGTCCTCTCCTACAGCGTCGGCCCGCAGCTGGGCCAGGTCCGGGCGGGCGCCATGGCCGGCTGGACGGGGACGCGGACGGCGGTCTGGTCCGGCGGCGTGGCCTGCGTGGCGTCGGTGGGCCTGCTCTGCCTGACGCTGCCGAAGCTCCTCACGTACGACTCCGACACGGACGAGGACGCGCTGCGCCACAAGGCGGCGCAGGAGGAGCGGGAGGCCCGGGAGGCGGGCGACGCGCGGGGCGCGCGCGAGGCCGGGACCGGGGCCCCGGCCTGACGGGCCCGGGCCGGCGGGGGCGGCTCCGCGGCCGGGCCCCTGCCCCGGCCGCGCGCCCTGAAGCGCCCGGCCGGACGGACACGCCCTAGCCCGGCGGCTCCTCCTGCTTCGGGGCGTCGTGCCACTTCGGGTCCGTCTCCCACTGCTCGTTGCGCTCCCGCGCGGTCTCCATCGCGTGGGACGCCTCCTCACGCGTGCCGTACGGTCCGAAGCGGTTCTTCGACGGGCACTCCGGGCCCTCCTCGACCTTCTTGTGCTCCAGGCAGTAGTACCACTCGCCCGGTTTGCCCACCGTGCGCTTCTTGAACAGGGCCATCGTCGGCTCCTTCCTCTGAGGCCATGCTGCCCCACACGCGGTCGTTAGACTCGCTGACATGTCTGGCCAGTCGCTGCTCGTACCGGGGGAGATCTCCCCCCACCGCTCCGTTCCGGGAGCCATCCGTCGTCCCGAGTACGTCGGGAAGCCCGCACCCACCCCGTACACGGGGCCCGAGGTGCAGGACTCCGACACCGTCGAGCGGATGCGGATCGCCGGCCGCATCGCCGCACAGGCGATGGAGGAGGCCGCCAAGCACATCGCGCCGGGAGTCACCACGGACGAGCTGGACCGGGTCGCGCACGAGTTCATGTGCGACCACGGGGCGTACCCCTCCACCCTCGGCTACCGCGGCTTCCCGAAGTCGCTCTGTTCCTCGGTCAACGAGGTCATCTGCCACGGCATCCCCGACTCCACCGTCCTCAACGACGGCGACATCGTGAACCTGGACGTCACGGCGTACATCAACGGGGTCCACGGCGACAACAACGCCACCTACCTCTGCGGTGACGTGGACGAGGAGTCGCGGCTGCTCGTCGAGCGCACCCGCGAGTCGCTCGACCGGGCCATCAAGGCGGTCAAGCCGGGCCGCCAGATCAACATCATCGGCCGGGTCATCGAGTCGTACGCCAAGCGCTTCGGCTACGGCGTCGTCCGGGACTTCACCGGGCACGGCATCAACTCGTCCTTCCACTCCGGGCTGATCGTCCCGCACTACGACTCCCCGCACGCCACCACGGTCATCCAGCCCGGCATGACGTTCACGATCGAGCCGATGCTGACGCTGGGCACGCACGAGTACGACATGTGGGAGGACGGCTGGACGGTCGTGACCAAGGACCGCAAGCGGACGGCCCAGTTCGAGCACACGCTGGTCGTCACGGAGACCGGGGCCGAAATCCTTACGTTGCCCTGAGCCCGCAGCGGGGTAGCTTTTTACCGACAGGTCGTCGGGAACCAGTTGACTTAGGTAAGCCTAAGTAGCAGTATCGCATCAGGTTCCCGTCCCCATCGGTCCCGGAGGCACGCCTTGGACACGCCCTTCTCGACGCTCATCCGTACGGCCTCGCACGAGCAGCACACCGAGGCCGAGACGTCGACCTTCATGAGCGACCTCCTCGGGGGACGGCTCGCCGTGGACGCGTACACGCGGTACACGGAGCAGCTCTGGTTCGTGTACCGCGCGCTGGAGGACGGTGCCGAGGCGCTGAGGAGCGACCCGGTCGCCGGGCCCTTCATACAGCCGGAGCTGTTCCGCACCACCGCGCTGGAGCAGGACCTCGCCCATCTCCGGGGCCCGGAGTGGCGCGCCGGGGTGGCGCCCCTGCCCGCGACCGTCGCGTACGCCGCCCGTGTGGCGGAGTGCGCGCGGGAGTGGCCGGCGGGATATGTGGCGCACCACTACACGCGCTACCTGGGCGACCTCTCCGGCGGCCAGATCATCCGCGACAAGGCGGAGCGCACATGGGGCTTCGCGCGCAAGGGTGACGGCGTCCGCTTCTACGTCTTCGACGAGATCACGAACCCGGCGGCCTTCAAGCGGGGCTACCGGGAGCTGCTCGACGCGGTGAACGCCGACGATCTGGAGAAGCAGCGGATCATCGACGAGTGCAAGCGCGCGTTCGACTTCAACGGCGCGGTGTTCCGGGAGCTGGGAAGCGAGTTCCCGCTCAGCGCGTGAGGACCGGGCGCGGACGCACGCGCGCGTCGGCGCCAGGGCGTCGGCGGGCGCGCGTGAGCGTCAGAGCGGGAGGGTGAGGGTCCGCTCCAGGCGGACCCGTCCGCCCAGCTCGATCACGCCGTCGGGGCCGGGGGCCGTCAGGATCTGCGACCCTCGGCCCTGAGTGATGTTCAGGGCCCGGCCCAGCTCTGCCGTGAGGAGCAGGGCGGCCGCGCCGGTCGCCTCGTCCTCGTCGATGCCGTCGCCCCGGCCGGGGAACCCCCGGGCCCGGACGCGCCCGGCGGCCTCGTCCTCCCAGGCCCAGGCGTAGACCCAGTCTCCCGGCTCGGGCACGTCCAGCGCGTCGACCTCCTCGGCGGACGCGTACCGCCGCAGGGTGCGCGGCGGGGCCCATTCCGCACGGGCCTCGATCCAGGTGAACTCGCCGTCCCCGCGCACCCACACCTCACCCGCGGGCGGACGGACGACCTCCACGTCGAGCAGCCAGGCCGTCCCCACCAGCGGATGGCCGGCGAACGGCAGCCGTACCCCCGGTGTGTAGATGTCGACGTTCCCGCGCTCCGGGTCGTCCACGAACACGGTCTCGCTGAAGCCCAGCTCCTTGGCGAGCGCCTGCCTGGACGCCTCGTCGGGATGCGTGCGTCCGTCGCGGACGACACCCAGGGCGTTGCCGTACCGGCCGTCGCCCGCGCAGAAGACGCGCAGGACGTCGATGTCGGTGGCGCTACTCGTCACGGTCGTGTGCATGGCGGAATTGAAGCATCCAGGCGTCCCCCTCCGCCGCTCCACCCGGAATCGGTGCCTCTCCCGGCACGGACGCGTACCTCGTGCGCGGGCTGGTGACGCGGCAGGGCCGCACCGCCGTTTCCGGGGGGTGCGGCCCTGCCTGTGGGGGGGTGGCGGTCCTTCGGGGGTGGGGCTCAGGACTCCGTCGTACGGCGACGGACCGCGAAGACGACGGCGGCGCCCGCGAGGGCCGTGGCGCCTGCCGTGCCGAGCAGGGCACCGGTCGGGACGCCCGCGCCCGTGGCCGCGAGGGAGCCGGAGCCGCCGACCGAGCCGCCGACCGTGCCGCCGCCGGTGGTGGTGGACGAGCCGCCCGTGGTGGAGCCACCGCCCGAGGTGCCCCCGCTCGTGGTGCTCGGCAGGGCGGTGTCCTTGTCGACGGTGAGGGCGACGGTCACGGGGTCGATGGCGGTGCCGGGCTGGTAGAACGCCTGGCCGCCCGGGCCCGCGAACTGGGCCGCGCCGTCCTTCGTCAGCTTGGCCGGGATGTTCGCGAGGGTGACGACACCGTTCTTCGCCGTGTAGTCGGCCTTCGACAGGTCGAGGTCGGCGAAGACGACGTCGTTCTTCTTGCCGGTGGCGGTGGCGACGTCCGCGACGAGCGTGCCGTTCGAGCCCTTGGCCTTCACCTTCACGTCGCTGATGGCCCAGTCGATGGTGTGGGCCGCGCATGCGAAGCGGACGGTGCCGCCGAAGCCCGCGTCGGCCTTGCGGGCGTTCGCGTCCCACTGGGCCGAGCCGAAGGCGAAGTCGTAGACCGCGCCGTTCTTCTTCTCTTCTTCGCCCCGCCGCTCGCCGTGGCCGTGCCGCCGCAGGTGTCGACGACGTACTTCCGCCAGGACTCCTTCACACCCCAGGTGAGCTTGCCGTTCTGGACCGACGGCGTGCCCGTGGTCGGCTTGCCCGTGGGCGCGGGGGCGGTGGGGGCGGTGGTCGGGGGCGCCGTGGTCTTCGTGGCGGTCGGGGTCGGCTTCGGCGTGGTGGTCTTGGTCGGGGTGGGGCTCGGGCTCGGGGACGTCGTGGCGGCCTTCACCGTCAGCGTCGCCGCGTCGAGCGCGTCGCCCTCCTTGTAGAAGCCGGCGAACGCCTCCGCGCCGCCCTTGGTCAGCTTCGCCGGTATGTCCTTGAAGACCATCGCGCCGCCGGCGCTCTGGCCCGGCCGCACTCCGGTCATGTCGAGCGCCGCCACGGCGACGTCGTCGCGCGTGACGAACTGGCCGTCCTTGCCCTTGGTGACGACATCGGCGGTGATCTCGCCGGTCGGGGCGGCCGTGCCCTTGGTGGTCAGCTTCACGTCGGAGAGCGTGATGTCGAGGACGCCGCCGTGGGCCTCGAAGTGCACGCTGCCCTTGAAGGCGTTGGCGGTGGCGTGCGTCCCGGTGTCGTACGTACCGGTGCCGTCCACGAAGGTGAACACGCCGTTGTCCGCCGCCTGCTTCGCGCCGCCGCCGAGCGTGGTCTTCCCCTGTGCCATCGGCGAGGCGAGGTACTTGCGGAAGGACTCCTTGAAGCCCCAGTCCAGCGTGCCGTCCTTCAGCTGCAGCGCGGGAGCGGCGGCGGCCGCTGCGTCCGCGCCGTCGGCCGCGAGGGCGGGCAGGGCGAAGACGCTCGCGCCGAGGGCGGCCGCGGTGGCGGCGGCGAGGACGACGGGGCGTCGGGTGGCGGTGGGCATGGTGGATGGTCTCCCTACGGGGGTGGGAATCGGGGGTCGAGCCGGAGAGGGTGGTGCCGACGGAGGCTTCGCTCCCGGCACCGGGCTCATGTGGAGGAGCCTGCGGAGGAGTTCGAGTCGGTGTCGGTGGAGCCGGCCGCGGCGGTCCTGCGGCGGCGTGCGACGGCGCGGACGGCGAGGGCCGCCACCAGGAGCACGCCCGCCCCGAGGGCGAGATACGTGCCCACGCCGGTGGACTCGCCCGAAGCGGCCGTCTTCGCGGTGGAGTCCGAGGCGGAGGACGGAGCGGAGGAGGAAGCGGAGGCGGAGGGCTTCGCGTCGCTGCCGAGGTCGGGAAGTGCGGGCAGCTGCGCCTTCGCGTCGACCGCCACGGCCAGCGAGACGGGATCCATCGCGGTCCCGGCCCTGTACATCCCGCCGAACGCCTTGGCGCCGCCCTCCGTGAGGGTCGCGGGCGCCTCCGTCAGGACGGCGAGGCCGTTCTTCGGGGCGAAGTCGGCGGCCGCGAAGGTGACCAGGGGGACGGCCCTCTCGGTCTTCCCGCCGCTCGTGACATCGGCGGCGAGCGTGCCCGTACCACCGGTCACCTTGACCTCGACCGCGCCGAGGGTGAGGTCGAGATGGGTGCCGGTGAAGCGGACGGAGCCGGCGAAGGCGGCGTCGAGGGTCTTCGCGGCCGGGTCGTACGTGCCCTTGCCCTGCGGGAAGCGGAAGAGCGCGCCGCCGTCCTGGGCGCCGCCGGACAGGGCCCACCTGCCCTGGGCGATGGAGCCGGTGACGTACTCGCGGAAGGTGCGGCGCACACCCCAGTCGACGGCCGCGTCCCGGAACGATCCGGTGGCGGTGGAGGACGTGGCGGTCGGCTCGGGCGACGCGGAGGCGCTGGGCTCGGCGGCCGTCCTGACGTCGACGGTGAGGCTGATCGGGTCGAGCGGCGTCCCGGCCGTGTAGTACCCGGCGAAGGCGCGCGCGCCCTGCGAGGTCAGCGTCGTGGGGACGTTGGTCAGGGAGATCGGGCTGCCGCCGCCGCGCATGTCGATGCCGGACAGGTCGAGCGAGGCGAGCGGAACCTGCGAGGTGGTCGTGGTCCGCCCCGTGCCCTTGGCCTTGCTCGCCATGTCCGCGTAGAGCGTGCCGCGCCCGCCCTCGATGCGGACGCGGGGCCGGCTGATCCTGAGGTCCAACTCATGGGTGCCGTCGGCCTTGCGGTGGCCGAGGAAGTGCACGCCGCCGGTGAAGCCGGCTTCGAAGGAGCCGCTCGCCGGGTCGTAGGAACCCCGGGCGGAATGGAAGCGGAACTGGCTGCCGCCGACCGTGGCGGCCCCGCCGGTGAGGTTCCAACTGCCGTGCGCGATGGGGCCCGTGACATATCTCTGGAAGGAGGACTTGATTCCCCAGTCCAGTCTGCCGCCCTGCACGGCACGGCCGGCCGCATGGGCGGTGGCCGGGAGCAGCGACCCGAGGACGGCGACGAAGAGCGCGACGACGAGCGCCCGGGCGGGTCTGGACAGCAGCATGGAACCCCTCCGAGGGCTAGCAAGTGAGGTAAGGCTAACCTAAGGTATCCGGAGCCGAAACGACAGGCTGCTGCCCAGAACGAACAGGACGGTGCTTCTCCGTGCAGAGATCTCGCCTCGCGGGTGTGCTGGTATCGGCACTCGCCCTCGCCCTCACGGCGACCGGCTGCGGCGGTAGCGCCCCCGTGAAGGCCACGCCCTCGACGGGCACCACCCGGGCCGCCCCCGACCGGGTCGAACCCCTCGCGGGAACCGCCGAGTCGAAGCTGCCCGTCACCGTCGGTTCGGCGGACGGCCGCAGGGTGACCGTCGCCTCCACGGAGCGGATCGTCCCGCTCACCGGCTCGCTCAACGAGATCGTCTTCACCCTCGGTCTCGGCGGACGGGTCGTCGCGCGCGACATCACCGCCACCTTCGAACAGGCCGCGAAGCTGCCCGTGGTGACCCGTGCTCACGACGTCTCCGCCGAGAGCGTGCTCTCGCTGAAGCCGACCGTCGTCCTCGCGGACACCTCCACCGGGCCCGCCGAGGCGATCGAGCAGATCCGTGACGCGGGCATCCCGCTCGTCGTGGTGAAGCCCGCGAAGGAGCTGGCGGACATCTCCGTCCGGATCGACGCGGTCGCCGCGGCGCTCGGCGTACCGGACGCGGGGGCCGCGCTGAAGAAGCGCACCCAGGACCGGATCGACGCCGTCGGCAAGGACGTCCCGGCCCGGAAGAAGGACCGACCGCGGGTGGCCTTCCTCTACGTACGGGGCTCGGCGGCCGTCTATCTGCTGGGCGGGGCCGAGTCCGGGGCCGCGTCCCTCCTGGAGGCCGCGGGAGCCGTCGACGCGGGCAAGGAATCCGGCCTGAAGAAGGACTTCACGCCCATCACGAGCGAGGCGCTGGCCGCCGCCGCGCCCGACGCGATCCTCGTGATGAGCAAGGGACTCCAGTCCGTCGGCGGCGTCGACGGACTGGTGAAGATCCCCGGGGTGGCGGAGACACCGGCCGGGATGGACCGCAGGGTCGTCTCCATCGACGACGGCGTGCTCCTCAACTACGGCCCCCGCACCGACCAGGTGCTGCGCTCGCTGGTGACCCAGCTGTACGGGGCGGCCGAGTGACCGCCGTCGACGACTCGGTGACCCCGGGCGGGATGTCGCCGTCCCCCGCGAAGGAGCCGTCCCCGACCGGACCGGACCCCTCCCGCCCGCGCGGCAGGGACACGGGGGCGGCCGAGACACCGGAGCGGTCCCCGGGAGCCCCGCGCCGGGGCGCCGCCGCCACGCTGACGCTCGCCCTCCTCGCCGCGCTGGTCCTCCTCGCCCTGCTCTCCGCCGGCATCGGGGCGTACGAGATCCCGCTCGGCGACGTACTGGCCTCCGTCCAGCACCGTCTCGGACTCGGCGGCCACGCCCTGGAGCGCTCGGCGGAGAGCGTCCTGTGGAACATCCGGCTGCCCCGGGTCGTCCTCGCGATCCTCGTGGGCGCCTCGCTCGGCTGCGCGGGCGCCCTGATGCAGGGCGTGTTCGGCAACCCGCTCGCCGAGCCCGGGGTCATCGGCATCTCGGCCGGCGCGGCCGTGGGCGCGGTCGGGGCGATCGCGCTCGGCCTCACCTTCCTCGGGAACTGGACGGTCACCTTCTGCGCGTTCGTGGCCGGCCTCGTGACCGTCCTCCTCGTGTACGCGATGTCCCGATCGGGCGGTCGCACGGAGGTGGTGACGCTGATCCTCACCGGCATCGCGGTGAACGCCTTCGCGGGCGCCCTGATCGGTCTGTTCATCTTCTTCGCGGACAACGCGCAGATCACCCAGATCACGTTCTGGCAGCTCGGCTCGCTCGCCCAGGCCACCTGGCCGAAGGTCCTCGCCGTCCTGCCGTGCGCGCTGGCCGGGCTCGCCGTCGCCCCGCTCCACGCCCGCAAGCTGGACCTGCTCGCGCTCGGCGAGCGGCCCGCGCGGCACCTGGGCGTGGACGTGGAGCGGCTGCGGATCGTCCTGATCCTCGTCGTGGCGCTGCTGACCGCAGCGGCGGTCGCGGTGGCGGGCATCATCACGTTCGTCGGCCTGCTCGTCCCGCACCTGCTGCGGATGGCGTGCGGTCCTGGCCACCGCTTCCTGGTGCCGGGCAGCGCGCTCGGCGGAGCGGTGGTCCTCGCCGCCGGCGACCTGGCGGCCCGCACGGTCGCGGCCCCGGCCGAACTCCCCCTGGGCGTCCTGACCGCCCTCTTCGGCAGCCCGTTCTTCTTCTGGCTGCTGCGCAGGACCCGTCGCAGGCAAGGTGGTTGGGCATGATCCGCGGTCTTCTCCCCCGTCGTACGCGGGAACTGCCCGCTCCTCCCGTGCCCGGCGAGACCGTCGCCGAGGCGCGGACGCTCCGGGTCGGGCTCGGCGGGCGCGAGGTGCTGGGCGGGGTCGACGCCGTCGTACGGGCCGGTGAGGTGCTGGCGCTGGTCGGGCCCAACGGGGCCGGAAAGTCGACCCTGCTGGCCGCGCTCGCCGCCGACCTTCCGCCGTCGGGCGGGGAGGTGTCGATCTGCGGGCGGCCCGCCGCCGCGTGGTCGGCGCCCGAACTCGCCCTGCGCCGGGCCGTACTGCCGCAGGCGGCCGCGCTCGCGTTCCCCTTCCCGGTCGGGGAGGTGGTCCGGATGGGCCGCGCACCGTGGGCGGGGACGCGGCACGAGGAGGAGGACGAGGCCGCCGTCGCCGCGGCCATGGTGGCCACCGAGGTGGAGGACTTCGCCGACCGCCCCTTCTCGGCGCTCTCCGGCGGTGAGCGCACCCGGGTCGCCCTGGCCCGGGTCCTCGCCCAGCGCACCCCGCTGCTGCTGCTGGACGAGCCGACGGCCGCGCTCGACCTGCGCCACCAGGAACTGGTGCTGCGGGTCTGCCGCGAGCGCGCGGCCGCCGGGGTCGCCGTCGTGGTCGTGCTGCACGACCTCGGTCTCGCCGCCGCGCACGCGGACCGTGTCGGCGTGCTGCACGCCGGACGGATCGCCGCCGAGGGACCGCCCGCCGAGGTCTTCGAGGAGGAGTTGCTGAGCCGGGTGTACCGGCAGCCGGTGGAGGTGCTGCCGCACCCTCGGTCCGGCGTTCCGCTGGTCGTCCCGCGCCGCTCCCCGCTCACCGTCGAAGCGGACGGAGGGAGTTCTCCGGCCGACGGCTGACCCGTCCGGGGGGCTCCCGCCGGGGAACCGGTACGGAACGGCCCGCGAGGAAGCCGTCGGCCGCCCGCCCGGTCCGACGGTTCTTCAGGTCACGGTGTGGGCGCGCTATCCGGTCCCGGCACTCGCACGGCTCCCGACCCCGGTAGGGTCAGGTCCGTTCCGTGCCGGTGAAAAGCAGAAGGCGATCGATGAGAAGGCTGAGGCGACCGTCGAGGGCACTCGTGGCGACGACGGCGGCGACCGTGATGGCGCTGACGGCAAGCGGCTGCGTGACGGTGCACGGTGAGCGGGAACTGCTGCCGGCGGCGACGAAGAGCGAGGCCGAACAGGCCCTCAAGGACTTCACCGTCGCCTTCAACAAGGCGGACAAGGCGTACGATCCGGCGCTCGACGCCGGCCGCGTCACGGGACCGCTCGGCGCGATCAACCAGGCCGGTCTGAAGTCCCGTTCGATCACCAGTCCCCAGGGAAACCCCGACCACCGGCCGCTTGAGCTGACGGACGCGAAGTTCGTGCTGCCGAAGAAGGCCGGCTGGCCGCGCTGGTTCGTCGTGGACACCGACTCCAATCGGGACACCGACCAGGGCAGCGGCGACAACCGCTGGCTCCTCGTCTTCGTGCGCAACGGCTCCGAGCAGCTGTGGGAGGCCGCGTACCTGGCGATCCTGACCCCGGACGAGGTCCCGGCGTTCAAGACGGACGGCGGGTACGCGGTGCCGGTCGCCGCGGACTCCGCCGAGCTGGCGGTGGCGCCCGAGGACCTGGGCCGGAGCTATGTCTCGATGCTGGGCGGCGGGGAGCAGGGCCAGTTCGTGGCGGGGCCGCACACCACCGAGTGGCGGGACCAGCGGAAGAAGGCCGCGAAGCGGGCGGGCATGGCGACGCAGTACATCGACCAGGTCACCGACGCCGGGGACTTCGCGCCGCTGGGTCTCGCGACCGAGGACGGCGGGGCGTTGGTCTTCTTCGCGACGCGCTACTTCGAGCGGCAGACGGCTGCGCAGGGCTACCGGCCGAAGGTCACTCCCGACGTCAAGGCGCTGCTGACCGGCGAGGTGAAGAACACGGTCACCAAGGAGTGGGTGTCGAGCCAGGCCGTCCTGGTGAAGCCGACGGGCGCGACGCAGGACGGGGTCACGATCGCGGGCCGGCTGCAGGGTGTGACGGGGGCGAAGGGTTCGTAGCCGTCGCCGGGTCCCTCAGCGGCGGCCTAGGGGCCAGGCCACCTCGTGCCCGGTGTGCTGCTCGCCCTGCTCGGCGGCGTGCCGGGCGCAGGCGTCGGTGAGGGTCTCCAGCAGGTTCAGCGGGTCGGGCAGGGCGTGCTCGGGGCCGCGGACCCAGCCGAGGGCCGGCTGCTCGTCCTCGTCACCGATGAGCCGGGCCGGCGGGACGAGGACGTAGCTGCCGCGGCAGTGCCAGCGCAGCCCCGGATGCTCGTCCATGGTCTCGGGATGGCAGTCCAGCTCGCACGGCCACCACTCGTCCTCGTCCTCGGGGGTGCCGCGGGTGGCGGTGAAGAAGAGCATCCGGCCGCCGTCGCCCGCGCTCTCGGCGGATTCGGCGACCGGGCCGACCTCGACGCCCTGGGCCAGCAGCCGCTCCAGGGCGGCGCGGCCGGCCTGGAGGGGGACGTCGAGGACGTCGTGGACCATGCCGGTGGCGGTGATGAAGTTGGCCTCGGGCTCACCCAGCGCCCAGCGCTCGATCTGGGCGCGGTCGGTGGTCGACTGGGTCTGCCAGGCGAAGGAGACCGGGTGCCGGGCGGGGGTCGGGCAGCCGATGCGTTCGCAGGAACAGCGGTAGCCGACGGGGTACGCGGCGGGGGCGAGGGGCAGACCTGCGGCAGCGGCGTCCAGGAGCAGCTTCACTCGGTGGTTCTCGTCGTCCGCCGCCGTGCGCTTGGGACGCCTGCGCAGCCACTGCGCGAGTTTGCCCTCCGTGCCGCGGTAGCGGCCGATACCGTCGCCCATCTATCCCCTCACACCTGCGCTAGCCCTTGTGCTCGCCCGTTCGGCTTCGCCCATCGTCGCATCTTCCGCCGACTCAGGTGACCGGAGTCCCCAACCGGGGTACCTGACGGGGTTACGCCCTGGGCGCGAGCCCGCGCAGCGCGTAGTCGACGAGGGTGTCGGCGTAGGCGTGGGTGAGCGGCAGCGTGCGGTGCAGCCAGCGGTGGTTCAGAGGGCCGACGAGGAGTTCGAGGGCGATCCGGGGGTCGACGTCGGGGTCGATGTCCCCGGCGGCCTGGGCTGCCTGGATGCGGCGTACGTAGTACTGGAGCTGCGGTTCCAGGAGCCGTTCCACGAACTGCGCGCCGAGTTCGGCGTTGACGATGCCCTCCGCGGCGAGGGCGCGGGAGGGGGCGTCGTACGTCGGATCGTTCAGCTCGTCGACGGTGGCGCGCAGCACGTACTTCAGGTCGGCGGCGAGGTCTCCGGTGTCGGGGATCTCACTCTCCCCCTCCCCGCCGTGGGCGTCGTCGTGCCGAGCCGCCTCGTGGGCCTGCGCCGCGAGGTCGAGGAAGGCGTCGAGCAGGACGGCGGCCTTGGAGGGCCACCAGCGGTAGATGGTCTGCTTGCCGACGCCGGCGCGGGCGGCGATGCCCTCGATGGTGGTCTTGGTGTAGCCGGCCTCGGAGACGAGGGCGAGGGCGGCGTCGAAGATCGCTCGACGGGAGCGTTCGCTGCGGCGGGAGGCGTCGGGGGCCTTGGTGTCGGACATGGGTCCAATCTAGCAGCTGGCGAGACGTGTCGTCTCGTCACGCGATGTTCCCCCGAACCACCCGAACGGTCCACTGCGCACAGCCGGTGGAAGGCGGACCATGGGCTCCGTCCGACCATCTCACTTCTTCCGTGAGGAGCCCTCATTGCGCCTGACTCCGCGCGAGGCCTCGCCCCGCCGTTATCTGATGTGCCCACCCACGCACTTCAAGGTGACGTACTCCATCAACCCCTGGATGGACCCCACCAAACCGGTCGACCTGCCGCTCGCCCTCGCACAGTGGGAGGACCTGCAGGCCCGCTACGTCTCGCTCGGCCACACCGTCGAGCTGCTCGACCCGGACCCCGGGCTGCCGGACATGGTCTTCGCCGCGAACGGCGCGACCGTGGTGGACGGACGGGTGCTGGGCGCGAAGTTCGCCTATCCGGAACGTACGGACGAGGCGGCGGCGCACCGGGACTGGTTCAGCAGGAACGGTTACCCGGAGGTGTGGGTGCCGGAGCACGTGAACGAGGGCGAGGGCGACTTCGCGGTGACCTCGTCGTGGATCCTGGCGGGCCGGGGCTTCCGCTCCAGTCCGCTCGCACACCACGAGGCGCAGGAGTTCTTCGGGCGCCCGGTCATCGGCCTGGAGCTGGTCGACCCGCGCTACTACCACCTGGACACGGCGCTGAGCGTCCTGGACGCGGAGGGCGACGAGGTCATGTACTACCCCGGCGCCTTCTCCGCCGGCAGCAGGGCCGTGCTCGCCCGCCTCTTCCCCGACGCCCTGCTGGCGACGGAGGCGGACGCGGCGGCGCTGGGCCTGAACGCGGTGAGCGACGGCCGCAACGTGCTGCTGCCGCAGGCGGCGGTGGGACTCTTCGCCCCGCTCCGTGAGCGGGGCTTCGAGCCCCTGGGGATGGACCTGTCGGAGCTCCTCAAGGGCGGGGGCAGCGTGAAGTGCTGCACGCAGGAGCTGCGCTCCTGACACCACGGGGCGACGCCCCGTCCCCGTGCGGGCGGGGTGTCACCCCGTCCGCACGGCCCGGCGAACGGGCCGCACGCGGGCAGGCCCCGGCGGCGCGGGGTCGGTCCGTCGGGGCACTCGTCGGCGCTACTCCGGGGGCCAGGCGTCGCCCCACTCGGCGTCCCGCGCGGCCTTGTAGAGCGTCCCGTGGCGCTTGGTCACCGTCGCGCGGGTGAGGCCCGTCTCCTCGGCCCCGCAGAGCTCCAGCAGGACCTGGCCCTTGCGGATCTGGGGCTTCCGGGTCACCCGGGACACCACCGGCGTCACCGGGAACCTGGTCGCCACGACATAGCTGAACTTCTCGTCCTCGTACGGCAGCGATCCGCCCTTCACCCGCCTGTGCAGGGACGACCTGCTCACCCGTGCGGCGAAGTGGCACCAGTCCGCGCCCGGCTCGATGGGGCACGCGCCGCTATGCGGGCACGGCGCGGCCACGGTGAGACCGGCCCCGACGAGAAGGGAGCGGGCCGCGATGATCCGCTCGTAGCCGTCGGGGGTGCCGGGCTCGACGATCACGACGGCCCGCGCCACCCGGGCGGCCTCGGTCACGACGGCCTCGCGGTCGGCCTCGGTCAATTCCTTCAGGACGTACGAGACCGTGACGATGTCCGTCTCGTCGAGCGTCAGCTCCCCGCTGATCCGGGCCCGCCGCCACTCCGCGTCGAACACCCCGGCGGCGAGTTCCCTGCCGAGCGCGAGCGCGGGCTCCGCCCAGTCCAGGACCGTCGTGCGCGGGGGACTGTCCCACGCCTCCGCGACGGCCCAGCTCGCCGCGCCCGTGCCGCCGCCGATGTCGGTGTGCGTCGCGGGCTCCCACGCGGGGGCCGCGTCCCGCAGCGCGTCGAGCGCCGACCGCACCGCCTCGAAGGTCGCCGGCATCCGGTACGCGGCGTACGCGGCGACGTCGGAGCGGTCGCGGAGCACGGGGGCGTCGGTCGGGGTGGTCCCCCGGTAGTTGGCGATCAGCCGGTCGACGGCCTGAGCCGCCTGACGCGGCGGCAGCCCGTCGAGAAGCCCGGCGAGGGCGACGCGCAGCGTGTCACCGGAGGCGTGGGAGGGGGAGGCGTTCACCTCCACATGTTAGGCGGCCGGCCGAGCCCCCGAGACAGCGCGGCGAGGGGGCGGTCCCGGCGCGGTGCCTCAGTCCTCCTGCGGTCGCGGCTTCCGCCACGGGCGGCACAGCGCCAGGAAGCAGCAGAGCGCCGCGGTCGCGCAGACCAACTGCACCACCGCCATCGGGACGGCCGTCGTCTCCCCCGCGATGCCGACGAGCGGCGAGGCGATCGCGCCGATGAGGAAGGACGACGTGCCGAGCAGCGCGGACGCGGAGCCCGCCGCGTGCGGGGTCCGCATCAGCGCCTGCGCGTTCGTGTTCGGCATCGCCAGACCCATCGCCGACATCAGGACGAAGAGGCCCGCGGCGACCGGGACGAGACCCACCTTCCCGAACAGGCCGCTCGTCATGAGCACCAGCGCCACCGAGGCCAGCAGGATCACGCTCAGCCCCCAGCCCAGCGCCTTGTCCAGGCTGACGCGTCCGACGAGCAGCTTGCCGTTGATCTGGCCGACGACGACGAGACCGATGGAGTTGAGGCCGAAGAGGAGACTGAAGGTCTGCGGCGAGGCGCCGTAGATCTCCTGGACGACGAACGGGGACGCCGAGATGTAGGCGAAGAGCGCGGCGAACGCGAGACCGCCGGCCAGCATGTAGCCGGTGAAGACCCGGTCCGCGAGCAGCCCGCGCATGGTCCGCAGCGCCTCGCCGACCCCGCCCGCGTGCCGCCGCTCGGGCGGCAGGGTCTCGGCGAGGAACCGCCACACCACCACGGTGAGCAGGACGCCGATGACGGTGAGGACGTAGAAGACCCCTCGCCAGTCGGTGATCCTCAGGATCTGGCCGCCGATGAGCGGGGCGATGATCGGGGCGGCGCCGGAGATCAGCATCAGGGTGGAGAAGAACCGCGCCATCTCGACGCCGTCGTAGAGGTCGCGGACGACCGCCCGGGCGATCACGATTCCGGCCGCGCCCGCCAGGCCCTGGAGCAGCCGGAAGGCGATGAGGAGTTCCGCGGAGGGCGCGAGCGCGCAGACCGCGGTGGCGGCGACGTACACGATCATGCCGATGAGCAGGGGCCGCCGGCGTCCCCACTTGTCGCTCATGGGTCCGACGACGAGCTGCCCGAGCGCCATGCCGGCGAGGCAGGCGGTCAGCGTCAGCTGGACGGTCGCGGCGGGCGAGCGCAGCGACTCGGTGACCTCCGGCAGAGCCGGCAGATACATGTCCATCGAGAGCGGGGGGAGGGCCGTGAGTCCACCGAGGACCAGGGTGACGAGCAGCCCCGCGCGCCGGGCCGCGACGACCGGCCCCTCGACTATGTGATCTTTCGTGCTGGTCCGGCCGCTCTCCGGCATCGACTGCTCCATTTCGTTGAAACTTTCCCTATGCTCTCAGCTCGTCCGGGATGGTCGAGACCTTTTGGGGTGGGGTATGGCAATGTCCGGCAGGACCGTGCGATGGGGTGTACTGGCGACCGGCGGGATCGCGGAGCGGTTCGCCACCGATCTGGCCACGATGCCGGACGCGGAGGTCGTGGCCGTGGCCTCGCGTACGGAGGAGTCGGCGAAGGCTTTCGCCGACCGGTTCGGGATACCGCGGGCGTACGGGGAGTGGGCCGCGCTCACCGCCGACCCGGAGGTCGACGTCGTGTACGTGGCGACCCCGCACCACGCCCACCGCGCCGCCGCGGGTCTCGCCCTGGAGGCGGGCAAGGCGGTCCTCTGCGAGAAGGCGTTCACGCTCAACGCGGGCGAGGCGCGGGAGTTGGTCGCCCTCGCCCGGGACCGCGGCCTCTTCCTGATGGAGGCGATGTGGATGTACTGCAATCCGCTGATCCGGCGCCTCGGGGAGCTGGTCGCGGACGGGGCGATCGGTGAGGTCAGGACCGTCCAGGCGGACTTCGGTCTCGCGGGCCCGTTCGCCGCGGACCATCGACTGCGGGATCCGGCGGTGGGCGGCGGGGCGCTCCTGGACCTCGGAGTGTACCCCGTCTCCTTCGCGCAACTGCTGCTCGGCGAGCCGGACTCGGTGCAGGCGCACGCACTGCTGTCGCCCGAGGGCGTCGACCTGAACACGGGGATGCTGCTGGGCTGGGACTCCGGCGCCTCGGCGCTGCTCTCCTGCTCGCTCGTGGCGGACACCCCGCTGACCGCGTCGGTGACGGGGTCCGAGGGCCGGATCGACATTCCGCGCGGCTTCTTCTTCCTGGACCGGTTCACCCTGCACCGGGCGGGCCGGGAGCCGGAGGAGTTCGTGAACGAGGACGATCCGCACTCGCTGCGCCACGAGGCGGCGGAGGTCATGCGCTGCCTGCGGGCGGGCGAGAAGGAGTCCCCGCTCGTGCCGCTGGAGGGTTCGCTCGCGGTGATGCGGACGCTCGACGCGGTACGGGACCGCGTCGGCGTCCGCTATCCGTCGGAACGGGCCGTCACGCGGGCTTGAGGCCGGGGTCGCCCACCTCCGTGACGAAGGAGCCGGCCGTGGCGACCGGGGCGCCCGGGGTCGTCACGGCCGAGACCGTACGGAAGTCGGCGCGGGCGCCGTCCCGGCCGAGCGTGACCGTCACATAGCCGCGCCGCCCGTTGAAGAACCTCATGTGCGGGTTGGCCCGGGTCAGCGCGTCGTAGTTGGCGGGTCGGTCGGCTCCGTCCTTGCCGCTGGCGATGGAGGTGGCGACGATCTCGGTGCCGAGGGTCCGGGAGCCGGGGTCCCGGTGGTCCGCCTTGATGTCGAGTCCGTAACCGACGTGGACGTCGCCGGTGAGCACCATCAGGTTCTCCACCCCGGCCGCGGCCGCCCCGTCCAGGACGCGCTGCCGGGAGGCCGGATAGCCGTCCCAGGAGTCCATGGACAGCTTGAAGTCGGCGGTGGGCGCATTGCGGCGCTCGGCGAGGACGACCTGCTGCGGGAGGACGTTCCACAGGGCGCGCGAGTCGCGCCAGCCGTCGAGCAGCCAGCGCTCCTGCGTGGCACCGATCATGGTGCGGCGCGGGTCCTCGGACTCGGGGCCGGGTACCTGCCAGCCGTCGCCGTACGCCTGGTCGGAGCGGTACTGGCGGGTGTCGAGGACGTCGAACTGTGCCAGTCGGCCGAAGCGGAGGCGGCGGTAGAGCCGCATGTCGGCCCCTTCGGGCTGCTGGGGCCTGCGGAGCGGCTGGTTCTCCCAGTAGGCGCGGTAGGCGGCGGCGCGGCGGAGCAGGAACTCCTCCGGCGGCACGCCGTTCTCCGGGGTCCCACCCGCGTAGTTGTTCTCGGTCTCGTGGTCGTCCCAGGTGACGACGAAGGGGTGCGCGGCGTGCGCGGCCTGCAGATCGGGGTCGGACTTGTAGAGGGCGTACCGCAGCCGGTAGTCCTCCAGGGTGATCGTCTCCCGGTCGAAGACGGCGGGCAGGCGCCGGTCGGTGTAGGCGCGGGCGCCGCCGGTGGCGTTGACGGCGTACTCGTAGAGGTAGTCGCCGAGGTGGAAGACGACATCGACGTCTTCCCGGGCGAGATGCCCGTAGGCGGTGAAGTAGCCGTCGTGGTACGCCTGGCAGGAGACGGCGGCCAGGGTGAGCCCGGATATCCGGGCGCCGGGGGCGGGCGCGGTGCGGGTGCGGCCGACGGGGCTGATCCAGTCGCCCACCCGGAACCGGTAGAAATACACCCGATCATGGTCGAGGTGGTCGATCTCGACGTGCACGCTGTGCTGGAACTCGGGGTGAGCGGTGACCCTGCCGCGCCGGGCGGTGCGGGTGAAGCGCTCGTCGTGGGCGAGCTCCCAGTGGACGGTGACGCGGGAGCGGGGCAGCCCCCCGTCGGCCTCGTAGGGGCGGGGCGCGAGCCGGGTCCAGAGCAGGACGGAGCCGGGCAGGGGGTCGCCGGACGCCACCCCCAGGGTGAACGGGTTCTCGGTGACGCGGCCGGGGTTCAGCTCGGCGGCGCTCGCGGCACCGGCGGCCGGCAGACCGACCGCGAAGGCGAGCGCCGCGGCGGCCCCGGTGACCGTGAGGAAGCGACGGCGGCCGAAGTGGCGTGCCGCGGAACGCAGTTCGTCGTCATGCTGCTGAGCGTGTGTCATGTACCCCTCCCCAGGCGGATGTTGTCCGTCCGGTATTCGAGTGGGGCAGGACGACATCACGTTGTCGGGTACAGAACATCCACGTGTCGGACGGATGAGTTCATGGGGCACGCGTCTGCCGTACGCTGCGCGCCCATGAGTACTGAGTCGCGCATCGCAGTGGTGACGGGAGCGGGTTCGGGCATCGGCCGCGGCGTGGCCCGCGCCCTGGCCGAAGCGGGCTGGTCGGTGGCGCTGGCGGGCCGCCGGCGGGAGCCGCTGGAGGAGACGGCCGCGTCCCTGTCGTCGCCCGACGTCCTGTGCGTACCGACGGACGTGACCTCGCCGGAGGCGGTGACGGCCCTCTTCGACGCGGTACGGGAGCGGTTCGGCCGAGTCGACCTGCTCTTCAACAACGCGGGGTCCTTCGCGGGCGGTGGCGTCCCGGTGGAGGAGCTGGACCACGAGACGTGGCGCGCGGTCGTCGACGTGAACCTGACGGGCGCCTTCCTGTGCGCCCAGGCGGCCTACCGGGCGATGAAGGAGCAGTCGCCGCAGGGCGGCCGGATCATCAACAACGGCTCGATCTCGGCGCACGTGCCGCGCCCGAACTCGATCGCGTACACGGCGACGAAGCACGCGATGACGGGCCTGACGAAGTCGCTGTCGCTGGACGGTCGCCCGTACCGGATCGCATGCGGTCAGATCGACATCGGGAACGCGGCGACGGAGATGACGGCGCGGATGCAGACGGGGATCCTGCAGGCCAACGGGGAGCTGGCGGTGGAGCCGGTGATGGACGCGGCCGACGTGGCGGCGACGGTGGTGCACATGGCGGGGCTGCCGCTGGAGGCGAACGTGCAGTTCGCGACGGTGATGGCGACGGCGATGCCGTACATCGGCCGGGGGTAGGGGGCGGGATCCCCACCCCCTGCCCCGGGCCGTTCCGGGGCTCTACGCCTGGCCGGTCTCGAAGCGGGCGATCTTGCCGTCCGTGACGACGAACCGCCAGGAGGTCCGCATCTCGCCCCAGGTGTCGTTGCGGTAGCGGGCGACGAGGGACCGCCCGTCGTCCTTGGCGGACTCGATCTCCATATGGCCGCGCGAGGAGAAGATCTCCTTCTCGGTCCACTCCTGGAGATCGCGGTCGGACCCGTCGTCCGACATGGTGGCGCCGGGTGCGAGGGCGGCCTGGAATGCCTGGGGGTCATTGGCGTTGAGCGCGCTGACGAAGGCGCGTACGGCGGGATCGCCGATCTTGTCCACGGGGATGGTCATGGGCCTAGCGGTACACCGGACCGACCGCTTCCCGGCGGACCCGGGCCGCGGGAGTGGCGCACCTCAGCGCACGGACTCGGCCACCTGGACGAACCGGGCCGCGGCCTCGCGTCCCGCGCCCGGGCCCGGGCATGCCCCGCGACCGGTCGGCGTCCGCCGGGCCGTCGAGCCGGCAGGCTTCTCCCCCATGACCGACCCGTGGAACACCATCGACCGGCTCGCCTCCTGGATCGCCTCGCACCACACCCTCCCGCCCGAACAGGACGTCCTGCTGCGCGTTCTGAAGCTCTCCGAGGAGGTCGGCGAGGTGGCGGAGGCCGTCATCGGGGCCACCGGCCAGAATCCGCGCAAGGGGACCAGCCACACCTGGCAGGACGTCGAGGCCGAGCTCTGCGACGTGATCATCACGGCGATGGTGGCCCTGCGGACGCTCACCCCGGACGCCCCCGAGGTCTTCGCGGGGCACGTCCGGCGGGTCGCGGAGCGGTCGCTGCCCGAGTGAGGGCAGCGGCGTCGGGGGACGGAGGAGCCCTGCCGGGTGGTGCACCACCCGGCAGGGCTCTCGAAGTCGGCGGCAGACGAGCCGGGCTGTACGCCGGGTTCTGTACCCCGGGACCTCGCGGTCGTCGGGGTGACGGCCATCCATCTAGGACCGGCGTTGCCGCCGGTCTCGTGCGGTCTACCCGCGAACTCGGGCGGGCAGCCCTCAAGCGTTCGCGCAGGGTCTCCTGTCTCCAGGCGGCCCCTCTTGACCTTGCTCCGGGTGGGGTTTACCTAGCCGCCTGAGTCACCTCAGGCGCTGGTGGTCTCTTACACCACCGTTTCACCCTTACCGAGGACCGAGGTCCCCGGCGGTCTGTTTTCTGTGGCACTGTCCCGCGGGTCACCCCGGGTGGCCGTTAGCCACCACCCTGCCCTGTGGAGCCCGGACGTTCCTCGGGAGGATCCGAGGATCCCCACGCGGCCGTCCGCCCGGCTCGTCTGCCGTGCCGACCATGCTACCCGCCGTGTCGGCCGCGCTTGACCTTGTCGCAGCGTCAGGGTTTCTACTGAGCCCATGCGAATCGGCGAGATCGCCGCGCTCGTCGGGGTCACCCCGCGGGCCGTGCGCCACTACCACCATCTCGGGCTGCTGCCCGAGCCCGCGCGACGGGCCAACGGCTACCGCGAGTACAGCATCCGGGACGCCGTCCTGCTCGCCCGGATCAGGCGGCTGACCGAGCTCGGTCTCGGACTCGACGAGGTGCGGGACGTGCTCGCGGACGACGAAGGGCGGGAGCTGGTGGAGGTGCTGGAGGAACTGGACGCCGACCTCGGGCGGCAGGAGGCGGTGATCCGCGAGCGACGCACGCGCCTCGCCGAGCTGCTGGGCGAGGCCCGGGCCGGCCGGCTGACCGCCGAGGGCCCGGTGTCGAGGGAGCTGGCCGATCTGTTCGCGGATCTGGGCGAGGTCCCGACGTCCCCCATGGCCGCGATGGACCGGGAACTGCTCGCCCTGATCGACACCATGGCGCCGGAGGAGGAGCGGGCGAAGCTCATGAGCGCGATGCGCGCCATGGCCGAGGATCCGCGCGCCGTCGCGCGCGCCCACGACGTGTACGCCCGGCTCGACGCCCTCGTGGACGCCGCGCCCGACGACCCGCGGGTGGCGGAGGCGGCGCAGGCGCTCGCCGACTGTCTGCCCGACGAGGTGGTCGCGCGGCTCGGCGGGGAGGGCATGCCGCGCAACCAGCTCACCGAGACGTTCTTCGGCGACTTCTCCCCCGCCCAGAGCGCCGCGGTCCACCAGGCCCTGGTCCTCGTCCAGGAGCGGGCCCGATGACCGGCCACCGGACGGACGCCGTGGGCCCGGGCGCCGCCGGCACGGAGGCGGTGGGCCCGGAGGCCGTGAGCCCGGGCGCCCTGGGACCGGAGGCCCTGGGACCGGGCCCCGTGAGCGCGGAGGCCCAAGGACCGGACGCCGACAGCCCGGGCGCCGCCCCACGGGGCGTCGGGGGCCGTGACGTCACCACCCGGCTGCTGCGCGGCGTCGCCTATGCCTCGCTCCCCGCGGAGATCGCGATCCTGGTCTGTCTCGTCGCGGGTGTACGGATACCCCCGCCGGCGCTCGTCGCCGCCGAGACCGCCGCGCTTCTCGTGCTGGTCGTCGGCCTCGTGACGTACCGAAGGCTCCGCCGCCGGGGATCGACCGCGCGGGAGGCGCTCGGTGAGCTCGTGCCCGTGCCCGTGCTGCGGCTCATCGGACACGAACTGCGACTGATGGCGAGCCTCGCGCTGTGGGTGGCCCGGCGCCGCAGCGGCGTCCGCCCGGGCGCCCAGCCGTTCCCGCACGCGCGTGACCAGGCCGCCCTCATGTACGGCTTCGCCTTCGTCTGCCTCGTCGAGACCATCGGGATGTCGTACCTGCTGGCCGACTGGCCCGTCGTCCACGCGATCGTGCTGGTCCTGGACGTGTATTCGGGGATCCTGTTCGTGCTCGGACTGCACGCCGCCTCCGTGACCAGGCCGCATGTCCTCACCTCGGACGCGCTGCGACTGCGGCAGGCCGCCCACGTCGACCTCCGCATCCCGCTCGACCTGATCGCCTCCGTCCGGCACGAGCTGCGCTTCACCCACGAGAAGACGGAGGATGAGCTGAACCTCACCGTCGCCTCGCAGACCTCCCTCACCATCGAGCTGACCCAGCCGGTGAACGCGCCGCGGTTCCTCGGCGGCGCCCGGCCGGTGCGGATCGTGCGCTGTCACGCGGACGACGCACGCGCCCTGTACCGGGCACTGACGAAGGCCGTCGCGGCCGTGTGACTCACTCCGGCACGTGCTCGAAGAGGACCTTGTCGCGGCCGGGGTCCGCGGGGTCCGCCTTCATCAGCCTCACCCGCACCGGCTTCCCCTGCTCCAGCCTCCGCGCGCTCGTGACGGTGCCCACGACAGCCGGTTCCCTCAGGTGCACGACCCCCTTCCTCATGGCCGCGTCCCGCACGTCGATCACGAACCCGTCGAAGTCCCGGCCGATCCGGTCCTTCAGCAGCGCCGCCTCGACGACGTCCATGCTCTGCCGGTCGGCGTCCTTGCCACGGCCCCTCGCCATCTCCTCCGGCACCTTCGTCAGCGCGTCCTTCACCCACGCGGGTGGCGCCTGGCCCGCGACGGCCGACAGGCACAGCTCGCCCACGTAGCGGTCGACGAGCCGGCGCAGGGGCGCGGTGCAGCTCGTGTACTCGTCGGCGATGGCCGCATGGATCAGGGCGTCCGGAAGAACGCCGTCCGAGAAGGGGAGGTACGCCGACTTCTCGAACAGGCCGGTGGCGTCCAGGAGGAAGGCGGCATGCCGGGGGTTCGCCGCCGCGTCGAGCGAGCGGATGAGCTCCGCGTACGAGACGTGGTGGGGCCAGTCGACCCCCAGGGCCTCCGCGGACCGGCGCAGCTTCTCCACCCCGTCCGGAGCGGCGCCGAGGGTGCGCAGGATCCCCGTGCCCGCGGCGATCATCAGATCGGCGGCGGCCATGCCGGTGAGCAGGGAGATCTGTTCGTTCCAGCCGTCGACGGGGCGCGGAGCGCGATAGACGATCGTGTACGTCGTGCCGGTCTCGACGACCTCCTGTTCGGGGAGGTCGAGGGAGACCCCACCGCGTTCGACCTCCAGGGCCTCGCGGAGCGTGCCCACGGTCTTGAGCAGGGCGAGCGGCTCCTCGGCGGTGCCCGCGTCGATCAGCTGCTGGGCGCCGGCGTAGTCGAGTCTGCGGCGGCTGCGGACGCGCGCGCGGCGTACGTCGACGGCGACCTGACGGCCGTCGGCGTCCAGGTCGAAGCGCCAGAGCAGGGCGGGCACGGTCTGGTCGGGCAGCAGACTCGCGGCACCCTCGGAGAGGACCGGCGGATGCAGGGGGATCTTCTCGTCGGGGAAGTAGAGGGTCTCGACGCGCCGGTGGGCCTCCTCGTCGACGGCGCCGCCGGGGGTGACGAACGCGGCGACGTCGGCGATGGCGTAGTGGACGCGGTAGCCGCCGCCCGTCCGGCGGGCCAGGTGCATGGCCTGGTCGAGGTCGCGGGAGCCCGGCGGGTCGATGGTGAAGAGGGGGATGTCGGTGGCGTCGTGGTCCGGCAGTCGCGGGGACGCCGCGGCGGCCTCCGCCTCGGCGAGGACGGCCGGCGGGAAGCCCGCCGGCACCTGCATCCGGGTCCGCAGTGCGCGCAGCGCGGCCCGCAGGTCCTCGGCTGCGCCGGTCACGTGAATGTGGCGGCGTGGCATGGACCGAGCGTATGGCGCGGGGCCTGGCCCGGCACTTTGTAGGCTGAATGCCCTGGGGCCGCACCCCCAGCCCCGTACGTATGAAGGAGAACCACCGTGCTCGTGCTGTTGCCGCCGTCGGAGGGTAAGGCCGCTTCGGGGCGTGGGGCACCGCTCAAGCCGGAGTCCCTGTCGCTGCCGGGCCTGGCGGACGCGCGGGCGGCGGTCCTGAACGAGCTGGTCGAGCTGTGCGTCGCCGACGAGGAGAAGGCGCGCGAGGTGCTCGGGCTGAGCGAGGGGCTGCGCGGCGAGGTCGCGAAGAACACGGAGCTGCGGACGGCGGGTGCGCGTCCGGCCGGAGAGATCTACACCGGGGTGCTGTACGACGCGCTGGGCCTGGCCACGCTGGACGCGGCGGCGCGGAAGCGGGCGCGGGCCTCGATCCTGGTGTTCTCGGGGCTGTGGGGCGCGGTGCGGGTGGACGACCGGATTCCGTCGTACCGCTGCTCCATGGGCGTGAAGTTGCCGGGGCTCGGGGCGCTGGGCGCGCACTGGCGGGGCGCGATGGCGTCCGTACTGCCGGAGGCGGCGGGCGACGGGCTCGTGCTGGACCTGCGGTCCTCAGCGTACGCCTCGGCGTGGAGGCCGAAGGGCGAGGTGGCGGCGCGGACGGCGTCGGTGCGGGTGCTGCACGCGCCGACCCGGAAGGTGGTCAGCCACTTCAACAAGGCGACGAAGGGCCGGATCGTACGGAGCCTCCTCGAAGCGGGTGCGGTGCCGAAGGACCCGGTCGAGCTGGTGACGGCGCTGCGGGATCTGGGGTACGTGGTGGAGGAGGGGAAGGCGGGCGTCCTCGACGTCCTGGTGGACGAGATCCACTAGGACGGGCCCGTCCTGGCGGTGTCGGTACCGGGCGACACCCAGGGGTGTTGCAGCCTGCGCAACGCTCGTTGCGCACACTGTCGCAGCGGGGCAGGATGGGGCCATGACCTCCGCGCTGCCCTCCGTCCTCGACCTCGCCCCCGTCGTCCCGGTCGTCGTCATCGAGGACGCCGCCGACGCCGTGCCCCTCGCCCGTGCCCTCGTCGCGGGCGGACTGCCGGCGATCGAGGTGACGTTGCGGACCCCGGCGGCGCTCGACGCCATCCGCGCGATCGCCTCCGAGGTCCCCGGCGCGGTCGTCGGCGCCGGCACCGTGATCTCGGCGGCGGCCGTCGCGGACGCGGTCGCGGCGGGCTCGCGCTTCCTGGTGAGCCCGGGCTGGACGGAGAGCCTGCTGGAGGCCATGGGCTCCTCGGGCGTGCCGTTCCTGCCGGGCGTCTCGACGGCCTCGGAGGTCGTGGCGCTCGTGGAGCGCGGGGTGCGCGAGATGAAGTTCTTCCCCGCCGAGGCGGCGGGCGGTGTCCCCTATCTCAGGTCCCTCTCCGGACCGCTCCCCCAGGCCCGCTTCTGCCCGACCGGTGGGATCTCCCCGGCCTCCGCGCCCGCGTACCTCGCGCTGCCGAACGTCGGTTGCGTCGGCGGTACGTGGATGCTGCCCGCGGACGCCCTCGCGTCCCGCGACTGGGCCCGGGTCGAGTCGCTGGCCCGCGAGGCGGCGGACCTGCGGACTCGCTGACCGGGCGACGGCGCCTCCTGCGCCGACCGGCCGTCAGGAGAGCGGCGGGGTCGGTCGTCAGGTGAGTGCCAGGCCCACGTGGTCGATCACGGGGCGGTACCCGAGGCGCTGATACAACGCGTTGCTGGTGGGGTTGGCGAGGTCCGTGAAGAGCAGGACCTGCTCCGCGCCCGCCTCCAGGGCGGCTCGGCTGACCGCGCTGGTGACGGCTCCCGCGTAGCCCCGCCCCCGGAACTCGGCCGGGGTGAACACCGTGGAGACCCGGGCCTGGCCCGCGACGATCGGCGAGACGCTCGCCATCGACACCGGCCCGTCGCCGGTCTCCCAGAAGCGGAGCCGTCCTTCGGTGACGCGCGGCTCGATGTTCGGTGTGTAGTCCACGTCGGCGCTCTCCCCGATGTCCCGGGCGTAGTCGCGCATCCATGACGCGGCGAGGGGCACGCTCGCCGCGGCCGCCGTCCTCGGCCCGCCCGGCGGCGCGGGGTCCGGCGGGGTGAGCGTGCCGAGCCGGTAGAGCCGCATCCGACGGGTGGCCGTCCACGTCCGGTTCTCCCCGCACAGCTCCCGGGCGAACGCCTCGGCCGTCTCCTCCTCGCCGCGCACGCCGGTCACGACGGCCGCGTCCGGCAGGGCGTGGACGAGGGCGCGGGCCGCCCGGACGGGCATGGGGCCGAGCGCCGGCTCGTGGGGCAGCGTGAACAGGAACGCACCGGTCACCCGGCCGTCCGGCTCGGTCCACCAGCCGTACCGTGCCGAGTCGATCGGCCTCCGCAGGCCGCCCTCGCTGAGGGTCAGCAGCACGGTGTTCCGGGCCGGGTCGGCGGCGAAGTGCGCGCCGGCGGCGGCGCGGAAGGCAACGGCGTCCTCGGTGATGTGCCAGCTCATGGCGCCGATGGTGCTACGGAAAGGGCGGAGGGGCCACGGATTTCCGTGGCCCCTCCGCCCTGTCGCCGTCCCGGGTCACCTCAGGTGCGAGGTGTCGTTCAGGAGTCGTACGGAGGCGTTGCCGTCCGCGTAGTACGCCACGGCCGACAGCGAGGCCGCCGAGAGCTCCATCCGGAACAGCGACTCCGGCGGGGCGCCGAGCGCCAGCCGCACCAGGGTCTTGATGGGCGTGACGTGGGTGACGAGGAGGACGGTGCGGCCGGCGTACGCGGCGGTGAGCCGGTCCCGGGTCGCGGAGACCCGACGCGCGGTGGTCGCGAAGCTCTCGCCGCCGCCGGTCGGCGCGGCCTTGGGCGAGGCGAGCCAGGCGTCGAGGTCCTCGGCGTACCGCTCCCGCACCTCGGCGAAGGTCAGACCCTCCCAGGCGCCGAAGTCGGTCTCGCGCAGCCCCTCGTCGACGCGCACGTCGAGGCCGAGGCGCGCGGCGACGGTCTCCGCGGTCTGGCGGCAGCGCCTGAGCGGCGAGCTGACGATCTCCTGGATCGTCCCGCGCGCGGAGAGCGCGGCGGCGACCGCCTCGGCCTGCCGCGTCCCGGCGGCGGACAGTTCGGGGTCCGAGCCCCCGCTCCCCGAGAACCGCTTCTCCGGCGTGAGCGCGGTCTCCCCGTGCCGGAGCAGGACGAACGTGGCGGGCGCCCCCATGTCGGGTGCCCCCCAACCGGGCGCGGCGGCACCGCCGGTGCGCGCGGTGCTCCCGGCACCGGACACGGCGGCCTCGTGCTGGTGGCCGAGGACACCCGCCTCGGCCTCGAAGTCCCCGCTCCCCGCGGACTCCCGCTCGGCCGTGGCCGCCGCCAGCGAGGCCCGGGCCCGGGCCGCGACGGTCACGTCGGCGGAGAAGAGGCCGCCGTCGGCCGGTGCGCCCTCGTCGCCCCGCGCTCCGGTGCGCGTGCCGGAGGCCGCGCCGGTGAGCGCCGCCCTGGCACGGGCCGCGCCGGCCGCCGCGTCGCCGGGAGGTCCGGCGGGCGCCGCCGCCCCGCGCGCGGCGTTTCGCGCCGCGGAGACGTCCAGTGCCGCCGAGGAGGCCGAGGGCTCCCACTGCTTGCCGCGCTTGCCCGCGTCCATCGCCTCGTTGGCGAGGCGGTCCGCGTGCTTGTTCTTCTCGCGCGGGATCCACTCGTAGCGGACCTGGCGCGCGGGGAAGATCCGCGCCGCCTCGGCCGCCAGCGGCTTCATGTCCGGGTGCTTGATCTTCCAGCGGCCGGACATCTGCTCGACGACCAGCTTGGAGTCCATCCGGACGTGCACCTTGGCGTCCGGAAACAGCTCACGCGCCGCCGTCAGCCCGGCCACCAGGCCCTTGTACTCGGCGACGTTGTTGGTCGCGACGCCGATGTACTCGGCCCGCTCGGCGAGCGTCTCGCCGGTCACCGGGTCCAGGACCACCGCCCCGTACCCGGCCGGCCCCGGGTTGCCCCGGGAGCCTCCGTCGGCTTCGACGACGACTTCCGTGATGGCCGTCATTACAGGCCGGACTCCGACGTGCGGACCAGGATCCGACGGCAGTTCTCGCACCGCACCACGGTGTCCGCGGCGGCCGCCCGGACCTCGTTGAGCTCGGTGATGTTCAGCTCGATGTGGCAGCCCTCGCACTTGCGCTGGTACAGCCGCGCCGCGCCGACACCGCCCTGCTGCTCGCGCAGCTTCTCGTAGAGCTTCAGCAGGTCGGCCGGGACGGAGCCGGCCACCAGCTCGCGCTCCTTGCCGACGGACGCCGCCTCGCCGTCCAGCTCCGCCTGCGCCGCGTCACGGCGGGCGGTCGCGTCGTCGGCCTTGGCCTGGACGGCGGAGGCCCGCTCGGTCAGCTCGGCGACCCGCTCGGTGGCGGACTCACGGCGCTCCATGACCTCCAGGACGATGTCCTCCAGGTCGCCCTGGCGCTTGGCGAGCGAGGTGATCTCGCGCTGGAGGCTCTCCAGGTCCTTCGGGGAGGAGACGGCGCCGGAGTCCAGCCGCTGCTGGTCCCGGACGGCGCGCTGGCGCACCTGGTCGACGTCCTGCTCGGCCTTGGTCTGCTCGCGGGCGCAGTCGCTCTCCTCGGTCTGCGCGGCGACGAGCAGGTCGCGCAGCTGTGTGAGGTCCTTCGTCAGCGACTCGATCTCGGCGTGCTCGGGCAGGGACTTGCGCTTGTGGGCGAGCTGCTGGAGACGGACGTCCAGCGCCTGGACGTCGAGGAGTCGGATCTGGTCGGCGGGCGCGGCGTTCAGTTGGGGGCTCCAGGAGAGGTGTAGTCGGAAGGGGCGCGCGAGGCGCTCTCCGGAAGGGCGGCGGCGGGGACGAGATGGGCGGACCAGGGGTCGGTGACCGTCTTCGAGACGTGGACGCGCAGGCCCCAGCCGTGGCGGTCGGAGATCTCGTCGAGCTGGGCGGCGGCCTGCTCGCACCAGGGCCACTCGGTGGCCCAGTGGGCGGCGTCGATCAGGCCGATCGGCGCGTGCTGGGTGGCCTCGGAGACCGGGTGGTGGCGCAGGTCGGCGGTGAGGAAGGCGTCCACGCCGGCGGCCCGGACGGCGCCGAAGAGGCTGTCGCCGGAGCCGCCGCTGACCGCGACCCGGCGGACGGTCATGTTCGGGTCTCCGGCGACGCGGATCCCCTGCGCGGTGGCGGGCAGCCTCTTCGCGGCGCGGGCGGCGAACTCGGCCAGCGTCTCGGGGTGGTCCAGCTCGCAGATCCGGCCGAGGTTGTTCTCGGGCACCAGGGGTCCGGTGATCCGCAGGTCCAGGGCGCCGGCGAGGGCGTCGGACACCCCGGGGTCGGCGGTGTCGGCGTTGGTGTGCGCGACGTGCAGGGCGATGTCGTGCTTGATCAGGGTGTGCACGACGCGGCCCTTGAAGTGGGAGGCGGCCACCGTCGTCGTACCGCGCAGATAGAGCGGGTGGTGGGTGACGATCAGGTCGGCGCCCAGCGCGATCGCCTCGTCGGCGATCTCCTGCACGGGGTCCACGGCGAACAGGACACGGGTCACCTCGGCGTCGGGGTCGCCGCAGACCGTGCCGACGGCGTCCCACTCCTCGGCCCGCTCGGGCGGCCAGAGAGCGTCGAGCGCGGCGATGACTTCAGACAGACGGGGCACGGAGGAAAGGCTACCTGGCTCCTCTTTCGGCCTGAACCGGCGTCGCTCGCGCGGGGGCGGCGGGCGGCCCCCTCCGTGCCGCTCGATCCCGTCGGGGACGTCCTCGGCCCGGACGGCCGTCGGGTGGCGGTGCCGGCGGGAGTCCGGGACGCCCTCGGTCCGGACGCGCCGGGCGGCGCTGCCGGCGCGGTTCGCCGGATACGTGGGGATGCCATCGGCTCCCTCGGCGGGGGCGTGGGGGAGGGGTCGGATCGGAGCGGACGAGGGTGCCGTGGCCGCCGGCGTCGAGGACGGCGACCCGCTCGGGGGCGGCCGTGATCCCGGTCCCGCCGAGGGCGCGGGTGAGAGGGGACGGACGCCGGGCCGGGCCCGGCGTCCGTCCCGTGCCCGCGGTCCGGGGCGTCGCGGCGCCGACGCCCTTCCCGGGCCGCGCCTTCCTTCTTTTCCGAGGTGGCGCCGGATGCGCCGGTGCCGCTTCCGCATGCGGCGAGGCAGAGCGCGGCGGCGAAGGGAGCCGAGGGCGCGTCCTCCGGGGGTGAGGGGACGGCCGCTCGGGAGCGGTACGGAACGGCCCCCCGCCCGGCCGCGCACCGGAGTCCCGGGCTCCGCTCGGGGTGGTCCTGCCTCGCGCCCCACGCTTCCCTCCAGCACAACCATCCCGCTCACCTCAGCAAAATCGATTCACGGCCACCCTTATGTGTGAAGTGACCTGGCTCGTGTTGTTCGGCAGGAAGTGCGAAAACTAGCTTCGATGGCCGGAGGTGACGAGACGATGACAGCGTGTGCCATCGAGAAGGCGGCGGGGGACGGCGGCGCGGTGTGGCCGTCACGGTTCACGATCACGGCGAACGGGGCGTACGCCGCGCGGCTCGCCGGCACCGGGGACGCCCTGTACGCGGAGCGTTGGACCCTGGACGGGCCGGAGCCGTACGCGGTACCCCTTCCGCTCGACCAGCCCGAGGAACGCCACACGCAGTTGCTGCCGCTGGCGGACGGGCGCGTGCTGGTCGGCCGGCGGGTGGACGGCGACCGCCACACGTTCTCGCTGCTGTACCCGACGGGCCCGGGGACGGGGGAACTGCCCCTGGGTGCCGTGGAGTCCGCGGAGCTCACCCTGCTGCCGCCCTCCCCGGACGGCATCTGCGCGTACGCCCTGTGCGTCGGAGCGGACACCACGGCGATCTGGCTGGTGGCGGGCGGGGCGTTCGGGCCCGAGCAGGTCGCCGAGGTCAAGGGCCGCTGCTCCGGCGGGGTCTGGCTGGACCGTACGGGGCGGATGCTCGCCCTCGACCGGCGGCTGGAGGGCGGTCCGGTCAAGGCGGTGGCGGTCGACCTGGAGCGGGGCGGGGAGGTGACTCCGCTGCTCCAGATCACCGAGGAGAGCCACGACCGGCTGCTGATGGCCGACCCGGACAGCGGGCTGCTGCTGATCCGTTCGGACGCTCCGTCGCCGGGGCACGAGCGGCTCGGCTGGGGTGTCCTCGGCAGTCTGCTGCCGATTCGTTTCCCCGACTGTCTGCGGCTGGACGACGCGGCGGTGACCCCGTTCGCGGCGCAGCCGGGCCGGGTGCTGCTGCCGGAGACCTGCTCGGTCGCGCTGCGGATCGACGCGGCGGCGGGGAGCTGGGTCGGGATGTGGCGGCCGGCGGGTCGCCGGATGCACCAACTGGCGGCCCCCGCGGGGTGGCTGGCCGGGGCGGGGCTCTGGACGGCGGAGGGCGTGCTGCGGCTCCCGTACGGGACGGAGGAGACGCCCTGCGGACTCGCCGGCCTCGAAGTCCCGCCGGACCCGGAACCGGCCCGGGTCGAGGTCACGGTGGAGCCCCGGGTGTGCCGTCCGGTCCCGCTCCAGCAGGCACCGCTCGCCGACCGCAAGGCCGCTGACTAGACTCTCGGCCGCACGACAACAGCGATCAGTACGGGGTGAGTTCCACCATGTCGGAAGCACGTACGGACGGGACGGAGCAGAGCGGCTCCGGGAAGCACCGCGGCGAGGCGGCGCCTTCGGAGGAGTCCACCTCCTCCCCCCACGGGCGCCACCGCCGCGACGCGGACCAGTAGCGACGCGGTGCGGGCCCGGGACTGGGGACGATCTTCCCGCCCGGCTCGGCCGCCGCCACGGCAGGACGAACGGCCCCGGGGATCTCCCCGGGGCCGTTCCCGTGCAGCCGCCCGGCCCTTCGGAGCGGGACGCGGCGCCCCGCTCCGGCACCTCGGCTTCGGGGTGGGGCGCGGCACCCGCCCCGCCGCGGTGGGGCGCGGCACCCGCCCCACCCGTCTCAGCCCTTCTTCAGGCCCAGGACCTCCGCCGCCGCGAACGTCTCGCCCGCCGGGCGGGACGCGTAGTGCGGGGACAGCAGGCCGTCCAGCTCCTCGTACGTGAACGCGTCCTTCGAGGTGTCGAACTTCGCCGACACCCTCGGGCGGTCCACGACAGCGACCATCCCGCCGTGCACCACCAGCAGCTGGCCGTTGACCGACGCCGCCGCGGGCGAGGCCAGATAGCCGACCAGCGGCGCCACGTGCTCCGGCGCCAGCGCGTCCAGCTCCCCGGCCTCCGGCTCCGCGAAGCCCGCGAAGACGTCCTCCGTCATCCGGGTCCGCGCCCGCGGGCAGATCGCGTTCGCCGTGACGCCGTACTTCGCCAGCGCCAGCGCCGTCGACGTCGTGAGCCCGACGATCCCGCCCTTGGCCGCCGCGTAGTTCGGCTGCCCGGCGGAGCCCGCGAGGAACGCCTCCGACGAGGTGTTCACGATCCGGCCGTAGACGCCGGACTCCCCCGCCTTCGCCCGCCCCCGCCAGTGCACCGCGGCGAAGTGCGTGGTGTTGAAGTGCCCCTTGAGGTGGACCCGGATCACCGAGTCCCACTCCTCCTCGCTCATCGAGAAGACCATCCGGTCCCGCAGGATGCCCGCGTTGTTGACCAGGATGTCCAGCTTGCCGAACTCGTCGACCGCCAGGCCGACGAGGCCCCGCGCGGTCTCGAAGTCGGCGACGTCGCCCAGGTGCGCCACCGCCCGGCCGCCCGCCGCGCGGATCTCCGCCGCGACCTCCTCGGCCGGCGCGGCCGAGGCCTCGCCGGAGCCGTCCCGCCCGGCCTGCCCGTAGTCGTTGACGACGACGGACGCGCCCAGACGGGCGAGTTCCAGCGCCTCGGCCCGGCCGAGGCCCCGCCCGGCGCCCGTGACGATCGCGGACAGACCCTCAAGGGGGAGTGACATGTGTCGTGGTCCTCTCAGATCTCGATGCAGGTACGCAGCGCGACACCCGTACGCATCTGCTCGATCGCCTCGTTGATCCCGGAGAGCGGCACCCGGTGGGTGATCAGGGACTCCAGGTCGATCCGGCCCGCCCGCCAGAGCGCGATGGCCCGTTCGTACGAGCGCAGCACGTCACCGCCGCCGTACATCGACGGCAGGATCTTCTTCTCGTCGAAGAACAGCTCGAACATGTTGAGCTGCAGGAAGTCGTCGAGCGCGCCCGCGCCGACCACGCAGAGCGTGCCGCCGCGCCGGGTCGTCTCGTACGCGGTGCGGGCGGTGGCGGACTTGCCGACGACCTCGAAGACGTAGTCGAACCCCTCCCCCGCGGTGATCCGCTGCTTGGCGTCGGCGAGCGCGTCGGGCGCGATGGCCTCCGTCGCGCCGAAGCGCAGGGCCGCCTCCCGCCGGGACTCGACGGGGTCGACGGCGACGATCTGGGCGGCCCCCTGGAGCTTGGCGCCCTGGATGGCCGAGATGCCGACGCCCCCGCAGCCGATGACGGCGACCGAGGAACCGGCGCGCACCTGAGCCGTGTTGATGGCGGCGCCGAGCCCGGTGGTGACGCCGCAGCCGATGAGGGCGGCGATGTCGAAGGGCACGTCGTCGGGGATCGGCACCGCGCAGCCGGCGTCGACGACCACCTCCTCGGTGAACGTGCCGGTCCCCGCGAAACCGAAGACCTCCCCTCCGGGCCTGCGGAAGTTGGGGGTGCCGGCGTTCATGAACCCGGCCAGGCACAGCTGTGTCTGGCCGCGCTTGCAGGCGGGACAGGCCCCGCAGGCGGGCAGCCAGCAGAGCAGGACCCGCTGTCCCTCGCTCAGCCCGGTGACACCCTCGCCGACGTCGAGGATCTCGCCCGCGCCCTCGTGGCCGGGGATGAACGGCGCGGGCTGCGGGAGCACTCCGCTCATGGCGGAGACGTCGGAGTGGCACAGTCCGGTCGCCCTGACCCGGATCCTCACCTTGCCGGGGCCGAAGCCCACCGCCTCGACGTCGTCGAGGACCTCCAGTTTGTCCTGGCCGATCTCGTGCAGTACGGCTGCGCGCATGGTGCGGGCTCCAATCACGAATACTCGACGAGGGTGTCGGCGAGCACCGGAGCGTCGTCGCGCTCGACCGCCGTGACCGACACCTGGACGCGGCCGGGCTCGGGAGAGTCCTGCCAGATCCGGATACGCAGGGTCTCGCCGGGGAAGACGATCCCCGCGAAACGGGTGCGGTAGGATCGGACGCGGGCGACGTCTCCGCCGAGCACCGTGTCCACCACCGCCTTGAGGGTCATGCCGTACGTGCAGAGTCCGTGGAGGATCGGCCGGTCGAAGCCGGCGAGCTCGGCGAACTCGGGATCGGCGTGGAGCGGGTTCCAGTCCCCGGAGAGCCGGTAGAGCAGGGCCTGGTCCGGGCGGATGGCCCGCTCGACGGTCTTGTCGGGCTCGCGGCCGGGGAGTTCGAGGCGCTCGGAGGGGCCTCGGTCGCCGCCCCAGCCGCCCTCTCCCCGGACGAAGATCTGGGCGTCGCTGGTCCACAGCGGGCCGTCGTCGTCGGCGACCTCGGAGCGCAGGACGAGGACGGCGGCCTTGCCCTTGTCGTGGACGGCGGCGACGCGGGAGGTGGTGACGGCCCTGCCCGCGACGGGGATGGGCCGGTGGAGCGTGATCGCCTGGCCGCCGTGCAGGACGGCGGCGAGGTCGATGTCGATGCCGGGCGCGGAGAGCCCGCCGACGACCCCCATCCCGGCGCCGGCGACGGTGGCGAAGCTGGGCAGGACGTGCAGCCGGGATTCGAGGGTGTAGCGCAGCTCGTCGGGGTCGGTCGCGGGGATGCCGGCGCCGAGTCCGAGGTGGTAGAGCTGGATGTCCTTGTGGTCCCAGGCGATCTCGGCGCTGCGGGGCTCGGCGGCCACGGCCATGGCGGCGTCAATGGGCATCGGGATGCTGCTCCTTGGAGATCCCGGAGGATCCTTGAAGAGGGAAGACCTCGGTGCGACCGTCCGCACCGTCGGCCGCACCGAGGCCGTGCGGGACCGTCCCGTACGCGCCCGTTCTAGAACGCGTTCTAGGTCGGTAGATCCTCATGTATAGCCGAGCGGGGATGAGTTGGAAACCCCCCGGACCCCGATGTCTGACGGTACGTCAGCTGCCTGGTCCGGCGCGAGACGGTGACGCCGCCCCACCGGGCGGTGCCTGCGCGAGCGGCCCGGGGCCGCAGGCGGCACCCTGGAGTCAGGACCCGTCCCGCGCGGAGGGTTCCGGGTCACCGCGGGTCCTCCGTGGAGATCCAGGCGCCGCAGGAGTGGGAGACCACCGGATGATCAGAGTGCTGCTCGCCGAGGGCCGGGGCACGACGCGGGGCGCACTGGCGCTGCTGCTCGGGATGGAGCCCGACATCGAGGTCGTCGCGCAGGTGGCGCGGGGTGACGAGATCGTCGGCTCGGCTCTGACGAGCCGGCCCGAGGTCGCTCTCCTCGACGTCGAGCTGCCCGGCCGCTCGGGCCTGGACGTCGCCGCGGAGCTGCGGGACGAGGTGCCCGACTGCCGGGTCCTGATCCTCGCGACCTACGGGCGTCCGGGCTGTCTGCGCGGGGCGATGGAGGCCGGGGCGGCCGGCTTTCTGCTGAAGGACGGGCCGGTGGGCGAGCTGGCCGTGGCGATCCGCCGGGTCCTGCGGGGCGAGACGGTCATCGACCCGGCGCTTGCCGCCGCCGCTCCGAGCGCCGACCCGGAGCCGCCGACCGGCCCGGTGTCCGACGCGGCCCGGCGGCGGGGCCGGCTCTGACCCGTCTCCCGCGAGCCGTCGGCCCCGGGCCTCAGCCCCTCGGTTCCGGCCTCGGGAGCCAGAGCAGCATGAGGATCGCGGCGGCGACCAGTACGCCCGTCGCCGTACGGAAGGCCAGGGCGTAGCCCTCGGTCAGCGCCTCGGGCCCGGTCGCGCCGCCGGTCCGCGCGACCGCGACGGTGGAGAGGACGGCCAGGCCCAGCGCACCGCCCATCGTGCGGGAGGTGTTGACGAGACCGGAGACGAGGCCCGCCTCACCGGGCGCGGCGCTCGACGTGGCGAGCGTCGCGAGGGGTGTGGTGAGCAGGCCGATGCCGAGCATCATCAGGATGCCCGGACCCAGGATGACGGTGAGGAACGTGCCGTCGGCGGTCATCGTCGACTGCCAGCCGAAGCCCGCCGCGGCGACCAGGGCGCCGACGACCGCCAGGTTGCGCGCGCCCGCCGTCGGCATCAGCCGGGGGGCCAGTTTGGAGCCGACGATGACGCTGACCGAGCTGGGCACCAGGGCGAGACCGGCCTGGACCGGGGTGTAGCCGAGGACGTTCTGCGCGTACACCGTCATGAAGAACCACATGGCGAAGGAGGTCGAACCGCACACCAGTATCGCCACGTTGGCGGCCGAGACGGCCCGCGAACGGAACACCCTCAGCGGCATCAGCGGGGCCGCCGCGCGCGCCTCGACGGCGACGAAGACGGCGAGCAGGGCCAGTCCGCCGAGCAGGGGGAGCAAGGTGGCCCGATCGCCCCAGCCGGCCTCCTCCGTCTGCACGATGCCGTACGCGACGGCGGCCAGGCCGCCGGTGACGAGAACGGCGCCCGGAAGGTCGAGCCGGCGGCCGCCCCCGGTGCGGCTCTCGCTCAGCCACAGCACGGCTCCCGCGAGGACGAGCACTCCGACGGGCACGTTGATCAGGAGCACCCAGCGCCAGGAGAGCAGCTCCACCAGGACACCGCCGACGAACCCGCCCGCCGCGCCCCCGGCCGCCCCGACGGCCGTCCAGGTGCCGATGGCCCGGGTGCGCGCGGGCCCGACCGGGACGGCCGCGGTCACGATGGTGAGGGTCGCCGGCGCGAGCACCGCGGCGCCGAGGCCCTGGGCCGCGCGGGCCGCGATCAGCTGCCAGCCCTCCTGCGCGAGTCCGCCGGCGACGGAGGCGGCGGTGAAGAGCCCGAGACCGAGCAGGAACATGCGCTTGCGGCCGAAGAGATCGGCCGCCCGGCCGCCGAGCAGCATGAATCCGGCGAAGGCGATGGAGTACGCGCTGAGGACCCACTGCAGTCCGGTGGCCGAGAGGCCGAGGTCGGCCCGCATCGACGGCAGCGCGACGTTCACCACCGAGACGTCGAGCACCACCAGGAACTGCCCCGCGCACGCGGCGAAGACCACGAGCCAGGTGCGCGCGGCGGGACGCGGGGAGGTGGACTGCTCGGCGACTGACTCGGTGCGGACCATGCCTGTGATGGTCGCAGACGGCCGGTGCACCGTACATCGGGATTCCGTCCTACGACCTCCGGAGCAGGGTGACGACCGCCGCGCCGCCGAGTCCGATGTTGTGGGCGAGGCCGACGCGGGCGCCGTCCACCTGGCGGGGGCCGGCCTCTCCCCGCAGCTGCCAGACCAGTTCCGCGGCCTGGGCCAGACCGGTGGCGCCCAGCGGGTGGCCCTTGGAGATCAGCCCGCCCGAGGGGTTGACCACCCACCGCCCGCCGTACGTCGTCGCGCCCGACTCGACGAGCTTTCCCGACGCGCCCTCCTCGCACATGCCGAGGGCCTCGTAGGTCAGGAGTTCGTTGATGGAGAAGCAGTCGTGCAACTCCACCACGTCCACGTCCTCGATGCCGAGGCCGGACCGTTCGTACACCTGCCGGGCCGCGGCCCGCGACATCGGCCGGCCCACGGCGTCGATGCACGAACCCGAGTCGAAGGACTCGCCGGTGTCGGTCGTCATGGCCTGCGCCGCGATCTCGACGGCCCTGTCGTGCAGCCCGTGCTCGACGACGAAGCGCTCGGACACGACGACCGCCGCCGCGGACCCGTCGGAGGTGGGCGAGCACTGCAGCTTGGTCAGCGGCCGGTGGATGGTCTTCGCCGCGAGGATCTCCTCGACCGAGTACACGTCCTGGAACTGGGCGTTGGGGTTGTTCGCCGAGTGCCGGTGGTTCTTGGCTCCCACGGCGGCGAGCTGGGCCTCCGTCGTCCCGTGGCGCTCCATGTGCTCACGGGCCGCGTTCCCGAAGATCTGCGCGGTCGGCGGCGACATCTCGAAGCCGTGGGCGGCCGCCATGATCCCGTAGTGCCGGGCGACCGGCGAGGTCTTGAAGTCTCCGCCGTCGGAGCCGCCGCCCAGCGCGCCCCGGGACATCTTCTCGAAGCCGAGGGCGAGGACGCAGTCGGAGATCCCGCCCTCCACGAACTGCCGGGCCATCATCAGCGCCGTGGACGCCGTCGCGCAGTTGTTGTTGACGTTGTAGACGGGGACGCCGGTCAGACCGAGTTCGTACGCCGCGCGCTGCCCGGCGGTCGACGCCTGGAAGCAGTAGCCGACGGGCACCTGTTCCACCTGCGCGTACGTGATCCCCGCGTCGGCGAGCGCGGCCGTCCCCGCCTCGCGGGCCATGTCCCAGTACTGCCAGTCGCGCGTCTCGGGCTTCTCGAACTTCGTCATCCCGACGCCGACGATGTACGCCTTCCCCATCTCCGGTTCCCCTCAGTCCCTCGGCAGGCCGAGCAGGCGCTCGGCGACGACATTGAGCTGGACCTGCGTGGTGCCGCCCGCGATGGTCAGGCAGCGGGACATCAGCAGGCCGTGGACGGCCCGCTCCCCCGCGCCTTCCCGCACCGCCCCCTCGGGGCCGAGCAGTTCGAGCGTGAGCTCGGCGACCTTCTGCTGGTGGACGGTCTGGACGAGCTTGCGGACGGAGGCGCCCGCGCCCGGTTCCAGGCCGGAGACCTGGAGCATCGTGGTCCGCAGTCCGATGCAGGCGAGGGCGTGCGCCTCGGCGGCGAGAGCCCCGATCCGCACCCGGACGGCGCTGTCGGTGCCGGCCGCCCGGTCGATGAGCGCCTCCAGGCCGGAGTCGAAGGCCACCTGGTCGGCCATGTGGACGCGTTCGTTGCCGAGCGTGTTGCGGGCGACCCGCCAGCCGTCGTCCACCTCGCCGACGACGGCGTCGGCCGGCAGCAGGACGTCGTCGAAGTACACCTCGTTGAAGAGCGAGTCGCCGGTGATCTCCTTGAGCGGCCGGATGTCGATCCCCGGGGTGTTCTTCATGTCGACGAGGAAGTACGTGAGCCCCCGGTGCTTGGGGGCCTCGGGGTCGGTCCGGGCGAGCAGGATGCCGTGGTCGGCCCACTGGGCGGCGCTCGTCCACACCTTCTGTCCGTTGATCCGCCAGCCGCCGTCCTCGGTGCGTTCCGCCCGGGTGCGCAGGGAGGCGAGATCGGACCCGGCGCCGGGCTCGGAGAACAGCTGGCACCACAGCAGCTCGCCCCGCAGGGTGGGGCCGAGGTAGCGCTCCCGCTGCTCCGGCGTTCCGTAGGAGAGGAGGGAGGGCACGACCCAGGTCGCGATCCCGAGGCCGCTGGGCCTGACGCCGGCCGCCTCCAGTTCCCGCTGCACGGCGAGCTGTTGGAGTGGTCCCGCGCCGAGTCCGTAGGGCGGTGGCAGGTGCGGCGCCACATGGCCGGTGTCGGCCAGGGCCCGGCGGGCGGCGCCCGGGTCGAGCCCCACGGCGGGGGCGATCGCCGCGCGCGCCTCGGCGCGGAACGCGTCCGCCTCGGGGGGCAGTTCGAGACGGAGCTCGCGCCGCGCGCCCTGGGCGGCGAGGCGGACGGCCTGCGCGCGGTGGGTGTCGCCGGGGCCCAGGAGCTGGCGGGCGACGAGGGCCCGGCGCAGCGAGAGATGGGCGTCGTGCTCCCAGGTGAAGCCGATGCCGCCGAGGATCTGGATGCAGTCCTTGGCACAGTCGTAGGCGGCGTCGAGGGCGGTGGCGGCGGCGAGCGCGGCGGTGAGGGAGCGGGAGGGGTCCCGGGTGGACCGGGCCGCGTCCCAGGTGAGGGCGCGGGCCTGCTCGACCCGTACGAGCATGGCGGCGCAGAGGTGCTTGATCCCCTGGAACCGTCCGATCGGCCGCCCGAACTGTTCGCGCACCTTGGCGTACTCCGCGGCCGTCTCCAGCGCCCGGGCGGCGTTCCCGCAGGCGTCGGCGGCGAGGAGCACGGCCGCGAGATCCGTGACGAGGGCCGGGTCGACGTCCAGGATCCGGTGCGCGGGCACGAGCACACCGGCCGCGGCGACCTCGGCGGTGGGCCGGGTGGGGTCGGCGCTCCGGTGCGGCCGTACGGCGAGGGCTTCGGCGTCCACGGCGGCCCAGACGGCGCCGTGCGCGGTGTCGGCGGCGAGGATCAGCACATCGGCCTGGGAGCCGCCGAGGACGGGCGGCGCGAGCCCGTCGAGCAGCAGCCCGTCCTCGGTCCGGACCGCGGTCAGCCCACCCGGCGCGAGGGCGACGGCCCCGATGCGCTCCCCCGCGGCGAGAGCGGCGGCCTGCTCCCGCCGCCCGGCCCGGGCCAGGACCTCGGCGGCGAGGACGGAGGGCAGGTACGGCCCGGGGAGCAGCGCTCTCGCGGCCTCTTCGAGGACGACGGCGAGGTCGACGAGGTCGCCGCCCCCTCCCCCGTACTCCTCGGGCAGGTGGATGCCGAGAAGCCCCTGGGCGGCGAGCCCGTCCCAGTGGGCGGGGCGTCCGGTGGCGCTGTCGGGCGGCGCGTCGAGGAGCTTGCGTACGTCCTCGGGCGGCACCGCCCGGCCGAGCCAGCCGCGCACGGACCGGGCCAACTCCCGCTGCTCTTGCGTGATTCCGATGCCCATGCGCGGCAGACTAGAACACGTTCCATTCTGACGGAAGGTCAGATACCGAAGTGGTGGGGCGGCGCGGCACACCGCACGCGCCGCCCGGAGGGTCCTACAGGGTGCCGGTGAGCGCCTCGGGGCGGACCGGCGTCTTGTTGAGCTCCAGGCCCGTCGCGTTCCGGATCGCCGCGAGGACGGCCGGGGTCGCGGAGAGGGTCGGGGCCTCACCGATGCCGCGCACTCCGTACGGCGCGTTCGGGTCCCCGAGCTCCAGGTAGTCGACCGGGATGGCCGGGGTGTCGAGGATCGTCGGGATCAGGTAGTCCGTGAAGGAGGGGTTGCGCACCTTCGCGGTCTGCGGGTCCACGATGATCTCCTCCATCACCGCGACGCCCAGGCCCTGGGTCGTCCCGCCCTGGATCTGGCCGACCACGGAGAGCGGATTGAGCGCCTTGCCGACGTCCTGCGCGCAGGCCAGCTCGACGACCTTGACCAGCCCGAGTTCGGTGTCCACCTCGACGACCGCGCGGTGCGCGGCGAACGAGTACTGGACGTGTCCGTCACCCTGGCCGGTGCGCAGGTCGAAGGGCTCGGTGGGGCGGTGGCGCCATTCCTCCTCGATCTCCACGGCCTCGTCCTCCAGGACGTCCACCAGGGTGGAGAGGGCCTCGCCGCCGTCGGTGACGACCTTGCCGCCCTCCAGGAGCAGTTCGGCCGTGGCCCAGGCGGGGTGGTACGAGCCGAACTTGCGGCGGCCGATCTCCAGGACCTTCTCCCGGACCAGCTCACAGGTGTTCTTGATGGCCCCGCCGGTCATGTACGTCTGGCGGCCGGCCGAGGTCGAACCGGCCGAACCGACCTGGGTGTCGGCCGGGTGGATCGTCACCTGGGTGACGCCGAGCTCGGTACGGACGATCTGCGCGTGGATGGTGACACCGCCCTGGCCGACCTCCGCCATGGCCGTGTGGACCATCGCGACCGGCTCGCCGTTGACCACCTCGATGCGCACCTTGGCCGTCGAGTAGTCGTCGAAGCCCTCGGAGAAGCCGACGTTCTTGACGCCGACCGCGTAGCCGACGCCACGGACGATGCCCTCGCCGTGTGTCGTGTTCGACAGGCCGCCGGGCAGCGCGCGGACGTCCGCGCCCTCACCGGCGACCTCCCACTGGCGCTCCGGCGGCATCGGGCGGGCCTTGACCCGGCGCAGCAGCTCGGCGACCGGGGCCGGCGAGTCCACGACCTGGCCGGTCGGCATGATCGTGCCCTGCTCCATGGCGTTCAGCCGGCGGAACTCCACCGGGTCCATGCCCAGCTTCGCCGCGAGCTTGTCCATCTGCGCCTCGTAGGCGAAGCACGCCTGGACCGCGCCGAAACCGCGCATCGCGCCACACGGCGGGTTGTTGGTGTAGAGGCCGATCGCCTCGATCTCGACGTCGTCGATGACGTACGGGCCGACCGAGAGCGACGCCGCGTTGCCGACGACCGAGGCCGTGGACGACGCGTAGGCACCGCCGTCCAGCACGATCCGGCACTTCATGTGCGTGATCTTGCCGTCCTTCGTGGCCCCGTGCTCGTACCAGAGCTTCGCCGGGTGGCGGTGGACGTGGCCGAAGAAGGACTCGAAGCGGTTGTAGACGATCTTGACGGGCTTCCCGGTGCGCAGCGCCAGCAGGCAGGCGTGGATCTGCATCGAGATGTCCTCGCGACCGCCGAAGGCACCGCCCACACCGGCCATCGTCATCCGCACCTTCTCCTCGGGCAGGCCGAGGACGGGCGCGATCTGGTAGAGGTCCGAGTGCAGCCACTGGGTGGCGCAGTACAGGTCGACACCGCCGTCCTCGGCGGGCACGGCGAGGCCGGACTCCGGGCCGAGGAACGCCTGGTCCTGCATGCCGAAGGAGTACTCGCCCGTGACGATGACGTCGGCCCGCTCGGCGGCCTCGTCCGCGTCGCCGCGGAAGATCGGCTGGCGGTGCACGATGTTCGGGTGCGGGACGTGCCCGGCGTGGTGGTCGTCGCGGTTCTCGTGCACGAGAACCGCGTCGGGAGCGAGCGCGGACGCCTCGTCGGTGACCAGGGGCAGGTCCCGGTACTCGACCCTGATCTTCGCGGCGGCGCGGCGCGCGGTCTCCGGGTGGTCGGCGGCGACGAGGGCGACCGGTTCACCGTGGTGGCGGACCTTGCCGTGCGCCAGGACGGGAGTGTCCTTGAACTCCATGCCGTAGTTCTTCATCTCGGCCGGCAGGTCGTCGTACGTCATCACCGCGTGGACGCCGGACATGGCCAGGGCCTCGGCGGTGTCGATGGAGACGATCTCGGCATGGGCGACGGTGGAGCGCAGGATCTGGCCCCACAGCATGTCCTCGTGCCACATGTCCGAGGAGTACGCGAACTCGCCGGTGACCTTGAGGGTGCCGTCGGGGCGGAGCGTGGACTCGCCGATGCCGCCCTTGCTCCGGGAGCCCTGCGTGACGTCGGTGGGGATACCCGTGGTGGTTCCGGCCATGGTCAGACCGCCTCTTCCTGACGTTCCTGACGGACCGCGGCCAGGGGGACCGCGTCCGGGATCTTCTCGTCACCCGTGCACCGGCAGAGGTTGCCGGAGAGTGCCAGGCGTTCGCGCAGAAGGTGGAGGAGGGACTCGCCCTCCCAGACGTCGTCCGCCTCCTGCGGACGACCGTCGACCGTGACATCGCCTCGCAGGGTCATGCGGCTCCCTCGGGCGAGCGGCCGGTGCCGCGGTACTGCTCCCCGGTCCGGCCGAGCCGACGGCGGGCCTGGAGTGCGGTGACGCGGTCGAGGTCGAGGAGGTACGCGGGACGCCGGTGGTCGAAGTCGATCTCGACCATCACATCGGTGCCACCCGCGTCCGGTACGGCGGTGGGGTGCTCTGCCTTGGCGGCGAGCGCCTCCTCCCAGCCGGCGGGGCGAAGGAAGTCCATGGACGGCTCTTCTTCTCGTGTCGGGTTGTTCACGGGACGGGGTTCGTCACGAGGCGTTCGTGTCGAACCGCTCGTGGTGGTCGTCGGCCCGGGGACAGGCGGCCGGTTGCCCGCGGCGATCGGTCGACTCGTCCACCGCGCTGTCGTCCGGGCCCTGAGAAGTAGACCGAGCGACCCCATGGGCGCGGCAGTCACCGATCCCCCAGAACCGGCTTCTCCCTCGACTGTGGACCACCGTGCTTTCCCACCGCGTCACGGCTGTGACCTGCGGTGCGTCACGCGAGGGAGCACCGAGTCGCCCGGTGCGGGCGTGAGAGGGTGGCGATCATGCGGATACGCGAACTCCTGGACGACATGGGGCTGTTCCTGGTCGCGGACGAGGGCGCCGAGGACGACGCTCTCGATCGAGAGGTAGGCGCCGTCCTGACCACCGACCTGGCCGACCCGGGTCGCTTCCTGGCCGGCGGCGAACTCGTCCTCACCGGGCTCGCCTGGTGGCGGGAGGACGGCGACGCCGAGTCGTTCGTGCGTGTCCTCGACCGGGCCGGCGTCACGGTCCTCGCCGCCGGCGAGGCCGAACACGGGCTCGTCCCGGACGACCTGGTGCGCGCCTGCCGCCGCCACGGGCTGCCGCTGATCGCCGTGGACCCGGACATCTCCTTCGCCTCGATCACCGAACACGTGCTGCGGCGCCTGCGCCCCCGGCGGGTCGGCAGCCTCGCCGCCGTGGTCGAGCGCCATCGAAGACTCCTGACCGGACGGAGCGGCCCGGAAGCCGTCCTGGAACTCCTGCAGCACAGCCTCGGCCTCGACGCGCACGTGCTGTCCGCGACCGGGCGCCGGATCGCCGGGGCCCGGCCGCCGCTCCCGGCCCGGACGGCGACGGCGCTCGCCGGGCGCTACCTCGCCGCACGCGACGCGCGCGAGGCGGCTCCGCACCCGGTCACGATGGGAGAACGGCACTACGCGCTCGTGCCGGTCCCCGGCACCACGGACCCGTCGGCCGAGCGGGAGGAGTCGGCGGAGCTGGGCGACTGGCTGCTGGTCGTACCGGCCGACACGTCGAACCGGCCCGCGGCCGACGGGGAACTCCTCGACCGGATCGTCGAACTCGCCGTGGACGCGCGCTCCGCGCACGAGCGGACGAAGGTGGCCCTGAACGACCTGGCCCGCCAGCTCCTCGACCTGCTGGACAGCAGCGTCCCGCCCGCCGAGATCCCCGTCCGGCTGAGCAGCACCGCCCAGGCCGTCGTCAGCCGGAAGGACACCTGGCAGCGCTGCCAGTTCGTGGTCGCCGAGGGAGAGCGGCCGGGCACCGGCCCCATCCCCGCCCCGGCGCTGCGCGTCCTGCTGGAGGAGGCCCTGGTCCAGGACGGCCCGGTGCCCGTCTCGTCGCAGGACATCGCCGCCACCGTAGACGGCGACCGGGCCGTCCTCTTCGTGCTGGTGCCCGAGCCCGTGGACGGGCTGCCCGAACCGGCTCTCGACTCCGTCGCCCTGCAGCGGAGGCTCGCCGCGGTGCTTCCCCGCTGGCTCGGCCCCACGGGCAGCGTCTCCGTCGGGGTCAGCTCTCCGGTGGGGGCGGCCGACCAGGCACGCCCGGCGCTCGACACGGCCCGTACCGCGCTGCGGATCGCCCGTGACCACCCGGACCGTGTGACCGTGCGCGGCCCCGACGACCTCACCTCGCACATCCTGACGCTGCTGCCGCTCATCCCGGCCGGGACCCGGCGGGCGTTCGCCGCCCGCCTGCTCGGTCCGCTGCGCGACCACGACAGCCGCCACCGCACCGACCTGCTGTCCACTCTGGAGACGTTCCTGGAGTGCGACGCGTCCTGGACCGCCTGCGCCGCCCGACTCCACCTGCACGTGAACTCGTTGCGCCACCGCATCGCCCGCATCGAGCAGATCACCGGCCGGGACCTGGCCCGACTGGAGACCCGGCTGGACTTCCTCGCGGCCCTCAAGGCCGGCTGACCCCGTCGACCGGCTCGTCGCCGAGTCCTGCCGCACCCCTTCGGGCCGGACGCCCGGGCCACTACGGTGGCCGCATGCCGAACGCCTCCGCGCTCCTCGTCATCGACATGCAGAACGCCCTGATGGCCATCGCCCACCGCCCCGCCGAGACCGTCGCCGTCATCGCGGAACTCCGGGCCCGCGCCAAGGCGGCCGGGGCGCCGATCGTGACCGTCCAGCACCAGGACGACACCGACCTGCCCGCCGGCAGCGAGGGATGGCGGATCGTGGCCGATCTCGCCCCCGGCCCCGGCGAGACCGTCGTCCCGAAGAACAGCGCCGACAGCTTCCTGGACACCGGCCTCGACGCCACCCTGCGGGGGCTGGGCGTCACCGAGGTCGTCGTCACCGGCTTCGCGACCGAGATGTGCGTCGACACCACCGCCCGCCAGGCGCTGAGCCACCGCTACGACCTGGTGCTCGTCGAGGACGGCCACACCACGTCGCTGCGCCCCGAGGCCGGCGGGCCCTACGTCCCCGCCGACCGGTCGATCGCCCACCACAACGAGATCTTCCGGAACATCCGCTTCGCCGGTCGCCGCACCCGCGTCCTGCGCGCGGCCGAGGTGGACTTCTCCTCCTGACGGGAAGCGGGTGTGGTCCGTCCGCGGGGCGTAGGGCACGATGGCTGCCCGTACGTGCGTACCGACCAGTAGGAGCACCCATGCCCGCGCCCGAGATCCTCGCCGCCTTCGAGGCCGCCAAGGGCTTCATGCCCCTCGACGAGGGGCTCGCGCTGCACGCGGCGGCCACCGAGGCCGCGAAGCTCGGGCTGCCGCTCCTGGAGGTCGGCACCTACTGCGGGCGCTCCACGATCCTGCTCGCGGACGTGGCCCGGGAGGCCGGGACGGTCGCGGTGACCGTGGACCACCACCGGGGCAGCGAGGAGCAGCAGCCGGGGTGGGAGTACCACGACCCGACCGTCGTGGACCCCGAGGTCGGGCTGATGGACACCCTGCCGACCTTCCGCCGGACGCTGCGCAGGGCCGGCCTCGAGGAGCACGTCATCGCGGTGGTCGGGCGGTCCCCCCAGGTGGCGAAGGTGTGGGCGGGCGAGCTGGGGTTCGTCTTCATCGACGGGGGTCACACGGACGAGCACGCGACGGCGGACTACGAGGGGTGGGCGCCGAGGGTCGCCGAGGGCGGCCTCCTCGTCATCCACGACGTCTTCCCCGACCCGGAGGACGGCGGCCAGGCGCCGTACCGCGTCTATCTCCGGGCCCTGGAGTCCGGCGACTTCGAGGAGGTCTCGGTGACCGACTCCCTCCGCGTGCTCAGGCGCCGTCAGGTGTCCGCGAGGTAGCGCCGTCCGCCCGCGGGCCCGCACGTCGGGCGGACGGCGCTCCTGTCGCCTTCCGCGCCCTAGAAGCCGTATCCCGACGTGACGTACAGGCAGTTCGTGTAGCTGTACCCCGACTGGATCCTGGCCGTGCTCGCCTTGTCCGCCGCGGACAGCGAGCTCGTCGCCCCCGACCGCTTCTGGAGGAAGTGGTAGTCGCCGGCGGGCAGCAGGAGCGTCGCCTTCGGGTACGTGGAGGACGGTCCCGAACATGCCTTGACCTTGGGCGGGTTGAGGGCGAGGCTGCCGGGATACGCCCTGCAGGTGCCGCATGCCTTGAGGGTGACGCGGCCCGTGACCGGCCCGGTGTAGAGCAGTTCGACCTCTCCCGGGCCGTCGTTGCTGACGACCATCACCATCCGGGCGCCGCCGGGAGCCGTGGCCGGCGGCAGCCGCTTCCCGGCCGCCGGGGCCTCCGCGGCGATCTCGGCGGCGATCGCGATGCTCCGCGCGTGCCCGGCCTGCGGGCTGCTCGGGTGGTCCTTGGCGTACTGCGTCATCGTCTCGACCGCCTGCCGGTACTCCTTGTCCTCGAACTGGTCGACCCCGCAGGCGAAGTCGCCGTCCCGCACGGCCACGCCGTGCTGCCGCGAGACTCCGGCGAAGCCCGCCTTCGGCAGCAGGTCGACCGTGGTGCCGTACCGCCTCAGTTCGGCGACGCCGGCGCACGGGTCGGTGGAGCCGTCCGCGATGGCGGCGGAGCGGGTCCTGATGCCCTCCGCGACCTTGGGCTCGACCTGCCGCGCGTACGACGACTCCGGGAAGGTCGACAGGAGCGCGTTCAGATGCTCCCCGGCCGTCGTCTCCACGCCCGCCACGCCGAGCCCGGCGATCCCGCACTCGTACCAGGAGTGGGCGAGCGGATCATCGGCCTTGCCGATCAGACCGTCCAGCAGGCCGCGGTCCACCGTCTCCGGCAGCGCGCGCAGGTGCGCGAGGCCCGGGACGGCCTCGCAGTACTTCTTCTGCTCGTACGGCGCGGAGACCGCCCGGTAGTAGTCGCCGAGCCGGTCCGGGACGAGCCGGCCCGCCCGGGAGTCGGCGTGTTCGGTACCGAGCTCCTGATAGACGGCGAGCGCCTTGCGGTAGGTGTGCTCCGCCCCGCCGAAGCTCTGGCCCGCCCCGGACCTCACCTGGGTGTCGGCCGCGGCGAGGCGGTCCAGGAGCGACTGCTCCACGGCCTCGTCACGGGCCACGCCATAGGCGAGGGAACCGCCCACCGGGACGACGAGCAGGACCAGCGCCAGGGCCACCGGGAGCGCGAGGCGCCGGGGCGCGGCGGCCGGTCCGGCGCCGAGCGCGAGCGGGGCGCGCAGCCCGCGTCGCGCGCCGTCGGCGGCCGCGGCCAGCAGGAACACGCCGTATCCGGCGAGGAGGCCGACGGGGACGCCGTCCGCGTCGGCCGGCAGCGCGACGAGGAGCAGGGCGGCCGTGGCGGCCCAGCAGATCGCGGCGAGGACCCACTGCTTGAGCAGGACGTAGCCGAGCCCCAGGCAGGACAGGTTGAGGACCCCGACCAGGACGGCCTGCGCCGGGTTCGACGCGGGCGGTGGTCCCTGGTCGACGGGCGTCGGTCCCTGGTCGACGGGCGGGCTCCCGTAGGGCTGTACGGGCGGTGTCCCGGGCGGCTGCGAGGGCGGCGGCGGTAACGCCGCCGCCGGCCACGGCCCCTGTCCCGCCCCGCCGGGCGTGCCCGGACCGCCCGGAGTGCCCGGATCACCCGGACCGCCCGGAGTCCCCGGCGCGCCGTACGCCCACGGCGTCTCCGCCACCCCGGAGGGCATCGTGTCCCCGGGGCCCGTGTTCCGGCCCCGACCCGCGGGCCCTGCCGTCGGTCCCGGCTCCGCCGGCTCCCCCCACGGTCGTGTGTCGTTCGGTTCGTCCGACGGACGCGCGTCGTTCGGCTCTTCCCCCACCACAGTGCCCCCCGTGGTCCGTGCGCGGTGCCCCTCACCGGCGCACTCACCTTCCTCATACCCGCCACAGACCCTTCACAGTCGCCCCGCGTCGGCGGACCGTTCGGCGGCGCCTCCCATTAGAGTCGCAAGGTGCCGTACGACCTCCGGAAGATCCCCGCCCGAGCGAGCGCCCTCACCGGCGCCCTCGCCGCCTGCGCCGTACTCGCCGGCTGCGGCGGGGCGTCGCAGCCCCGCGAGGCCGCCGACCCGAAGGCGACGACCTCCCCCGCGCCCACGCCCACCTCCGGGCCGGAGCGGGACGAGCCCCGGGCAGCCCTTCCGCTCGCCGGACGCACGGTCGTCGTCGACCCCGGCCACAATCCCAGCAACTTCTTGCATTCCCGGGAAATCAACCAAAAGGTCGACATCGGCACAACACGCAAGGAATGCGACACCACCGGCACCTCCACGAAGGCCGGCTACACGGAAGCCGCGTTCACCCTCGATGTTTCACATCGACTGCGCGATCTCCTCACGGCCCAGGGCGCGAAGGTGGTCCTCACCCAGGACGCCGAGCGCCCCTACGGCCCCTGCATCGACGAGCGGGCCCGGATCGGCAACGCGGCCCGCGCCGACGCCGTGGTCTCGGTGCACGCCGACGGCTCCGGCACCGGAAACCGCGGGTTCCATGTGATCCTGCCCGCACGCGTGAGCTCCGGCGCCGCGAACACCTCGAAGATCGTCGCCCCCTCCCGTACGCTCGGCGAGGCGATCGCCCGCCACTTCACCCGCTCGACCGGCACCGCGCCCGCCAACTACCTCGGTTCCGGCAGCGGGTTGGACGTGCGCGAGGATCTCGGGGGACTCAATCTCTCAACCGTTCCCAAGGTCTTCGTCGAATGCGGCAATATGCGTGACCCGAAGGATGCCGCACTCCTCACCGATGCGGCATGGCGACAGAAAGCGGCGCAGGGGATCGCGGACGGCATCGGGACCTACCTCAAGGGGTAGAACCCGCGGGCGATAGATTCGCTCCGTACGATGGGGCCGCCCCCGTGCTCCGCGCCACCCCGACGAGACGACCCGACGAAGGACTCTTACGTGAATATCCGCTCCCTCACTCGAGGCGATGGCGTGCTGATCGGTGCAGCGGTGGTGCTGTTCATCGCCTCGTTCCTCGGCACCAGCAGCTGCGAGGGCAGCTTCTGCGGCAACGTCGACTCCCCGAACTCCTGGGAGTTCTCCCCGCTCGGCTGGGGCGCCTTCCTTCTCGGCATCGCCGGCGCCGCCCTGGTCGTCCTCTCCCGCGCGCTGCCGCAGCCGCGCAAGGTCGTCGGCCTCGACCTGGGCCAGGTCGGTGTCGCGTTCACCGTGGCCGCGGCCTGGAACATCCTGATGTGGATGTTCGAGTCGGAGAACGCCGGCGCCGGCCTCATCCTCGGCCTGATCGCCTCGCTGATCCTCGCCGCCGCCGCTGTCGCCGCGCCGCTGGTCCCGGCCCTCAAGGCCCCGCTGATGCCCGCCCCGAGCCCGCAGGCCCCGCAGCCGTACGGCGTCCAGCCGGGTCAGCCCGGCCAGCCGGGTGTCCCCGGTGGCTACGGCTACCCGGGTGCCCAGCAGCAGCCGTTCGGCGCGCAGCCGCAGCCGTACCCCGGCCAGCAGCAGCCCGAGCCGCAGGCCGCCGCGGCCCCGGCCGCCCCGCAGCCGACGCAGGCGCAGCAGCCCGCGGGCGACTTCGCTCCGTTCTGGTTCGCGGTCCCGGTGGCCCGCCCGCTGTACGCGGAGGACGGCTCGCCGACCCCGATCGCCGAACTGGCGCCCGGCACCTGGTACCTGGCCGTCGAGCAGCGCGGCCCGGGCCTGATCGCCCAGACCCAGGACGGTCGCCGCGGCGTCCTCCAGGACACCACCGGCATCCAGCGCGGCTGAGCGTTCCACCGCAGCGGCCCCTCGCCCTTCCGGGCGGGGGGCCGTTGTCGTACAGTCCCGGGAAGCGATCTGACGGAACGTCAGGAAGGTGGCGCGCCATGCGTCTCGGACTCGCCCTCGGCTACTGGGGCCGTGGCCCCTCGCCCGCGCATCTCGACCTCGCCCGGGAGGCCGAGCGGCTCGGATACGACTCCGTGTGGACCGCCGAGGCGTGGGGGTCCGACGCGTTCACCGCCTTGACCTGGATCGCCGCGCACACCTCACGGATCGGGCTCGGGACCGCGGTCGCGCAGATGGCCGCCCGGACGCCCACCGCCACCGCCATGCACGCGCTCACGCTCGACCATCTCTCCGGCGGCCGGATGATGCTCGGGCTGGGGCTCTCCGGCCCGCAGGTCGTCGAGGGGTGGTACGGGCGGCCGTTCCCGCGCAGTCCGCTGACCGCGACCCGCGAGTACGTGGACGTGATCCGGCAGGTGCTGCGGCGCGAGGGGCCCGTCGCGCTCGACGGGCGGTTCCACTCCCATCCGTACACCGGAGCGGACGGAACCGGGCTCGGGAAGGCCCTCAAGCCGATCACCCACCCGCTCCGGGCGGATCTGCCCGTGCTGCTCGGCGCCGAGGGGCCCAAGAACATCGCCCAGACGCTCCGGATCGCCGACGGCTGGCTGCCGCTCTACTGGTCGCCGACCCGCTACGCGGAGGTCTACTCGCTTCCGGACCGGCTCCCGGAGTCCTTCCTCGTCGCCCCCATGGTCCGCGCCCGGCTCTGCGACGATCCGGCCGAGGGGCTGCTGCCCGTCAAGGCGATGCTCGGCTTCTACATCGGCGGCATGGGGCACACGGCCCGGAACTTCCACGCCGATCTCATGGCGCGCATGGGGTACGAGTCCGAGGCCCGCCACATCCAGGAGCTGTTCGCGGCCGGTCGGCGCGAGGAGGCCGTGCTCGCCGTACCGGACGCCTTCGCCGACGAGATCTCGCTCGTCGGCCCGAGGGAACGGATCGCCGAACGGCTGGAGGTCTGGCGGAAGGGGCCGGTCACGGACCTGCTGGTCACCGCGCCGGACCCGGCCACGCTCAGACTGCTCGCGGAGCTCAACGCGTAGGCCGCGCCCCGATCGCCCGGGACCCTGCGCGACCGCGAGTCACCCGCCCAGCTGGGACGTGCTGGGAACCTGGTCGGTCACCACGGCGCCCGCGCTCCTCCCGGCGTCCTTCACGTCGTTGATGACGTCCTCGAAGGTCCCGATGTCCGCCTCGCCGGCCTCGCCCTTGCGGAGCTTGGTGCCCAGGTCCTTCAACTTGTCGATGCCTGCCGTCAGCGGTGCGACCGCCTTCGACAGCAGCTCGTCGCCCTTCGCGTTGTTCACCGCCGCCTTGAGGCGGTTGTACGCGAACGCTCCGGCGAGCCCCGCCTTGACCAGGGCGAACTTCTGTCCGTCGGCGCCCTTCTTGAACTTGCCCTCGCGGTACGGCTTGACGATCCACTGGTACGTCGCGCCGGCCGCCAGGCCCGCGTTGGCGACGAAGCGGGTCTTGGCGAGCCGTTGCTGCTCGACCGTGCCGGACGGCGACGCGCTGGCGCTCGCGCTCTCGTCGTCACCGCCGCACGCGGAGGTCGTCAGGAGCAGGGCGCAGGACAGGAGGAGCGCGGCGACTCCACGGCGTATCGGAACGGGACCGGGCACGACGTGACCTCCCTCGGGGGCTTCGGGCTCAGCCTCGTGCCGCCCCTTCGGCTCCGCCACCCGGGCGACGCCGTACGGGCGAGGGGCCCCGTTCCGGGGCCCCGACACGGTGGCGAGGTCACCCCTCGACCGTCCCGCGGCCGGCCGGGCGGGCCCGGCCCCGTCCGGCGAAGGGACCTGTCACCACCATCCGGGGCCGCCGCGCTGTGGTCCGGGCACACTGCCCGGGGCCCGTGCCGGTGGAACGTGCCGGGGCCGCCGGCACGGACGACGGGGTCACCCTGAGAGACCGCCGGTCGTGTGACCGGCGCTCCTTGTGCCGGGTCGCCGCCAGCCGGAAGCGTCTGAGGTGCGAAAACTCATTCGACGAGCGGCAGGAGGCCGGTCCGGCATGTATCCCATCGCTACGCACAGTGATGAGGACCTTTTCATGGACCTGAGCCGCGAGGTGTTCGCCTCGCTGCGCAGGAGCGACCAACGGCGCACCGCGGACCAGTACCTGCGGGGCATGCTCACGGTGCCGGGGCGCAAGACGGCACGGAACATCGCGACGCACTCCGGTGAGGCGGCGGCCGAACAGCGCTTCCACCACTTCATCGCCAGCTCGGGCTGGGACTGGCGGCCCGTGCGCGAGGCGCTGGTCGGCTTCCTGGAGCGGACCGCCCCGCCGGCCGCCTGGGTGGTGCGGCCGATCACCCTGCCCAAGACCGGGGAGCGGCTCGTGGGGGTCGACCGGCGCTGGGTACCGGAGCTCGGACGGACGGTGAACGGCCAGTTCGGCTACGGGCTGTGGCAGACCTCGTCGAGCGGCGAGATCCCGGTGAACTGGCACCTCGACCTGCCCGACAGCCTCCTCGGCGACCCGGCAGAGCGGGCCCGGGCGGGAGTACCGGCGGACTACGCGGCGCCCGTGTCACCGGAGGACTCGACGGTGGCCACCGCCCTGGAGCTGCCGCTCCGGCGGGCCTCGCCGTACCGTCCGGTCGTCGTCGACGCCCGGCGCGGCGCGTTGGTGCCGCTGCTGAGCCGGTTCGAGGCGGCTCGGGTACCGCTGCTGGCCCGGATCAGCGGGGCCACCCGGGTGCTGGCCGGCGAAGGGATGACACGTCAGCAACCGGTCATGGCACGGCAGTTGCTGTGCTCCACCGGGGTACGGCGCCCGGTGACCCGGGCCGACGGGTGCCGGATGGCGGTGGCGCTGCGGGTGAGCCTGCCGCCCGGGACGGGAGAGGAGAGCGGCGGACGTCGCGGGGGGCTGCGCGAACGGCTGCTGGTCGGGGAGTGGTTCGGGCCGCAGGCGGCGCCGGACCGGTTGTGGCTGACCGATCTGACGACGGTGCCGCTCTCCGCCCTGCTGCGGCTGACCGAGCTCGCGGGGGGCCGCTCGGCGGGGGCCACGCCGGAGGATCGGCCGGAGAGCGGGTCGGTCGGCCGCTCGGGGCTGCACGACTACGGCGGCCGGTCCTTCGCGGGCTGGCACCGGCACATGACGATGGTGTCGGTGGCCCAGGCGGTGCGGACGCTCGCGCCACGGGAACCGGACGCCGCCGCCGCGCAGGGGCGGCCGGCGGAGCGGAAGGGCGGTCCCCGGCCGCGTCGGCGGACCGCCGTGCCGGTCTGAGGCGGCACGGACCGCCGTCACCCGGGGCCCCGTCGGCCGAGGGGCCCCGGGCGGCGGCCCGTTCAGCCGTCCACCGACTCCGGGCAGGGTGCGAGGGACTCCCGTGTCCGGTGGAGGCGCAGGGCCAGCTGGATGTCGAGGCCCGCGGTGAGGTCCTGCCACTGGGCGCCGAGGAGCTCGGTGATCCGGTCCAGCCGTCGGGAGACGGTGTTGGGGTGGAGGTAGAGGCGGCGCGCTGCCCGGGTGGGACTGCCCGCGGCCGCGTAGTACGCCTCCAGGGTGACCGCGAGATCGGCGGAGCGCCGGGCGTCGAAGTCCAGGACCGGGCCGATCGTCGCCCGGATGAAGCCGTCGACGTCCCGCTCGTGGGAGAGCAGGGTCATCACCGGACCGAGTTGCTGCGCGGACGCCGCCTTGCCGACGGCGCCGAGCGCCGTGAGCGTGCCCAGGCAGCGCACGGACCCGTCGTACGCGGCGGGCAGGGCGCCCGGTCCGCCCGTCACCGGACCCGCGGCGCCCACGGTGGCCGGGCAGCCCGTGCCGCGGGCGAACGCCTCGACGGTCCGGGCCGCTTCGGCGGCGTCCTCGCCCGGCAGCAGCAGGACGAGGTGGTCGTCGATCCTGACCCTCAGGCCCCCGTGGTCGCGGGTGTACGCGGCGGCCCAGGCGAGGGCCCGGTCGGTGAGCCCCGCCACGGGCCTGGCCGCCACCACGACGAACGGTGCCGCGAGGTCGAGGCCGACGGACCGGCCGTGGGCCAGCAGCCGCTGCCCGATCCACTCGCCGCCGACCAGCAGGGCCTCGGCGAGCTCCTCGCGCAGCACGGTCTCCTCGGTGACCGCGCCGGGACGCACCAGCAGCGCCACCGCCTGGCCGCAGAGCCGCAGCAGTCCGGCGTCCTCGGCCGTCGGCGGCTCCGCCCGGTGCAGCACCAGATGACCGAGCCGGTCGTCCGCGCCACGGACCGGGGCGATCCACACCCCGGGCGCGGACTCCACCGGGGCGTCCTTCGCCCGCGCCGCCAGGGCGGCCGCCGTGAACGCCTCCGAGGCCGGGTGCGCCTCGTCGGCACCGCGCCCCACCACCGTGCGGCCCGTCGCGTCCGCGAGCAGCACGCTCCCGCCCAGCAGATCCCCGGCGGTGGCCAGCAACTGCGGCAGCGAACTGCCGTCCAGGGTGCGCTCCATGAGCGCGGCCTGCGCCTCGGCGAGCCGGCGCGCGGAGCGCAGCTCCTCGCCCACCCGGACGGCCTCGGTGCCGCGCGCGGTGGTCTCCGCCCGCAGCTCGTCCAGGAGTCCGGCGTTCTCCAGGGCCGCCCCGGCCATCTCGCCCAGCGTCCCGAGCAGCGCCACCTCCTCGGGCGAGAAGTGGCGGACCGTGCGGTGGCCCGCGTACAGGACCCCGAAGTGGGCGCCGTGGCCCCCGAGGGGGACGGCGATGATCGCGCGCAGCCCCTCCGCCCGTACCACCTCGTCGATGGAGGCGGAGTGGGTGATGCGGGCGTCGGCGAGGTAGTCCTGGGTCCACACGGGTGCGGCCCGCCGGGTGGCCGGGTTGGCGAGCCCCGCGCCGGGCGGCACCACGAAGCCCGGGGTCAGATCGGAGGAGTGGCCGTCGACGGCGTTGACGACGTGGCTCTCGGTCTTCTGGTCGTACAGGCAGAGGTACGCGATGTCGAGGCTGAGCAGCGTCCGCGCCCGTCGGCAGACCAGCCGCAGCAACTCGTCGACGCCGTGGCCGGCGAGGAGCTCGCGGGCCACGTCGAGCAGGGCCGTGCTGCCCATGTCCCGGCGCTGCTGCCGCTCGAACTTCCCCCGTATCTCGCCGGCGAGCTGCCGTGCCCGGTCGGCGGTGGCGCCGTCGCCCTCGGCGGCGTCGGCCGTCGGGGAGGGCGCGACGTGGCGCAGCGGCTCGTCGAAGTGGGCGGCGGGCGCCTCGCGCGCGAGCAGCTCCAGGTATGCAAAGGCGTCGCGGATTGCGGCGACCGGCTCCTCGTCCACGGATCCCCCCACGACGGTGTTCCCTCCATCACTACAGGTCAGGCGGCTTATCGTAGGGAAGTCGGACCGAGGTCACGAATGCGTCTCAACAGGCATGCGGCGACGGTTCCCGGAAATGGCCTGATCGTTTCGCCGCATCCGGTGGGCGAGGGAGAGTGGCGTCCTCTGCCGCCTGGGGCGGCGCCGTTCTTTCCAGCCGAGGTTTCCGTGCGACAGACGCAGAGTTACGAACGATCGCTGGCCCGTAGTGCCGAGTCGCGCACCCGAGCCGACCGCCCTCGGGTCTTCTCGATGCGCGGATACGAGTGGGATCTGCTGGACGAGGTGTTCGCGCCGGTCCACTCCCCCTCCACGGAGACCGCGCTCGACTTCCTGGGCCTCGGCTCCCCCGGCCAGGACGCCCCGGCCCCGCGGCTCGGCGCCTTCCTGGAGATCGGCTGTGGTGCGGGCGTGATCTCCGTGCTCGCCGCGCTCGCGGGCTGCGACCGGGTCGTCGCGGCCGACATCAACCCGAAGGCCGTGCGGAACACCGAACTGAACGCGGCCCGGCACGACATGGCCGAGCGGATGCGGGTCGTGCACAGCGACCTCTTCGAGGCGCTGGACCCCCAGGAACGATTCGACACCGTGTTCTGGAGCTCCAACTACGTCCTCGCGCCCGACGGCTACCGCTACGACAACGACCACGAGCGCGCCTACGTCGACCCCGGCTACGCCGCCCACCGGCGTTTCCTCGCGGAGGCGACGGGCCGCCTGACGCCCGACGGCCGGGCCCTGCTGCACTTCAGCAGCCGGGGGAACCTGCCCCTGCTGCGCGGACTCGCCGAGGAGTGCGGCCGCGAACTGCGGCAGGTGGCCGCGGTGTCCGTGCCCGAAGGGGACGGTCCGGTGGAGCACCTGCTCCTGGAGATCCGGGGCGCCGTCCCGCCCGCGACATGACGGACATCGGGACCACTTGACGGCGTGCCCGCGCCTTCGTTGCCGCATGCGCGACCCCTTCAGGATGCTCGACCGGGCAGCGCGGGCGAGGCGCCACGCCGGTCCCCGCGGACGCCCCGAGACCGAAGGGTTTTCCCGCATGTTCCTGCAACGCATCGGCAACAAGGGCATCCGGCTGGGCACGGTCTTCGACCGGGCCGCCGCGCGCCACCCCGCGAACCCGGTCCACCTCGACCACGACCTGGACATCGCACCCGGCCTGGGGCGTCGGCCGACCCTCACCGAACTCGCCGATCTGATCGACGACTTCGCCTCCCGTCTGTGGGCGGCGCGGGTTCGGCCGGGCCATCGGGTCGCCGTCTTCAAGACGGACAACTTCGACATCTCCCTGCTCGCCTACGCCGTGGCCCGGGTCGGCGGCGTGCCGGTGCTGCTCTCGCCCAAGCTCGACGGCGGGACGGTGGCCCGGCTCCTGGAGCGGCTCGACCGGCCGGTCCTGCTGACCGACGCGGCGAAGCTGGAAGGGGAGCTGCCCCGGGAGGTGTTCGCGCTCGCCGACCGGGTGGTGACGGCGGCCGGCGACTTCCCCGGGGCGGTGGGGCTCGAAGGGCTCGCGGGCGTGGAGCGGGTCGCCCCGGTGACCATGCCGCAGGACGGCCCGGCGCTGATCACCCACACCTCCGGCACGACCGGGCTGCCGAAGCTGGCGGTGCAGACGGGGCTGACGATCCAGGCCCGCTGCCGCCCGCAGTCGGCCGTCCTCGCGGCCGTCGGCCGGCACGAACCGCTCGCCATGCACGTCTCCTTCGCGCACTCCCGGATGATCAGCGGGGTCGCCCTGTTCGCGCTCCGCGGGCATCCCCTGATCGTGCTGCGCGACGACGACCCGGAGTCGGTCGCCGAGCTGTTCGCACGGGTTCCGCCCGGGGTGATCGAGGCCCATCCCAACACCCTGCTCGGCTGGGAGGTCCTCGCGGACCACCCGGCCCGTCCGCTGGCCCGGGTCACCTGCTTCAGCAACACGTTCGACGCCATCCACCCGCGGACCGTCCACACCCTGCTCGCCGCCTCCCGGCGCCGGGCGCCGTACTTCGCCCAGACGTACGGGCAGAGCGAGACCGGTGCCATCGCGGCCCGCACCTACACGCGCCGCCACCGCGAGGGCGCCGGAGGCCGGTGTGTGGGGAGCACCTTCCCCGGTATGACGCGGGTCCGGGTGGTCAGCCGCGACGGGCGGCCGGTGAGCCGCACCTCCCCGGGGCGCATCGAGGTGCGTAGCGGGGGACGGATCCTCACCTATCTGGGCGAGGAGAAGCGGTACGACGAGCAGGTCACGCCGGACGGCTGGTGGCGGATGGGCGATCTCGGCTACCGCACCAAGTACGGCTGTCTGCACCTGCTCGACCGCGAGGTCGACGAGATCCCGGGCATCCCCAGCACGCTGGAGATCGAGGACCGGCTCTTCAGCAGCCTGCCCTCGCTCATCGAGGTCATCATCGTCCCCGGGCCCGACGGCAGGGCGGTACCGGTGGTGTGCACACGGGACGACGAACCGCTGGACCAGGCGCAGTGGCGGCGGGCAGTGGCCGATCTGCCGATGCTCGCCCGGCCGGTGCAGCGCCGGCTCGACGAACTGCCGCACACGGCGACGACGAAGGTGAAGCGGCTGGAGCTGGCCCGGCTGCTGGCGGAGAGCTGACGGTACGGAGGACCGCGTACAGCGGAGAGGGGCATCCGCCGGTCGCGGATGCCCCTCTCGTCGCCTTTCAGGCCGCTTCGGGTACGACCACTTCAGGCCATGTTCGGTGCACCCCCGGATCGGTTCCGCCCGGGACGACGCACTCCACGAGCACCGGCCGGTCGTGCACGGCGTGTGCCCGCTCGACGGCGGCGGCGAGACCGGCCGGATCCGTGCGGCCGAGGGCGGCGCAGCCCATCGCCTCGGCCATGCCGCCGAGATCGGCGAAGGCCCCGTCCTCGTCGCGCAGGACGAGGACCTTGAGAGGCACCTTGTTCAGCGCCGCCGTGACCAGCTCCCGCCCGGTGGCCAGGAAGCAGCCGGGGTCGGTGACCACCCAGACGTTCCGGTCCGGCAGGCCCATCCGGGCGCCCAGGGCGGCCGGCAGGGCGTATCCGGGGGTGCTCCACTGGTGGGAGGCGAGCGGCGATTCCCCGCCCGCCTCCCAGTGCTGGTGGAGTTCGCCGCCGAGGACGTGCAGCGTGTCCGGGCCGGTGGCGCGGGCGAGGGCGGCCAGCGCGCCGCCCACGGGTGTGGCCCGGACGGCCGGGGCGCCCTGGGCCACCGCGGGGGCGGGCCTCGGCCGGACCGGGGCGGGCTGGTCGGGCAGGGCCGGTTGCCGCACGCGCCGCTGGAGCGCGTCCTTGGTGATGTCGACGACGACCGGGCCCGGGTGTTCGCCGCCGGCGATCCGGAAGGCGCTCAGGACGCACTCCGCGATCTCGGCGGGATCGCTGACGAGGTAGCTGTGCCGGGTGACGGGACGGGTCACGCCGCAGAAGTCGACCTCCTGGAAGGCGTCGGTGCCGACGAGTTCCTTGGGCACCTGACCGGTGATCACCACCAGGGGCACGTCGTTGACATGGGCGTCGGCGATGGCGGTGACCAGATTGGTGGCGCCGGGTCCCGAGGTCGCCATGCAGACGCCGACCCGGCCGGTGGCCTGGGCGTATCCGGCGGCGGCATGCCCCGCGCCCTGTTCGTGCCGGACGAGGACGTGCCGGATCGACGGGGCGTCCAGGAGTGCGTCGTACGCGGGGAGGATCGCTCCGCCGGGCATGCCGAAGACGAGGTCCGCTCCGGCGGCCTCCAGGGCGCGCATCAGGCAGTCGGCGCCGGTGATCTCGGGCGCGGGATCGTTCGCGGGGTCGTTCGCGGGGTTCGGTGCCGTGTCCACCACGGAGTTCGGTGCGGAGTCCGGTGCGGAGTCGGGTGCTGCCGTCATCGTCGTGGCCCCCTTCACGAGCGCTTCATGAGGAGGGCTCCGGCGCGGAGCCAGACGAGCGAGGCGAGCGCGAGGATTCCGCCGATCAGGAAGACCAGCCAGACGCCGGTGGGCAGGGCGAGTCCGCCGATGACCGTGCCGAGGCCGATGCCGAGGTAGATGCCGGAGGAGTTGAGCGACACCACCAGGGGTGCCTCCTGCGGGGCGGCGGAGATCAGCCGGTGCTGCTGCGGGGGTGTCTGGCACCAACTGCTCGCTCCCCAGGCCAGGGCGAGCACGCCGACCAGGACGGGAAGGTGGGTCGTCGCGCCGGCGAGCCAGGCCAGGAGGCCGAAGGTGGCGGCCATGACGACGTAGCCGATGGTCAGCACGCGGACGGAGCCGACCCGGTCGGTGGCCTGTCCGGCGGCGAAGTTGCCGACGACGGCGCCGACTCCGTACAGGAAGAGCATCAGCACCACGCCGGACTGCGGCACGCCGACGGCCTTGAGGGTGGGCACGCTGTAGGCGTACGCGGTGTAGCAGGCGGCCATGCCGAGCACCGTCAGCGGCAGCACGCCGACCACCCCGGGCCTGCGCAGGACGGCGAGCCGGGTGGCCAGCGGGACCCGGGGGCCGCCGGGCAGGTGCGGCATGACGAGCAGGACGCCGACCGCGCAGATCAGGCTGAGCGCGGCGACCGCACCGAGCGCGACCCGCCAACTCGTCCACTGCGAGGCGGCGTTGCCGAGCGGGACGCCGAGCGCGGTGGCGATGGTGAGGCCGCCGATGACGACGGCGAGGGCGCGGGCGCGCAGTTCGGGGCGGACCAGGGCGGCGCTGACGGCACCGGCGTTGGGGGTGTACGCGGCGGCGCCGGCCGCCGCGAGGACCCGGCTGACCAGCAGGGTCGGGTAGTCCTGGGCGAGCGCGGAGAGCAGGTTGGCCAGGGCGAGGACGACCAGCGCCGTGACGAGCAGCGTGCGTCGGGGGATGCGCGCGGTGAGGGTGGCGAGGACGGGCGAGAGGATCGCGTAGGCCGCGGCGAAGAGGGTGACGGACTGGCCGGCCGCGGAGGTGGACACGTCCAGCGACTGGGCCATGGAGGGCAGGAAGCCGGCCACGACGAAGGCGTCGGTACCGACGGCGAAGGTGCCGAGCGCGAGGACGAAGGTGGGGCCGAGTCCTCGGCTTCCCTCCTCCTGGTCCGTGACGCTCTTCCGTTCCTTATTCAGGATAGTTTTCATCTCGAATCTCCCGCTGGGAGGGTCAGGGCAGAGTAGGGGGTGAGTCGGCGGCGAGGGCGGCGCGAGGAGCCCACGCCCGTGGTGCTCGCGGGACTCAGGTGGAGACGCGGTCGTAACTCCTGCGGATCCTGCGCGGCGTGGCGGCCGGGGCGGATGCCATCAGATCGGCAAGGGTCTGGCCGGCGAGTTCACGCCGCCATGCCATCTCGGCCCGGCGCATCACGGTGGCGATGCCGCACGGTTGCAGGGACTCGGATGCGGGGATCTCCGCACCGCCCGCCCCCCGCTGTCTCAACTCCGAGCAGCGGAAGAGTTCGTCGCGACCCTCCAGGGCCGAGACGATGTCCATGACGGTGATGGCTTCGGGGGCCTTCGCCAGGCGCACGCCCCCGCGGGGTCCGGAGGTGGAGGTCAGAATCCCCGCCCGGACCAGGCGTTGCAAGCACTTGTTGAGGTACGAGGGCGACAGGTCGAAGACCGCCGCCAGCTTCGCCGACGGCGCCGGCTGCTTCTCGTCGAGCCAGGCCAACGTCAGGCAGCAGTGCAGGCCCCACTCGACGACTTCACCCGTACGCATAATCCTGGAGTCTAACTATCCAGGTTCTGTCGCGCCAGTCAGCCGCGCTCGATCAGCTCCTTGACGCGCCGCACCGTGGCCGTGAGGTCGTCGGCGACCTTGGCCTGCCACTCCGCGAAGAATCGCGCCCGGGTGGGCCCGTCCATTTCCGCGGTGATTCCCCTGATTCCCTCGGTGGGATCCCCCATCCGGAAATGGTGCGTCAGGAGGCTGCCGGATCCCGACGGTTCGACGTCGAATCCCCAGACGCTGTCCTGGCGTTCTCCGGAACTGTTCCGCATCGACCAACGAAACGTCACTCCCGGCTCGGCCGCGACGACTTCGGCCTCCGTGTGCCAGGTGCCCCGCACCACGGGTGCCCAGGCCACGACCTCGGGGCTGCGCTCGTTCTCCCCCCGGAAGACCGAGCCGACCGCACCCGGCTCACCGGACACCCATGTGCCCCCGAGGCATTCCGGGCTCCATTCACCGCTGCGCGGGAGATCACTGACGACGGAATAGACGACAGAAGGATCGGCGGAAATCACGACGGCCGATCGCGCTGCGAGCAGGACACTCGGGGAGTTCTCTGTCTGAGGCATGTCCCGAGCGTCCTCCGGACGGTCGGGACGCGTCAAAAGAACCGCGGACCGGTGTGTCACGTTACGACGCGCCGACGCCGGGCGGGCTCGTGGGCCCGCCCGACCGCCCGGACCGGGCCTCCGTCAGCAGCCGGCTACCCGCAGCAGTCCGGCTCCAGGCCCCTCGGCAGCCGTTCCCCGCCGAAGACCGCCACGGTCGCCTCGTCGCCGCCGAGCGCCGCCACCGCGAGCAGCAGGGAGCCCGCGGTCCAGGTCGTGAGCTCCTCGGGCCACACGGCCTTGTCGCCCTCGAAGACGTACCCCGTCCAGTACATGCCGCCCTCGGCGCGCAGGTGCTGGATCGACTGCAGGATCTCCAGGGCCCGGTCGGACTCCCCCATGGCCCAGAGCGTGAGGGCCAGTTCGCAGCTCTCGCCGCCGGTGACCCACGGGTTGGGCAGCACGCAGCGCACGCCGAGTCCCGGGACCACGAACTCGTCCCAGCGCGCGTCGATGCGGGCCTGCGCGGCCGCGCCCGTCACCGCACCGCCGAGGACCGGGTAGTACCAGTCCATCGAGTAGCGGGACTTGTCGAGGAAGCGCTCGGGGTGGTTGCGGATCGCGTGGCCGAGCGCGCCTGCGGCGAGCTCCCAGTCGGGCTGGGGCTCCTCACGGGCCTCGGCGATGGCGAGCGCGCAGCGCAGGGCGTGGTGGATGGAGGAGCTTCCGGTGAGGAGCGCGTCGCCCACCGGTATGCCGTCCTCCTCGCGCTTCCAGCCGATCTGCCCGCCGGACTGCTGCAGGCCGAGCACGAACTCGACGGCGGCGTAGACGACCGGCCACATCCGGTCGAGGAAGGCGTCGTCGCCGGTCGCGAGGTGGTGGTGCCAGACGCCGACGGCGACGTAGGCGACGAAGTTGGTCTCGCGGCCGCGGTCGGTGACGTCCCGGTGGTCGCCGTCCTGGTAGGCCGCGTACCAGGAGCCGTCGGCGTTCTGGTGGCGGGCCAGCCACTCGTAGGCACGGGCCGCGGCGGCGTGCTCGCCCGCGGTGTCCAGGGCCATGGCGGCCTCGGTGTGGTCCCACGGGTCGAGGTGGTGGCCCCGGAACCACGGGATCGCGCCGTCCTCGCGCTGGACGGCGAGAATCCCGGCGACGGTCTCGGCGGCCTGCTCGGCGGTGAGGACCCCGGGCAGGAGCAGGTGCTCCGCGATCTGCTCCGGGCTGCTCACGCCTCGGCCTTCGGCAGGTGGGGCTTGGTCGCGTAGGCCACGAAGCTCTTGCCCACGACCGGGTTGAGCAGTTGCTCGGCGACCCGGGTGAGGGCGGGCTTCTTCATGATGTCCCAGACCAGGAGCTTGTGGTACGCCCGCACCGGCAGCGCCTTGTCGTTGTCCACGCCGAAGGCGCACTTCAGCCACCAGTACGGCGAGTGCAGCGCGTGCGCGTGGTGGGTGCCGTACGGCTTGAGACCGGCCTGGCGCATCTTGGCCAGCAGTTCGTCCGCCTTGTAGATGCGGATGTGGCCGCCCTCGACCTCGTGGTACGCGTCGGAGAGCGCCCAGCAGACCTTCTCGGGGCCATAGCGCGGGACGGTGACGGCGATCCGGCCGCCGGGCTTCAGGACCCGGACCATCTCGGCGAGGACACCCTTGTCGTCCGGGATGTGCTCCATGACCTCGGAGATGATCACGACGTCGAAGGACTCGTCGGGGAACGGCAGGTTCAGCGCGTCGCCCTCCATCGCGGTGGCGGTCGCGCCGGCCGGGGCCTCGCCGGCCTCCTTCATCGCCGCGAACCACTTGGCGACCTCGCGGATCTCCTCGCCGTTCTGGTCGAGAGCCACGACCTGGGCACCGCGCCGGTAGCACTCGAAGGCGTGCCTGCCCGCACCACAGCCCAGGTCGAGCACGCGGTCGCCGGGGGCGAGCGGGAATCGGGTGAAGTCGACGGTCAGCACGGGGTCCTGCTTTCGGTATTGACGGGGGGCTGTGGGCAGGCGTTCCGCGGGGCGACGGCGGTCCCCCCGGCTCCGGCGGAGCCGAGGGCGCGGGGGACGGTGGGCACGACCCGGCCGGCGGGCCGTGCCGGGCGCACACGGCGAGGCGTCACCGGGCGCCTCCGCGCACCCCGGCACCCTGTGCGGCGATCGCCTCGCGGTACAACTCCGCCGTGCCCTGGGCGGCCTTGGCCCAGGTGAACCTGGACAGCACGCGCTCGCGTCCTGCCGCGCCGAGGCGCGCGCGGAGCTCCGCGTCGCCCAAGACCCGGCCGAGCGCGGCCGCCAGGGCGCCCGCGTCGCCGGGCGGCACGGCCAGGCAGGTCTCGCCGTCGGGGCCGGCGACCTCGGGGATCGCGCCGCCGGTGGTGGCGACGAGTGGGGTCCCGGTGGCCATGGCCTCGGCGGCCGGCAGCGAGAACCCCTCGTACAGGGAGGGCACGCAGGAGACCTGGGCGGAGCGGACGAGGTCCACGAGCTCGGCGTCCGAGATCCCCTTGACGAACTCGACGGCGCCCTCGAGTCCGTACCGCTCGATGGCCTGCGCGACCGGTCCGTCCTCGGCACGCCTGCCGACGACGACGAGGTGTGCGGCCGGGTTCTCGGTGCGGACCTTGGCGAGGGCCTCGACGAGGTGGACGAGGCCCTTGAGCGGGACGTCGGCGCTGGACGTGGTGACGATCCGGCCGGGGACCTCGGCCACCGACGGGTCGGGGGACCACAGGTCGGTGTCGGCACCGATGTGGACGACCCGGATGCGGTCGTCGCGTACGCCGAGGTGCTCGACGATCTCCTGCCGGGAGGTGCCGGAGACGGTCAGCACGGACGGCATGCGGCGGGCGACCCGCTTCTGCATCCGGGTGAAGGCGTACCAGCGGCGGACCGAGGCGCGGCGCTTCCAGTCGGCGGCGGCGTCGAGTTCGAGCTGCCGGTCGACGGTGATGGGGTGGTGGATCGTGGTGACGAGCGGGGCGCCGAGCGCACGGGGGCCGCCGAGGAGCCCGTACCCGAGGGTCTGGTTGTCGTGGACGACGTCGAAGTCACCGCGGCGCGCGGCGAGCATCCGCCGGGCGCGCAGGGAGAAGGTGAGGGGCTCCGGGAAGCCGCCGGTCCACATCGTCCCGACCTCGAGGGCGTCGATCCAGTCGCGGTACTCGTCCCGCTTCGGCGTGCGGAACGGGTCCGGGGACCGGTAGAGGTCGAGGCTGGCGATCTCGGTGAGGGGCACGCCCTCGTCGAGGGTGGGGTACGGCTGCGAGCCGATGACCTCGACGTGGTGGCCGAGCCGGGCGAGCTCACGGGACAGGTGCCGGACATAGACGCCCTGACCGCCGCAGAACGGGTTCCCCTTGTACGTGAGGAGAGCGATCCGCAACATGGGGGTCCCCCCTGGTCGAGCGGAGCCGGAAGCCTGGGGGACGTCACCGCCGACGGGAGCCTCTGGGGCGGCGCCCCGGCGGGGGCCTGCTTCTATGGCCTCAGCGGTCACTCGCTGCCCCCTTCGAGCTTGCGTTTCGCGGGAGCGTAACCGCTCGCGCTAATCTAGAACAAGTTGCAGACTTGATCGTTCTTGATCGTTCAAGGAGCACAGAATCTACCGGCAGGTAGCCCCGCTGTAAGAGCCGGATCAGGTGATTCGCGCCACGGCCGGAGCCCCGCCATACTGTCGCTCCCCCACCGCACGGAACGGGACCTCATGACGTCGGATGACAGACCCGCCTCGCCACCCCTGACAGAGCGCCAGGAGGCACGTCGTCGCCGCATCCTGCATGCCAGCGCGCAGCTCGCCGGGCGGGGCGGATTCGACGCCGTGCAGATGCGTGAGGTCGCCGAGGCCGCCGGCGTGGCGCTCGGCACCCTGTACCGCTACTTCCCGTCCAAGATCCATCTGCTGGTCGCGACCATGCAGGACCAGCTCCAGCACCTGCACACCACCCTGCGGAAGCGTCCGCCGGCGGGCGAGAACTCGGCGGAACGGGTCGCGGAGACGCTGATGCGGGCGTTCCGGGCGCTCCAGCGGGAGCCGCAGTTGGCGGATGCGATGGTACGGGCGCTCACGTTCGCGGACCGGAGCGTGAGCCCCGAGGTGGACACGGTCTCGCGGCTGACGACGGCGATCATCCTGGACGCGATGGGACTGGAGCACCCCACGCCGCAGCAGCTGTCGGCGGTGCGGGTGATCGAGCACACCTGGCACTCGGCGCTGATCACCTGGCTGTCGGGGCGGGCGTCCATCGCCCAGGTGAAGATCGACATCGAGACGGTCTGCCGGCTGATCGACCTGACCGCGCCGGACGCGCCCGTGGCCGGGCGGCCGGTGGCCGCCGCTCCCACCGCGTCCGCGGCCCCCGAGGGCCGCGGGACGGCGTGAGCGAGGCGTTACGGCTTCTTGTTCTTCTCCAGATCGGCCTTGAAGAGGGCCTCGCACGTCGCGGTGTTGTTCGTGCCGATGAACATCACGATCGAGAAGCCCGCGGCGCCGTGGTTGCTGGCCTTGACCGACCACGTGCCCTTGTTCAGCGTCTTGATGGTCGAGCCGGCCTGCTCCGTGCCCTGGCCTTCCGTCCAGCCGCCGCCGGCCAGCGTCTTCACCGTGGCGTCGTAGGACTTCTTCGGGTCGGCGACCTTCTTGGTGTCGGCCGTCCAGGAGACCATGCAGTCCTTGAGCTCGGCCGGCACGTCCTCGCCCGAGGCGTCCTGGGCGAAGCCCGCCGCCGTGGCGGCGGCCTCGATCTCCTTCTCCACCGCGGCCGCGTCCGGGCTGTCGCCGCCGCCCGCCTCCGAACCCCCGGTGGTGGAACCGGAGGTGCTGGAGGACGAGCCGCCCTTGTTCTTGCCCGAGCCGCCCTCGCCACCGCAGCCCGCGACCAGCAGCACCGCACCGACTGCCGCGGCAACACACTTCGCCTTGCGCACAACTCTCCCAATCCTGGGCGCACGACGGCCTGTTGCCCCCGTGCCCGGTGGAGAAGTTTTGCACACGGGAACGGTCGGGCGAAGCAACTCCGGCCCGCGCCGCTACTCGTCGGTGCTCAACATCAGCTTCCAGTCCGCCTCGGTGAACCCGTTCATGCAGGCGTCCTCCGCCGCCTGGAAGGACAGCATCTCCAGCGCTCCGGTGGTGTGGCGGCCCATCAGCGTCCAGCCGGACCTCTTGAGCGTGACGTTGACGATGACGTCCTGCCCGACCTTCTCCTCGCGCGGGTCCCCCGCCGCCTGCCAGCCGCGCTCCTTCAGCTGAGTCAGCGTGGCGTCGAACTTCGCCCGGGGATCGCCGCCTTCGCCGAGGCCCCGGCCGCCCTCCGTCCAATGGGCCATGCACGCAGCGGCACGCGCCTTGAGCCTGTCCTTCTCCGAGACGTCGGCGGGCGTGGGGGTCGGGAGCGGCTGGGGCCGTCCGGAAGCCGGCAGACCGGCGGCGGAGGTGGCCGCGTCGATGTCGGCCTGCACCGCGGCCCTGTCGAATCCCTTCCCCTTGACCGGAGAGGACGCCGACGCGGAGGACCCGGGCGGCCCGGCGTCCTCCGCGTCGGCGCAGCCCGTCGCGGACAGCGCCAGAATCGCCGCCGCCCCGAAGACGGTCACCCGCCAGGTCCTTCGCATGTGCCCCACCCCTGTCGTCCGTGTGCCGGAGGAGTGTCACACGAGCCCGGGAGATCGAAAACCTCATTCCTCGGGCGGGAAGACCGGCTCCCCGCCGTCGAGGAGGGTGATCAGGATGGCCTCCACCGGGCATCCCTCGGCCGCCGCGAGCACCTTCTCGTTCGCGTCCGACTCCGGTTCGCGCGGGTGGGACTGACGGGCGGTGTCGAGGCGGAAGCCGTCCGGGGCGTGGTTCACGCACATGCCGGAGCCGATGCAGACCCCGCGGTCGACCTCCACGTGCCAGCGGTCGCCCATCAGGCGCCACCCTGCCCCTCGTAGCCGGCCGGCAGGTGGATCATCTTGTGCTCCAGGTACTCGCCGAAGCCCTCCGGGCCGAACTCCCGCCCCAGGCCGGAGTTCTTGTAGCCGCCGAACGGCCCCAGCATGTCCAGGCTGAAGGTGTTCACGTTGAACGTGCCCGTCCGCACCTGCCGCGCGAACTCGATGCCGTGCTCCACGTCCCCGGTCCAGACGCTGCCGCTGAGCCCGTAGTCGGAGTCGTTCGCGATGCGGAGCGCCTCGTTCTCGTCCCCGTACGGGAGGAGACAGATGACCGGCCCGAAGATCTCCTCGCGGGCGATCCGCATCGTGTTGTCGACGCCCCCGAAGAGGGTCGGCTCCACGTACCAGCCGCGGTCGAGGCCGGCCGGACGGCCGCCGCCGGCGAGGACCTTGGCCCCCTCCTCCTGGCCGATCCCGATGTAGTCGAGCGAGCGCTGCTGCTGCCTCCTGGCCACCAGGGGGCCGACCTGGGTCGCCGGGTCGAGCGGATCGCCCACCACGAGCGCCCCGGCGGCCGCGGCGAACGCCTCGGCGATCTCCTCGTACCGGCTGCGCGGGGCGAGGATGCGGGTCTGCGCGACGCACGCCTGGCCGTTGTTCATCCAGGCGGCCGGGACGATCCCGGCGACCGCCGTCGCCACGTCCGCGTCGGGCAGGATCACGGCCGCGGACTTGCCGCCCAGTTCGAGGGTGACGCGGGTGAGGTTGCGGGAGGCGACCTCCATCACGCGCTTTCCGGCCGCGACGGATCCGGTGAAGGAGACCTTGTCGACGCCCGGGTGCCCCACCAGGTACTCGCTGACCTCCCGGTCGGCGGGCAGGATCGACAGGACGCCCTCGGGCAGCCCGGCCTCGCTCGCGATCTCGGCGAGGATGTACGAGTCCAGCGGGGACTCGGGGGACGGCTTGAGGACCACGGTGCAGCCCGCGAGGAGCGCGGGTCCGAGCTTGGCGGCGGCGGTGAACTGCGGGACGTTCCACGGCACGACCGCCGCGACCACGCCCACCGGCTCGCGCCGCACGAGGATCGGCCCCAGGACGCCGGCGCGCTGGGTCTCGTACGGGTAGTCACGGGCGACGGTGATGGCCGCGTCCCACACCATCATCGCGCCGAGCGCCTGGGCGAGGACGCTCCAGGAGTACGGGGAGCCGTTCTGCGCGCTGATCGAGCGGGCGATCTCCTCGTGGCGTACGGCGATGGCGTCCTTGATCCGGGTGACGACCTCGATCCGCTCCTCGACGCTCATGCGGGGCCAGGGGCCGCGGTCGAAGGCCGCGCGGGCGGCGGCGACGGCCCGGTCGACGTCCGCCTCGGAGGCGTGCGGCACCCGGCCGATGACCTCCTCGGTGTGGGGCGATATCACCTGGATGACGTCGGCGCCGAGCGGATCGGTCAACTCCCCGCCGATGAACAGCTTTCCGTGCTCCACAAGCTCGGTCATGACCGACTGCCTCCCGGAACCCGCGATGTTTCTGACTGTGTATCAGAACTGATATCAGTTCTAGTTATCGTGGGCAATGCTCAGGACGAGATGGGCCCCACCAGCCGCTTTGCCGCTGGTGGGGCCCCACCCGGTCGATCGCCGGGGTCAGTCGCCCCAGGCGTCCCAGCCCCAGTCGCCCCGGTGGTCGCGATCGCCTCGATCGTCGCGAGAGGTCTCGGCCTGCAGGGCCGCGCGCGTCAGCGGTCCGTAGACGCCGCGCTCCTCGGGGATGTCGCGGGCCTCCTGGAAGCGGATCAGAGCCACCTCCAGGGACGTGCCGAACACGCCGTCGACCGACCCCAGGTACAGATGGAGCTGCCGCAGGCGACGTTGCAGGTCGTCGACCCGCGGGCCGGTGCTGCCCAGCCGGACGACGTCCGCGTCCGACGTCCGTCCGGTCGTCGTGGAGCCGCCCGTCGCGGCGGGAACGGGTCGCCGCGTGGCGGGGGGCGCGGTCGGGGTGCGGTGCGTGGACGTGCCCGTCGGGGCGCGCGGGCCGGAAGGCGCGGGTGAGGCCGCCGGAGCGACGGTCGCCGTCGAGGGAGGCCGGGGGGACACCAGGGTGATGGCCGGCGGCTCGGCGTCCGGGGTGGCGCTGGGCGGCGGGAGGTCGGGCATCACGAGGGACAGGCTGTCCGGGCGCGTCCGGTCCAGCCCCGACGTGAGACCGACGGTCAGCCCGATTCCCGCGGCGAGTGCGCCCGACAGGAGCAGGGGGAGCGCGAGGCCGGCCCCGCCCTCGCGCCCGTACGTCGGGGCGGCCCGCCGCGCCCGCGACCCCTTCCGTGCGCGCCGGGGCTTTCCCGCCCCGTGGCGTGCGCGCGGCCCGGGGTCCGCGGGGGTGCGGGGCGGTGGCGGCGTGCCGTCGAAGAGCTCGACGTCCTGCGCGCGGGCCCCTTGGCCCGGACCGCCGGGCCGCGCGACCTTCCCGAAGACGAGGTCGTCCTGCGCGGGACGCGACTCCGGCCCAGGGGCGCTGGAGGCGACTGCTGCGGTCAGGGCAGTCCTGTTGCGCATTCGGGTGCTCCAGGTGTGGAGAAGCTGTGGATGGTGTGACGGGCCGAGGAGCTTCGGTCGGAAGCTGGGGAGACTTTGACCGGCATTCAAGTCGACCGTCAACTGTGGTCGCATCACGAGAAAACGGGTCAGTCGCGACGTTGATTCTTAAACAACCCTTAATAAGTGACGCACCTCACTCTCCTGCGGGCCGCGGACCGCGGACCGCGGACCGTCCAGACCCTCACGTCACCGCCCAGGCAGGGCAGTTGCCCGACTCCCGCGATTCGGGGGCACCGGGTGGGGGCGCCGGCGGCGGCCCGACGGCGACCCCCGGCGACGGGCGGCGAGGGAGCCGCGCGACGGCCGGACTCCGCGGCCCGCGGAAGGGTGAAGGGGCGCCCGCGCACGCTACTCTGACGATCCGTCAGTTCTCGTTATAGTGAGGCGATGGCCGAGCAGGTCCCCGCCGTCACGGAGAGATGAGGGCCCATGAGCCAGGTGACCGAACACGGCGGAGGCGTCTGGTCGATCCAGGTCCCCATCCCCGACAACCCCCTCGGCCACACCCTGGTCCACGTCCTCGACACCGACCGCGGCCCCGTGCTGATCGACACCGGCTGGGACGACCCCGCCTCCTGGACCGAACTGTCCGACGGCCTCACCGCGTTGGGCACCTCCGTACGGGACGTCCACGGGGTGGTCATCACCCACCACCACCCCGACCACCACGGCCTGTCGGGACAGGTCCGCGAGGCGTCCGGCGCGTGGATCGCGATGCACGCCGCCGACACCGCCGTCGTCCGCCGCACCCGCGATGCGGAGCCGGCCACCTGGCTCGGGTACCTCGCCCGCAAACTCACCGCCGTCGGCGCCCCCGAGGAACACATAGCCCCGCTCCTCGCCGCCCGCTCCGGCGGCCGGACCAGGACGCTGCCCGGACTCGGCTCGGCACTCCCCGACCGCGAGATCGTCCCCGGTGAACTCCTCGACCTCGCCGGCCGGCGGCTGCGTGCGATCTGGACCCCCGGCCACACCCCCGGCCATGTCTGCCTCCATCTGGAGGAGGAGCACCCCGCCCGGCTGCCCGGCCGCGGCAGGCTCTTCTCCGGCGACCATCTGCTGCCCGGGATCTCCCCGCACATCGGCCTGTACGAGGACCCTGACGACTCCACCGTCACCGACCCGCTGGGCGACTACCTGGACTCGCTGGAGCGGATCGGAAGGCTCGGCGTCGCCGAGGTGCTCCCCGCCCACCAGTACGCCTTCGCGGACGCGGAAGGCCGGGTACGGGAGCTGCTCGCCCACCACGAGGAGCGGCTGACCGGCCTCCTCGACCTGCTGGCGACCCCGCTCACGCCGTGGCAGCTCGCCGAGCGCATGGAGTGGAACAGGCCCTGGGAGCAGATCCCGTACGGCTCCAGGAACATCGCGGTCAGTGAGGCCGAGGCCCATGTGCGGCGCCTGGTGAAGCTGGGCCGGGCGGAGGCCGTGGCGGGCACCGACCCGGTGACGTACGTGGCGGTCTGACGGACCCCCGCGCCGACGGGCCCGGTCCCCGGCGATCCGGAGGCGGGACACCACGAGGTCACGTGAGCGCGCCGTCGGCATGGGACGGCCCCCGGCACCCGGGTGCGGGCCGTGTGTGAGGCGCCTCGCACCCACCGACCGCACGGCGTACGGGCCGGTAGAGTGTGCGAGTCGTCATCATGCCCGTACGGGGGGAAGCCGGTGCAATTCCGGCACTGACCCGCAACCGTGAACCGTCGCTCCGAACCGTCGACGGTGAGTCGGAATGCCCCGTCGGGACATGACCGCCGGCACCGTCGAGGAATACGGAGCCGAGCCTGGTGCCTTCAGCGTGCCGGTGCCCGGCCGCAGGAGAGGCCAGCACGCATGTCCACCGTCCGCCGCGGCGCCGCCGCGTTCGCCACCGCCGCGGTGCTCTGCGCCGCACTGGCCCCCGCCGCGTCCGCCGCGCCCTCTCCGACCCCCACGCCGGCACCGGCGATCCCCGCCGGTCTCTACGGCACGAAGGACCCGACGTACGACGGTGTCTGGCGTCAGTCGCTCGCCTTCATCGCCCAGCGGATCAGTGAGGTGCAGCCCTCGGAGCAGGCCGTGACCTGGCTGAAGGGGCAGCAGTGCGAGAGCGGCGCGTTCTCCTCGTACCGGCCGGACCCCGCCAAGCCGTGCACCCCGGCCACCATGCTGGACACCAACGCCACGGCCGTCGCCCTGCACGCGCTCGCCGCCGTGCAGAAGCAGAGCGCCGACCCCGAGGCGGTGTCCAAGGCCGTCAAGGCGGGCTCCGGCTGGCTGAAGGGCGTCCAGAACAAGGACGGCGGCTGGGGCTACAACCCCGGCAGCCCCAGCGACGCCAACTCGACCTCCATCGTGGTCAGCGCGCTCGCCGCCCTGGGCGACAAGCCCGGCGAGGTGGCGTCGGCCGAGGGCCGGACCCCGTACGACGCGCTGCTCACCTTCGCGACCCCCTGCTCCACCAAGGACGGCAAGGGCGCCTTCGCGTACCAGCCGGACAAGGACGGGAAGCTCCTCGCCAACGCCGACGCCACCGCGGCCGCGACCATCGCCGGGCTCGGCAAGGGCATCACCGCCGGCGGTGTGAAGCCCGAGCAGTCCCCCACCTGCAAGGACCTGCCGAAGCCCACCGCCGAGCGGGCCGCGCTCAACGGCGCCTCCTACCTGGCGGGGGCGCTCGCCAAGACCGGTCACCTGAACACCCCGCCGATGCCCGGCGCCACCGACCCGACCGAGCTGCCCGACTTCGGCAACACGGCCGACGCCGTCGTCGCGCTCGCCGCGACCGGTGCCACCAAGGAGGCGGCCGGGGCGCTGACCTGGCTGCAGCAGAACTCCGCGGGCTGGGCCGAGGAGAACGGGCCGGCCGCCTGGGCGCAGCTGGTGTTCGCCGCCAACGCGATGGGCGCCGACCCGCGCGCCTTCGGCTCGACCGACCTCGTCGCGAAGCTGAACGCCACCGGCCCCGCTCCGCTGAGCACGCCGTCCGCGAGCGCCTCCCCGAGCGAGCAGGACGGGGACTCCGGCTCCTTCGACCTGTGGTGGATCATCGGCATCGGCATGGTGGTCGGCGTCGGGATCGGCTTCCTGCTGAGCGGGCGCAAGAAGTGACGACACCCCCGCGACGGAGGCCCCGGCTCCTCGGCGCCGTGGCCGGCCGCCCGGGCCGCCGCGCGGCCGGTGTCGTGGCGGGCGCGGCGACCGGTGTCGTCCTGACGCTGGCCGCCGCCGCTCCCGCGCAGGCAGCGGGGTACCGGTACTGGTCGTTCTGGGAGAGCGACGGCGGCGGGACGTGGACGTACGCGACGCAGGGCCCGGCGACCGCCCGGCCCGGTGACGGGGACGCGATCGGCTTCCGCTTCGCCCTCAGCAGCGACACCAGTGACGCCTCCCGACCCTCCGCCGCCCCCTCCTTCACGACGGTCTGCGCCGGTGTCGGGGAGAAGGCGGACACCAAGCGGGTCGCCGTCGTCGTCGACTTCGGCGGCGCCGAGGACGCCCCGCCCGGCGAGACGCCTCCGGCCCAGCGGCTGAAGACCGGCTGCGCGCAGGTCAGGGAGAGCGCGACGGCCGCGGAGGCGCTGGCCGCCGTGGTCAAGCCGCTTCGGTACGACAGCGCGGCCCTGCTCTGCGGGATCGCCGGCTATCCGGCGAAGGGCTGCGGCGAACAGGTGGCGGAGACGTCGGCGCCCGAGCCGACGCCCACCACGCGTCCCACGGCGTCCGCCGCCCCGGAGGCCGACGGTGACGGCGGTCCCTCCGCCGGCATCGTCGTGGGCGGGGCCGCCGTGCTCGCGCTCGGCGGCGCAGCGGTCTGGAAGGCACGCCGCCGCGCATGATCCGTGCCCCCGAGGCGAACCGCTCCAACGCCCTGCACGCCGGCGCCTGGTGGATCTGGGCGCTGGGGCTGGCCGTGGCCGCCTCCCGTACCACCAATGTGCTGCTGCTCGGCATGATCGTCGCGGTCGCGGGCTACGTCGTCGCGGCCCGCCGCACGGACGCCCCCTGGGCACGCTCGTACGGCGCCTTCGTGAAGCTGGGCCTGTTCGTGGTGGCCCTGCGGGTGGTGTTCTCGATCGTGCTCGGCTCGGCGATCCCGGGGACGGTCGAGCTGTTCACGCTGCCCGAGGTGCCGATGCCGGAGTGGGCGCAGGGCGTGCGGATCGGTGGCCGGGTGACGGCCGAGCAGGTCGTCTTCGCGGTCTACGACGGGGCGAAGCTGGCGACCCTGCTGATCTGCGTGGGCGCGGCGAACGCGCTCGCCAATCCGGCGCGGCTGCTCAAGTCGCTGCCGGGCGCGCTGTACGAGGCGGGGGTCGCCGTCGTCGTGGCGATGACCTTCGCGCCGAACATGGTCGCGGACGTGGTGCGGTTGCGGACGGCCCGGCGGCTGCGGGGGCGTCCGACGGGCGGGGTGCGGGCGGTGCTCCAGATCGGGCTGCCGGTCCTGGAGGGCGCGCTGGAGCGGTCGATCGCGGTGGCGGCCTCGATGGACGCGCGCGGATACGGGCGCACGGCGCGGGTGCCGGTGGCCGTGCGGCGGACGACGAACGTGCTGACGCTGGGCGGGCTGCTCGGCGTGTGCGCCGGTTCGTACGGTCTGCTGGCCGCGCAGGGGGCGGGGTACGGGCTGCCGCTGGTCGTCGCCGGCCTCGTCGCGGCCATGGCCGGGCTCCGGCTCGGCGGCCTGCGGGCGGTGCGGACCCGGTACCGGCCGGACCGGTGGGGGGTCCGGGCGTGGCTGGTCGCCGGATCGGGGGTGGCGGTGGCGGCGCTGATGATCTGGGCGAACGTCTACGCGTACGAGGCGCTGCACCCCGGCGTCGTGCCGCTCGTGGCGCCGGAGCTTCCGCTGTGGCCCGCCGTGTCGTTGCTGGTGGGCCTGGTGCCCGCGTTCGTGGCCCCCGTGCCCGTCTCCAAGGAGTCGTCGTGATCCGGTTCGAGAACGTCTCGGTGAGGTACGGGGACGAGGCGGAGCCCACGCTGCGGGACCTGGACCTGACGGTCCCGGAGGGCGAACTGGTCCTGCTGGTCGGCCCGTCCGGGGTCGGCAAGTCGACGCTGCTGAGCGCGGTGTCGGGGCTCGTCCCGCACTTCACGGGCGGGACGCTGTCCGGACGCGTCACGGTCGCGGGCCGGGACACCCGGACGCACCGGCCCCGCGAACTGGCGGACGTCGTCGGCACCGTGGGCCAGGACCCGCTCGCGCACTTCGTCACGGACACGGTCGAGGACGAGCTGGCGTACGGGATGGAGTCCCTGGGCCTCGCGCCCGGGGTGATGCGGCGCCGGGTGGAGGAGACCCTGGACCTGCTGGGCCTCGCGGAGCTCCGTGACCGGCCGATCGCCACGCTCTCCGGCGGCCAGCAGCAGCGGGTGGCGATCGGCTCCGTGCTGACCCCGCATCCCGAGGTCCTGGTCCTCGACGAGCCGACGTCCGCGCTGGACCCGGCCGCCGCGGAGGACGTCCTGGCGGTGCTCCAGCGACTGGTGCACGACCTGGGCACGACGGTCCTCCTCGCGGAGCACCGCCTGGAGCGGGTGGTGCAGTACGCGGACCAGGTGATCCTCCTGCCCGAGGGCCTGATGGGCCCGCCGGCCGAGATCATGTCGGTCTCACCGGTTCATCCGCCGGTCGTGGCACTGGGCCGGCTGGCGGGCTGGAAGCCGCTTCCCCTGACGGTCCGCGACGCCCGCCGCGTGGCGGGTGACCTGCGCGAACGCCTGGAGAACCGGTATCCGCGGACGGCCTCCGCGGAGCCTGGCGGCGACGCCCCCGCGGAGCCGACCGGGCTTCGTCGGCCCGCGGTGGAGCCGCTCGTGGACGGTCCGGAGGCGGGGAAGCCCGCCGCGCGGCGTTCCGCGGGCGGCCGGGGCGGGGGTGTCTCCCGGTTCTGGCGGCGCGACACCGCCGTCCGGGCCCCGGCCTTCGACCACCTCGTCGACGTCGCCGCCCTCGGTGTCCGGCGCGGGCGCGTCGAGGCGCTTCGCCGGGTGGATCTGCGGGTCGGGGCCGGCGAGACCGTCGCGCTCATGGGGCGCAACGGCGCCGGCAAGTCCACCCTGCTCAACACGCTCGTCGGCACCGTCGCCGCCACCTCGGGAACCGTCCTCGTCTCCGGCCGCGTGCCCCACCGGACCGACCCCCGCGAGCTGATCCGGCAGGTGGGGCTCGTACCGCAGGAGCCGCGCGATCTGCTGTACGCCGACACCGTCGGCGCCGAATGCTCGGCCGCCGACTCCGACGCGGGCGCCGCGCCCGGCACGTGCCGCGACCTGGTCTCCGAGCTGCTGCCGGGGGTCGCGGACGACACCCATCCGCGCGACCTGTCGGAAGGCCAGCGCCTCGCGCTCGCGCTGGCCGTCGTGCTCACCGGACGCCCCCCGCTCCTGCTCCTCGACGAGCCGACCCGGGGTCTCGACTACGCGGCCAAGGCCCGTCTCGTCGCGCATCTGCGCGGCCTCGCGGCCGACGGCCACGCCATCGTGCTGGCCACGCACGACGTGGAGCTCGCCGCCGAGCTGGCCCACCGGGTGGTGATCCTGGCGGGCGGCGAGGTCGTCGCGGACGGCCCGACGGCCGAGGTGGTCGTCTCCTCCCCCGCCTTCTCCCCCCAGGTCGCCAAGATCCTCGCCCCGCGGCCGTGGCTCACGGTCGAGCAGGTCAGGGGGGCGCTGTGAGCGGCAGAGGTCCCGTCCGGCTCGGGCCCCGCTCGGTCGCCGCGCTCGTCCTGGTCTCCCTCATCGGTCTCGTCGCCATCGGCTGGCCCCTCGTCGCGGACGCCTCCTCGGCCGTGACGACACATGCCGCCGACGCCCCCTGGTTCTTCGCCGCCCTCCTCCCCCTGCTGATCGCGGTCGTGGTCGCCACGATCGCCGACTGCGGGATGGACGCGAAGGCGGTGGCGATGCTGGGTGTGCTGGCCGCCGTGGGCGCGGCGCTGCGCCCGCTCGGGGCGGGGACGGCGGGCCTGGAGCCGATGTTCTTCCTGATGGTGCTGAGCGGCCGCGTGCTGGGACCGGGTTTCGGCTTCGTGCTCGGCGCGGTGACGATGTTCGCGTCCGCCCTGCTCACCGGCGGTGTGGGCCCGTGGATGCCGGTCCAGATGCTGGCGATGGGCTGGTTCACGATGGGTGCGGGCCTGCTGCCGGAGAGGGTTCGGGGCCGGGCCGAGCTGCTGATGCTGTCGGCGTACGGGTTCCTGGCGGCGTTCGCGTACGGCACCGTCACCAATCTGTACGGCTGGGTCACCGTCGGCGGCCTGGGGACGGGGATCTCCTTCGTGCCCGGCGACCCGGTCGACGAGAACCTGGTCCGTTTCCTCGCGTACGTCCTCGCCACGTCCCTCGGGTGGGACCTCGGCCGGGCCGTCCTCACGGTGGTGCTCACGCTGACCGTCGGCCGGACGCTCCTCAAGGCGCTGCGGAGGGCCACCAGGCGGGCGAACTTCGAGGCCCAGGTCACATTCGAGGCCCCGGAAGGGCCCCCTCGGGGTGAGGCGCCCCACAGGACCTACGTCACGTACGAAGGAACATAGGAGAGGGTCCAGACCCTCCCAAATCACCCCATAGCCCGCCTTGAGCTGCGAAAACCCCAGAGACCCGGCTCCGGGACGTTCGGCGCGAGTCCGAGCCCGGGTCGTACCGGGGGTCGTTGCGTCGGCGTACCGGCCCTGGTTGTCTGGTGGACGTCGCCAGGCAGCAGCGCTCAGCGCAGCGCCTCGGACAGGCCGATTCCCCACCGGATCCGGATTCCCCGGGCTCTGGTTCCGGCTTGCCGAAAACGCCCGGCGCAGCCCATGTCCCCGACGTTAGGTCGCTTCGTGTTCCGCTCCCTCGCCACCCGTGCCAACTCCCGCAAGAAGACCCTGGCCGTCTCCGCAGCCGTGCTGCTGGGTGCCTCGGGCGCGGTTCTGGGCACGACGGCTTCGGCCTCGGCCGCTCCCAGCGACGCCAAGACGATCGCCAAGCAGATCGTTCCGGCTTCGCAGTTCGCGTCGTTCAGCAAGATCGTGGAGCACGAGTCCGGCTGGAACCCCTCCGCCACCAACGCCTCCAGCGGCGCCTACGGTCTGGTCCAGGCCCTGCCGGCCTCGAAGATGTCTTCGGCCGGTTCCGACTGGAAGACCAACCCGGCCACCCAGATCAAGTGGGGCCTGGACTACATGAACGACCGCTACGGCAGCCCGAACGGCGCCTGGGCGTTCTGGCAGGCCAACGGCTGGTACTAAGAGTCACCAGCCGGCCATCGGCCGCCCGCGTCTTCGCAAGGCCCCGCCCTCCGCACGGAGGGGCGGGGCCTGCGGCGTTTCGGGCACGGCTCGGGCGACCGGATCCCCGCCCCGCAGCCGTTCGTTCCGCGCTACAGCCGCTGGATGATCGTGCCCGTGGCCAGCGCCCCGCCCGCGCACATCGTGATGAGCGCGAACTCCTTGTCCGTACGTTCCAGTTCGTGCAGCGCGGTGGTGATCAGCCGCGCCCCGGTCGCACCGACGGGATGACCGAGCGCGATGGCACCGCCGTTGACGTTGACCTTGTCGAGGTCCTGGTCGAAGACCTGGGCCCAGCTGAGGACCACCGAGGCGAAGGCCTCGTTGATCTCGACGAGGTCGATGTCCCTGAGGGACATCCCCGCCTTGCCGAGGACGGCTCGGGTGGCGTCGATCGGCCCGTCCAGATGGAAGTGCGGATCGGAGCCGACGAGAGCCTGGGCGACGATCCGGGCGCGCGGCCTGAGTTTCAGCGCGCGGGCCATCCGCTTGGAGGCCCACATCAGAGCGCAGGCGCCGTCGGAGATCTGCGAGGAGTTTCCGGCGGTGTGGACGGCCGTCGGCATGACCGGCTTGAGCCGGGCGAGCGCCTCCATGCTGGTGTCGCGCAGCCCCTCGTCGCGGTCGACGAGCCGCCACATGCCCTGCCCGGCGGCCTGCTCCTCCTCGGTGGTCGGGACCTGGACGGCGAAGGTCTCGCGCTTGAACCGCTCCTCGGACCAGGCGATCGCGGCCCGTTCCTGGGAGAGCAGCCCGAGGGAGTCGACCCTTTCGCGCGTCAGGCCACGGTGCCTGGCGATGCGCTCGGCGGCCTCGAACTGGTTGGGCAGGTCGACGTTCCACTCGTCCGGCCAGGGCTTCCCGGGCCCGTGCTTGGACCCCGAGCCGAGCGGGACGCGCGACATGGCCTCGACACCGCAGCTGATGCCGATGTCGATGACGCCCGAGGCGATCATGTTGGCGACCATGTGGCTCGCCTGCTGCGAGGAGCCGCACTGACAGTCGACGGTGGTGGCGGCGGTCTCGTAGGGAAGGCCCATGGTGAGCCAGGCGTTGCGCGCGGGGTTCATGGACTGTTCGCCGGCGTGGGTGACGGTGCCGCCGACGATCTGCTCGACGCAGTCGGCGTGGATGCCGGTGCGCCCGAGGAGTTCGCGATAGGTCTCGCCCAGGAGATAGGCGGGGTGCAGATTGGCGAGCGCGCCTCCGCGCTTGCCGATGGGGGTGCGTACTGCTTCGACGATGACGGGTTCCGCGGCCATGAGCTCGTCCTCTCCTCGCCCGGCGGGGTGTCCCGGCACTCCGCGACGGGGGCGGTACGGGTAACTAGTACGCGTTCTAGTTCTGACTGAAGTCTTATGACTGCTACCGCCGGTACGCAAGGGTTGTGCACACACCCGCGCACACCGGTCACCGGCAACAGTTCCCGTCGCATCCCTTGCGACTTGTAGAACCCGTTACTACCTTGCGGTCAACTTCTGATGGACCGTCAGACATGCTGTCAGGCACGCGTGTCTCAGACATGGAGTGTGTTGCCGATGCCCTGCCCTCACCTCCCCGAAGGGTTCGACGCCACCGACCCCGATCTGCTCCAGAGCCGCATCCCCTTCCCGGAGTTCGCGCGACTGCGACAGACCGCGCCCGTCTGGTGGTGCCCCCAGCCGCGCGGCGTCACCGGCTTCGACGACGAGGGCTACTGGGCCGTCACCCGGCATGCGGACGTCAAGTACGTCTCCACGCACCCCGAGCTGTTCTCCTCCACCGAGAACACGGCCGTCATCCGCTTCAACGAGCACATCAGCCGGGACCAGATCGAGGTCCAGAAGCTGATCATGCTCAACATGGACCCGCCCGAGCACACCCGGGTCCGCCAGATCGTCCAGCGCGGCTTCACCCCCCGCGCGATCCGCACCCTGGAGTCGGCGCTGCGCGAACGCGCCCGGGCGATCGTCGAGGAGGCGAAGCGGAACGCGGGCTCCGACGGCTCCTTCGACTTCGTCACCCAGGTCGCCGTCGAGCTCCCGCTCCAGGCCATCGCCGAACTCATCGGCGTACCGCAGGAGGACCGCGCCCGGATCTTCGACTGGTCCAACAAGATGGTCGCGTACGACGACCCCGAGTACGCCATCACCGAGGAGATCGGCGCCGAGGCCGCCATGGAACTCATCGGGTACTCGATGAACCTGGCCGCCGAGCGCAAGGAGTGTCCGGCCAAGGACATCGTGACCCAGCTCGTCGCCGCCGAGGGCCAGGGCAACCTCTCCTCCGACGAGTTCGGCTTCTTCGTGCTCCTGCTCGCGGTGGCCGGCAACGAGACCACCCGCAACGCCATCAGCCACGGCATGCACGCCTTCCTCACCCACCCCGAGGAGTGGGAGCTCTACAAGCGGGAGCGGCCCGCGACCGCCGCCGAGGAGATCGTCCGCTGGGCGACCCCGGTGGTCTCCTTCCAGCGGACGGCCACCCAGGACACCGAGATCGGCGGCCAGAAGATCCGCAAGGGCGACCGCGTCGGACTCTTCTACTCCTCCGCCAACAACGACCCCGAGGTCTTCGAGAACCCCGAGACCTTCGACATCACCCGCGACCCCAATCCGCACCTCGGCTTCGGCGGCGGAGGCCCGCACTTCTGCCTCGGCAAGTCGCTCGCCATCCACGAGATCGAGCTGATCTTCAACGCCCTCGCGGACGCCCTGCCCGATCTGACACTCGCCGGCGAGCCCCGCCGGCTCCGTGCGGCCTGGCTGAACGGGATCAAGGAGCTGCAGGTCCGGGTCGGCTCCTGACAGACCGGAAGGCGGGAGCTCATCCCCCTACGCCCGAGGCTCCCGCCTCCCGCCTCCCGCCTCCCCGGCCCTTCCGGCCCCCGGAACCGGAACCCCGCGCCCCGCGTCTGAGCGCACATGCGGGGGACACAGAGAATTCTGGCCATGATCATCGCGCTGCTCGCGCTCCAGTTCGGCTCACTGATCGCACCGGCCCACGCCTGCGGCTGCGGGGCGATGATCCCGGACGGGAACCAGCGCATCGGCGTCGACCGGGAGACGTCGGCGGTCCGCTGGGACGGCCGTACGGAACAGATCGTCATGCGCTTCACCGTGCGCGGCAACGCCGAACGGGCCGCCTGGATCATGCCGGTCCCCGGCCGGGCCGACGTCACGCTCGGCGACCCGGAACTCTTCGACGCGCTGGAGGACCTCACCCGGCCCGAGCGCAAGGACCGGTACTACTTCTGGCCGCGCGGCGGCGACTGGCCGTTCGACCTCAGCACCACGGACGGCGCCGCCGCCGCTCCGCCCGGGAACGACGCCTCGGACGTCGGAGTCGTGGGGCGCGAACGGCTCGGCCCCTTCGACGTGGCACGGCTGACCGCCACCGACCCGAAGGCCCTGAGCGGCTGGCTGGAGGAGAACGGCTTCGAACTCTCCGACCGCCTCTCGACCGAACTGCGGCCCTACGTCGAGCGGAAGTGGGAGTACGTCGCGGTGCGTCTCGCGCCCGACGTCACCGGCACGGCGCTGGCCGGCGAACTCACCCCGCTCAGGATCAGTTTCGCCAGCGACCGGCTCGTCTACCCGATGCGGCTCTCCCGCCTGGCGCAGACCCCGCAGTCCCTCGGCCTGTACGTCCTCGCCGACCACCGCATGGAGCCCCGCGACGACATCGGCGGATCCGCTCCCGAGGTGACGTTCGCGGGCGGCATCGAGGAGAAGGAGGGCGCGGTGGCCGCGCTCACCGGCGGGCGCCCGGTCTATCTGACCGCCCTCGACCAGGAGTTCCCCGTACCCTCGCGGATCGACGGCGACCACGAACTGGCGACGGTCGCCGACACCCCGTACCGGCGGGTGATCTACACCGGTCGGCTGCTCACGGTCGGCGACGTCCCGGTCTGGATCCTGACGGTCACCGGCGTGCTGCTCGCGGCGGCCGGAACGGCCGTGGCGGTACGCGCCCGGCGCGGGCGCCCTGCGGTACGTTCGGCCGTATGACCAACGACCAATGGACCGCCGTAGACCGCTACTTCACCGACCTGCTCGCCCCCGCCGACGAGGTGCTCGCCGCCACGCTCGCCGACTCCACGGCGGCGGGACTCCCCGAGATCGCCGTCGCCCCCAACCAGGGCAAGCTGCTGAACCTGCTCGTCGCGACGCGGGGCGCGCGCACGGTTCTGGAGATCGGCACGCTCGGCGGCTACAGCACGATCTGGATGGCCAGGGCGCTGCCGGCCGACGGCCGGATGATCAGCCTGGAGTACAGCGAGGCCCACGCGGAGGTCGCCCGCGCCAACATCGCCCGCGCCGGCCTCGACTCGGTCGTCGAGGTACGGACGGGCGCGGCCCTGGACACCCTGCCGAAGCTGGAGGCCGAGGGGGCGGGCCCGTTCGACTTCGTCTTCATCGACGCCGACAAGGCGAACAACCCGCACTACGTGGAGTGGGCGCTGCGCCTCTCCCGCCCCGGCACGGTCATCGTCGTCGACAACGTGGTGCGCGGCGGGAAGGTCGCCGAGGAGGACCCGAACGACGCGGCGATCACCGGCACCCGCGCCATGTTCGACCTGATCTCACGCGAGCCCCGCCTGGACGCGACGGCGTTCCAGACGGTGGGGGTACGGGGGTACGACGGCCTGCTGCTGGCCCGGGTCGTGGAGTAGACACCTCGGGACCGGCCATATCCTGCCCCTCATGAGCATCGTGAAGATCAACGTCCTGACCGTTCCGGCCGAGCAGCGCGAAGTCCTCGAGCAGCGCTTCGCGTCCCGTGCCGGTGCCGTGGAGGGCTCCGACGGCTTCGAGTGGTTCGAGCTGCTGCGGCCGCTGGAGGGGACGGACCAGTACCTGGTCTACACCCGCTGGCGCAGCGAGGAGGACTTCCAGAACTGGATGAGCGGTTCCATGAAGGCGGCCCACCAGGGCACCTCCGGCGGCCCCGAGGGCGAGGGGCGTCCCAAGCCCGCGGCGAGCGGCTCCACGCTGTGGTCGTTCGAGGTCGTCCAGCAGGCCGCGCCCAAGCAGGGCTGAGGCACCGCCCGAAAAGCGGGCGACGGGTCCGGGTCGTGCGACCACAATGACGCGCATGACCTGGACCTTCACCCCCGAGCCCGTCGACACCCCGGACGCCGCCGCCCTGCGCCGCGACTACTACGACGACGTCGCGAGCCGCTACTGGCGGCGGCCCGCGACCGCGGCGGAGATCGACGAGGGGCTGGCCGACGACGGGGCGGAGCTTCTGACGCCGCCGACCGGACGGTTCCTGGTCGGCCGGTACGCGGGCGAGGCGGCCGGCTGCGGTGGCGTGCTGCTCCTCGACGCGGAACGCGCCGAACTGACCCGGGTGTTCGTGCGCCACGCCTTCCGCGGAACGGGCGGCGCGGGGGCGCTGCTGGGCCGGCTGGAGGACGCGGCCCGTGAGCTGGGCGCGCGTCGCATGGTCCTCAACACCCGTCTGGACCTGGTCGAGGCACGCGCCCTCTACGGCCGCCACGGGTACGGCGAGATCCCGGCGTACTGCGAAGGCCCGTACATGGACGTCTGGTACGGCAAGGAGCTCTGACCGCGCCGGTCACACCACCACGACACACGGCGGTCGCGCGCGGGGTTCCCGGGCCATGCGCGCGGGCGGTCGCTCCCGGTGGGCGCGCCGAGGGTCACGCGCGGTGGTCCCGGGGCGGATCCGGGAGGTGGGGACGCTCCGCGTCCGAGCCGTTGAGCTCGGCCGTCAGCTCCTCCACCAGCTGCACCAGATCCGTCGGCCGTTCCGGCCCCCACCAGTCCCCCAGCAGTTCGGCGAGCGAATCCTCACGTGCCTTCGCCAGCTTCGCCGCGGCCTCGACCCCGTCGTCGGTGAGGATCAGCTGCAACCCCTCCCGGCGCGCGAGATGGCGCTCCTCCACCTGACGGGACGCCTCGGTGATGGCCCGCAGCGGTACGGGGGTGGTCTCGGCGAGCCGCGCGGGCTCCACGGTCCCGTGGCGGCGGATCCGCAGCAGCAGCCAGCTCGCCGCGGGCAGCAGATCCAGCCCCGCCCTCGCGGTGATCCGCTCGTAGATCTCCCTGCGACCCTTGCGCGACCCGAGGACGGAGAGCGCGCGGGCGCACTCCTCGTAGGAGGACCGCTCCACCGGGTTGGACGCCAGGGTCTGGCTGGCGTCGGGGGCGGTGACCGAGCCGCGCAGCTTGTCCTCCTTGAGGAACCAGGCGACCACGAAGGCGACGAAGACCACCGGCGCCGCGTAGAGGAAGACGTCGGTGATCGAGGTCGCGTAGGCGTGCACGACCGAGGGCTGCAGCTCGGACGGGAGCTCGGCGATCGCGCGCGGGTCGGCGGCGATCTGCTCGGGGCCGGTTCCCGGCGGCAGCGACTGTCCGGCGAGGGCGCTGTCCAGCTGGGAGTTGAGCCCATGGGTGAAGATCGCGCCGAACACGGCGACACCGAACGACGCCCCGATGGAGCGGAAGAAGGTCGCGCCCGCGGTGGCGACGCCGAGGTCCTGGTAGGAGACGGCGTTCTGCACGACGAGGACGAGGACCTGGATGACCAGGCCGAGCCCGACGCCGAAGACGAAGAAGTCGACGCTCATCTGCCAGGTGGAGCTGTGTTCCGTCAGTCGGTGGAGCAGCAGCAGTCCGATGGCGGTGACGGCCGTGCCCGCGATGGGGAAGACCTTCCAGCGGCCGGTGCGGGAGACGATCTGACCGGACGTCGTCGAGGCGAGGAACATGCCGACGACCATGGGCAGCATGTGGACGCCGGACGCGGTCGGGGTCACGCCCTGGACGACCTGGAGGAAGGTCGGCAGATAGGTCATCGCGCCGAACATCGCGAACCCCACGACGAAGCTGATGACCGAGACGAGGGTGAAGGTCCGGATCCGGAAGAGCTTCAGCGGCAGCACGGGTTCGGCGGCGCGCCGCTCGACGTACACGAAGCAGACGAGGAGCACCGCCCCGAGGACGGCGAGCCCGACGATCTGCGGGGAGGTCCACTCCCACGTGGTGCCGCCGAGGGAGGCCACGAGCACCAGGCAGGTGGCGACCGAGGCGATGAGGACGGTGCCGAGGTAGTCGATGGTGTGCCGGGTGGCGCGCGCGGGGATGTGCAGCACGGCGGCGATCACGAAGAGGGCGACGATGCCGATGGGCAGGTTGATGTAGAAGACCCAGCGCCAGGAGAGGTGCTGGGTGAAGAGCCCGCCGAGCAGCGGGCCGAGGACGCTGCTGCCACCGAACACGGCGCCGAACATCCCCTGGTACCTGCCGCGTTCCCGGGGCGGGACGAGATCGCCGACGATGGCCATCGACAGGACGATGAGCCCCCCGCCGCCGAGCCCCTGGAGCGCGCGGAAGCCGATGAGCTGCGGCATGTTCTGCGCGATGCCGCAGAGGGCCGAGCCGACGAGGAAGATGACGATGGCCGCCTGGAAGAGTTTCTTGCGGCCGTACTGGTCACCGAGCTTGCCCCACAGGGGCGTCCCCGCCGTCGACGCGAGGATGTACGCGGTGACGACCCAGGAGAGGTGCTCCATCCCACCGAGCTCGCTGACGATGGTCGGCAGCGCGGTGGAGACGATGGTCTGATCGAGTGCGGCGAGCAGCATGCCGAGCAGCAGCGCGCCGATCGCGATGACGATGCTTCGGCGACTCCGCCCCTCCCCAGGAGCGGGGTCGCCGCCGAGGTCCGGCGAGCGTACTTCCTGGGCCATAAGCATCTCCGGGGCGTCCTCTGGGGGTCCGTATCCCCTCATCCTGATCGTTCTGTCCCTTTATGTCCTCCCGAGGGGAACGGCTGTTCAGGTGACGGAGAGGGGGTGCATGCATAATCGCTGCCAGGTGAACTGGGGAGGGGATCCACCATGACCGGACACACCTGTCCTGAATGTGGTGTACAGAGAAGACCGGGCTGCGCCTGCGCCCAGGCGGAGATCGCCGCGGCGGAGGACTTCGACCCGCTGCGGATCAGGCCGTACGTGATCCTGGACGCGCCGGAGCAGAGCAGGAACGATGCGCCACCGCCGCCACTGGTTCCGGTTCCGCTTCCGGTTCCGGGGCTGGGGCCGGGGCCCGTTCCCGCGGCACCCCCGGCCGCCGGTCCGATGGCCGGCCAGGCACCCGGTCCGGTGACGGGTCAGACGCCCGGTCCGGTGACGGGTCCGGTGACGGGTCAGACGCCCGGTCCGGTGGCGCCCGCGGCGGAATCCGAGCCGCCGGCGGTGGCTCCCCCGGCCGGGGACGGCCCGGAGACGATGCCTCTGCTGCTGCCCGGGATCGGCACGACGCCCGCCCCGGCCGGCGACGGCGCGTACGCCGGACCCGGCGGTCCCGAAGGGCCCGCGGAGCACCACGGAGACGTCGGACCCGCGGGGTACTACGGACCCGAGGGACCCGCGGACCCTTACGGAACCGCCGCCCCCGGGGAGCACTACGGCGTCGTCGTGCCCGAGGGGCACCACGGGCACGACGACCACTACGAGTACGACAGGTACGACGAGCCCGAGCCGCGGCCCGCCACGCGCCGGCGCGGCGCGATCGTGGCGCTCGCCGCGGCGGTCGCGGTCGCGGTCATCGGAACGGCGGCCGTCGCCGCCGGCCTGCTGGACAACGGCGAGGAGGCGCACGACCGCGCGGCCGTGCCCACGGTCACCACCAGCGCGTCCCAGAACGTCGCCGTGTCGGAGGAGCCGACGTCCACGCCCTCCACGTCCGCCTCGGCATCGCCCTCGGCCTCCGCATCCCGCTCCGCTTCGGCCTCGCCCTCACCGTCCGCCGTCCGCACGACGAAGGCCACCACCGCTCCGGCCGCACCGGCGCCCACGGCCACCCGGACCACCTCCGCCCCCACCCCCACGGCCACCCAGGAGACGGCTCCCCCCACGCTGCGCCAGGGCGACTCCGGAGCGGAGGTCGCGGAGCTGCAGCGGCGGCTCGAACAGGCGTGGGGGGTCTACGACGGCCCGATCGACGGCGAGTACTCCAGGCAGGTGAGGCGCGCGGTGGAGAGGTTCCAGGAGTACCACTCCATCGAGGACGACGAGGAGGGCGTGTACGGGCCCGAGACCCGTCGCGCCCTGGAGGCGATCACGACCGGCTGACGTCACCCCGGGCACTCGTCGGCCCCGCCGGCCGGCCGCCCGGGGTCCGCGATACGGAACGGATTGGCGCAGACGGCTCCGCGTTTTGTATCGTGGAGAAACAAAGTGGCTCCCGCCCGCACTCCCTGACCGGTGGGCGGGACCACTCTGTTCTCCTCCCACCCCCTCTGGAGACCGTCGATGCCCGCCACCACCCCGGCAACGCTCACGACCCGCGCCCTCCTGCTCGACATGGACGGCACCCTCGTCAACTCGGACGCCGTCGTCGAGCGCTGCTGGCGCCGATGGGCGGTCCGCCACGGCCTCGACCCGGAGCAGGCGCTCAAGGTGGTCCACGGCCGCCAGGGGTACGCGACGATGGCCGTCCTCCTCCCGGACCGGCCCATGGAGCAGAACCACGCGGACAACCGGGTGATGCTGGCGGAGGAGACCGCCGACGTCGACGGCGTCGTCCCCGTCCCGGGCGCCCCGGCCTTCATGGACGCGATCGACGGCCTCCCGCACGCGCTGGTGACCTCGGCGGACGAGGCTCTCGCCCAGGCCCGGATGGGCGCGGCGGGGCTGCGGATGCCGGAGACCCGGGTCACCGCAGAGCGGGTCGGCGCGAGCAAGCCCGACCCGGAGGGCTTCCTCAAGGGCGCCGCGGAACTGGGCTTCGACCCGGCCGACTGCGTGGTCTTCGAGGACTCGGAGGCCGGCATACAGGCAGGGCGCGCGGCCGGAATGCGCGTGGTGGGCGTGGGCCCGAGGGCGGCCGCCTTCGCCCCGGACATCCACGTCACGGACCTCACGACGCTCACGGTGGAGCGTACGGCCGACGGCGCCCTCCTCCTGACGTTCTCCGCGTAGCGCCCGGCGGCACCCCGGGGGAACCACGGGCCGCGCCGCCACCCCTGGGCCCCGCCACCACCCACCGGGCCCCCGGGACCCACAGGGGACGCGCCGGCGGCGCCCCGCCCGGACGCACCGTCACCCATGGGACCCGCCCGCCGCGAGGTCCCGTGGCGGCGCCCCGCCCGGACGCCCCGTCAGTCGCGGGAGCGCCTTCGCCCCGAGGCGTCGTCGGTCGCGGGGCCGCGCGCCAGGGCGCCCCGCGCCACCAGCTCCAGGACCGCGGCCACCGCCACCGCCTGGACGAGCATCAGCGCCACCAGCACGAACAGTTGCACCGCCCCCGCCTGCCACGGTGACGCGCCGCCCAACAGCATCCCCACGAACGCGCCCGGCAGCGTCACGAGCCCCACCGTCCGCGTCTGGTCGAGCCCCGGCAGCAGCGCGTCCGACGCCGCCCGCCGCGCGACCTCCAGGCGCGCCTCGCGCTCGGCCAGACCGAGGGCGAGCCCCGCCTCCACCTCGCCGCGCCGCGTCTCCAGTTCGTCCAGCGCGCGCCGCCCGCCCAGCACCGTCGCCGTCAGCGCCCCTCCGATGAGGATGCCGGTCACCGGGATGAGCGCCACGCCCCGCACCGGCACGAGCCCGGTGAGCACCAGCGTCCCGACGACCGGCACCACACCCGCGGCGATCGGCACCCCGGCCCACCACCAGCCACGCCCCGGGGAGGGCACCACCCGCCGCCCGGCCGTCCACACGGCCACCCCGTACATCAGCAGCAGGAAGCCCAGCAGCAGCGGCAGCTCCCGCATCACCCAGCCGATCACGAGCGACACCGCGATCAGCTGGACCGCCGCGCGCCCACCCGCGACCAGCGTGTCGCGGGCGCGCCCGAGCCGGGCGAGCGCGACGACGCCCGCCGCGACGGCGAGCAGAACGGCCAGAACCACCGCAAAGGTGATGTTCACGTCCAGAAGCACACGCCAACCCTAGGGCCGAGAAACGGAACTGTCGTTCCGTCATACCCCTTGATGTGACGTGCCCATGTCGCCACTCTGTTACCTGGCGCACCCTCCCCCGCAACCTGGCGCCGCAACCATGACCTGGCCGCCCGGCACCCGCTCGGGGACGGCATGGCCAAGGTCCCCCCACCTCCAGGGAGTTCACATGCTCGTCGCAAGCGTCTACGCGCGTCGAATAGCCCGCCGCACGACCGTGCTCGCCGCCACCGCCGCCCTCTCCGTCACCGGCCTCCTCGCCACCGCCCCCACCGCGCAGGCCGCCATGCCCACGCCGGTCAGCGCGGCCACCGCCCGCACCTACCTCGCCTCGCTCACGGTGAAGGCGGAAGGTTCCTCCTCCGGCTACAGCCGCGATCTCTTCCCGCACTGGATCACCCAGTCCGGCGCCTGCAACACCCGCGAGGTCGTCCTCAAGCGCGACGGCGTGAACGTCGTCCAGGACTCGAGCTGCGCGGCCGTCAGCGGCAGTTGGTTCTCCGAGTACGACGGCGCGACCTGGACCGTCGCCTCCGACCTCGACATCGACCACATGGTGCCGCTCGCCGAGGCATGGCGCTCGGGCGCGAACTCCTGGACCACCTCCAAGCGCCAGCAGTTCGCCAACGACCTGACCCGTCCGCAGCTCATCGCCGTGACGGACAACGTCAACCAGGCCAAGGGCGACCAGGACCCCGCCGAGTGGCTGCCGTCGCGCACCTCGTACCGCTGCACCTACGCCCGCGCCTGGGTCCACACGAAGTACTACTGGGGCCTGAGCGTCGACTCGGCCGAGAAGAGCGCCCTCCAGTCCGTCCTGAACGGCTGCTGAGAACGCTTCCTGCGCCCCTCCGTCGTTCCGTACCGTACGGCGGGACGACGGAGGGGGATCACATGGCGGCCGGGCTCAGAATCGGACCACTGCTGCGGTACGTCGACGGGGTGACGGGCGACTCCGCGACGATATGGATCGAGGCCGACCGCCCGTGCGCGGCGGAGGCGCGTTGCGCGTCCGGCGCGGGCGGCAGCACGCGCACGTTCCAGATCGGCGGCCACCACTACGCCGTGATCCCGGTGACCGGGCTGACGCCGGGCACCACGACGGAGTACGAGATACGGCTGGACGGCCGCCGGGTCTGGCCCCTGCCGGACTCCCGCTTCCCGCCGAGCGTCATCCGCACCCCGGCCCCCGGGGACGCGGTCTCCGTGGCCTTCGGCTCGTGCCGCTGGGCGGCGAAGCCCGCGAGAGGCCACGACCCGGTCGGACCGGACGCCCTCGACACCCTCGCGACACATCTGGCCGCCCACCCCGACGCCGAACGCCCCGACGTGCTGATCCTGTTGGGCGACCAGGTGTACGCGGACGAGACCTCGGCCGACACCCGCCGCTGGCTCGCGGCGCGCCGCGATCCGCGCGACCCTCCGGGCTACGAGGTCGGCGACTACGAGGAGTACACCCGGCTCTACGACGAGTCCTGGCAGGACCCCGAGGTCCGCTGGCTCCTCTCCACCGTCCCGAGCTGCATGATCTTCGACGATCACGACGTCATCGACGACTGGAACACCAGCGCCGCCTGGCTGAGCCGGATGCGCGCCACGCACTGGTGGAGCGAGCGGGTGCTGAGCGGGCTGATGTCGTACTGGGTCTATCAGCACCTCGGCAACCTCTCCCCCGCGGAGCTCGCCGCCGACCCCCTCTACGCCGAGGTGTGCGGCTCGCCCGACGGCACGGACGCGCTGCGCCGGTTCGTGGCCGAGGCCGACGCCGATCCGGCGTGCGTGCGCTGGAGCTACCGCCGCGACTTCGGCCGCACCCGGCTGCTGATGGTCGACACCCGGGCGGCCCGCGTCCTGCGGGAGGACGGCCGGGCGATGCTGGACGAGGCCGAGGCGGACTGGGTCCGCGAACAGGCGCTGGCCGACCGGGGCTCGTACGACCACCTCCTCGTGGGCACCTCGCTGCCCTGGCTGCTGCCGCCGCTGATCCATGACGCGGAGACCTGGAACGCGGCACTGTGCCGGGGCGTTCGGGGCGGCCCGGACGGGCGGTGGGCGCGGTTCGCGGAGAATCTGCGACAGCGGGCGGACCTGGAGCACTGGGCGGCTTTCCCGTCGTCCTTCGAGTCCCTGACGCGGCTGTTGGCGGAAGCGGCCGGCGGTCCGCAGGCACCGGCGACGGTGTGCGTCCTGTCGGGGGACGTCCATCACGCGTACGTCGCGGAGCCCCGGTGGCCCGGGGACGGGCCCGAGGCGAAGGTGGCGCAGCTGACCTGCTCGCCCCTCCACAACGCGATCCCACTCTCGGTTCGCCTGGGCTTCCGCTTCGGCTGGAGCGGCCCGGGCCGCCGGCTGGGCCGCGCCCTCGCCCGGCACGCCCACGCGGGCCCGGCGCCGGTCAGCTGGCGCAGAACGGGCGGCCCCTGGTTCGGCAACCAGGTGATGACCCTCGTCCTGCACGGCCGTTCGGCCCGTCTGACGCTCACCCAGGCCCGTCGGGGCGGACGCCTGGTGACCGTGGACGAACGGACCCTGAGCGGAAGTTGAGCCCCGGCCCGGGCCGCCGCGCGGACCGCGTGACGATGGCCACAGATCTTCGAATGACCGAATGTTGAACTTGCAAGCACTAGTGAGGTGAGCCTAACCTGACGGCCTCATCGGTTCCGTCCCCCACGTTCCGTTTCCCCGGAAGCGGACCCGACCGAAGGAGTCCCGTCCCCATGAACAACCTGCCGACCCGTCTGAATCAGGTCCAGCCGTACGCGCTCGGCCTGTTCCGGATCGTCATAGGTCTGCTCTTCGCCTGCCACGGCGCCGCCTCGCTCTTCGGTGTCCTCGGCGGCGCGATGGGCGGCGGCACCGTGCCCACCGGCACGTGGCCGGGCTGGTACGCGGCCGTCATCCAGCTCGTCGCGGGCGCGCTGGTCCTCGTCGGCCTGGGCACCCGTAGCGCCGCGTTCCTCGCCTCCGGCTCGATGGCGTACGCGTACTTCAAGGTCCACCAGCCCGAGGCGCTCTTCCCGCTCCAGAACAGCGGCGAGTCCGCGGCGCTCTTCTGCTGGGCGTTCCTCCTGCTCGTCTTCACCGGCCCCGGCGCGCTGGCGCTCGACCGGCTCTTCGGCGCCGGCCGCGGGGCCGAGGCGGTACGGAGCGAGAAGCAGGGCGCTCCGGTCGCGGCCTGACACCTGGACGGGGGCCGGATTCCGCTTGTGCGGTTTCCGGCCCCTGCCCCGTTTTCGGCCACCGCGCCCGCGTAGGCTCTGGCGCTGTGAATGTGCTCGACAGCATCGGGTCACTGCGGTCACTGACCGCGGGCCCGTGGATCTACGCGGTGGTGGCCACGTCGGTGCTTCTCGACGTCTTCCTGCCGGTGCTGCCGAGCGGGGTCCTCGTGATCACGGCGGCGACGGCGGCGGCGACCGCCACGGCGGCCTCCCCGGACGTCCCCTCCGTACTCCCCCTGCTCCTCTGCGCGGCCACGGCCTCCGTCCTCGGCGACTTCGTCGCGTACCGGCTGGCCTGGCGCGGCGGGCCCCGGCTCGACCGGGCCATCGCCCGCTCGCGCCGGCTGACCGTCGCGCAGGAACGTCTCGGCGTGGCGCTGGCGCGGGGCGGAGGGCTGCTCGTGGTGATCGCGCGCTTCGCCCCCGCGGGCCGCTCGGTGGTCTCGCTGGGCGCGGGCGCGGCCAAGCGCCGGATCGCGGAGTTCCTGCCGTGGTCGGCGCTCGCGGGCGTCGCCTGGGCGAGCTACAGCGTGGCGCTCGGCTGGTTCGGCGGACTGTGGCTCGGCGCGACCTGGATCGGCGTGGGGGTGTCGATCCTCGCGCTCTTCCTCGCGGGCGCCCTCGCGGCCTACGTCATACGGCGTCCGGCTGCGGCTCCCGCGCCGGCTTCCTGAGCCCGCGCACCTCCAGGTTGTCGAGGAGCCGCTCGGTCGCGGCGGCGATCTCGTCCACGGCGCGGTCGAACACCTCGCGGTTGTGCGCGGCCGGGTGGTGGAAGCCGGAGACCTTGCGTACGTACTGCAGGGAGGCGGCGCGGATGTCCTCCTCGGTGGCCTCTTCGGGCAGGGCGGGCGGTCGGAGAGTCTTGATGCTGCGGCACATGCCTCCAGTGTGACGCGCCCCACCGACAACGTCAGGTCCCGAGACCCCGTCTGCTCCGCGCGTTGATCTCGGCGGCCCGTGCCCTCAGCTCCCGCATGGGCGTGGCGAGCTGCACGTCCCCGGGTTCGGCCTCCCACTCGCAGCCGCCGTGCACGGGCCGGATCAGAAGCCGGCCGGCGACGCTGTCCATATAGAAGCCGACCCGCCCGGTGGCGGCGTCACGGACGAGGTCACCGACCTCGGGCAGTGGCTGCACGAATCCCCTCCGTCCCGGAGCTCCAGATCTCTAGAGATACACCCAGAGAAACGCGATGACTCCCCCCTGTCAACGTATCTCTAGAGATGTCCCCCGATGGATGGATCGACCGCACGGGTCGGCGCACACACGTGCATCCGCTCGTCCGAGCGCGCCGTAGGGTGTCCCGCAACGAAGGGAGTGGTCCACCCATGACTGACCAGGACAGCGGTCGTCGGCCCAAGTACCAGCGCATCGCCGACGAGTTGAGAACCGCCATCCAGTCAGGCGCCTTCGCCCCCGGCGACCGCCTCCCCGGCGAGAACGATCTGATGACCACGTACGACGTGGCCCGGATGACGGCCCGCCAGGCGCTGTCCGTCCTCCGCAACGAGGGCCTGGCCGAGGCCCGCAAGGGCGCCGGGGTCTTCGTCCGCTCCTTCCGCCCCCTGCGCCGGCGGGGCATCCCCCGGCTGGCCCAGGACCACTGGGGCACGGGCCGCTCGGTCTGGTCGGCGGACATCGAGGACCGCGCGCTGGTCGTGGACCAGATCGAGGTCGGCGAGGCCGCTGCGGACGCACGGGTGTCCGCCGCGCTGGGTCTGCCGCCGGACTCCCCCGTCTGCGTCCGCAGCCGCCGCTTCGTCCTCGACGACAAGCCGGTCCTGCTCTCCGTCTCCTACCTGCCGGCCACCCTTGCCCAGGGCACCCCGATCACGGCCCCGGACACGGGCCCCGGCGGCACGTACGCCCGGCTGACCGAGCTCGGCCATCAGCCGGTCCACTTCCGCGAGGAGATCCGCTGCCGGATGCCCACGGCGGACGAAGCCACCCGCCTCTCGCTGGAGTTCGGGACGCCGGTGATCCTGATCGGCCGCACCGCCTTCACCGACAAGGGGGTCGCGGTCGAGCTCAACGAGATGACGCTGGACTCGGCGTCGTACATCCTGGAGTACGACTTCGACGCGTGACGGATCCCGGCTCGCCGGTCCGCCGCGTCACCGCGAACACGGCGCCGGGAGCGGCGTACTCCACCGCGCCGGCGAAGGCCCGCTGAGCGCCCGCCACGGCGCGCTCGGGTCCCGTGCCGGGCCCCACATGGGTCACGACCAGTCTGCCGACGCCCGCTGCGGCGGCCGTCGCCCCCGCCTGCCCGGCGGAGTGGTGGCCGGGCCCCTCACCGTCCGCCTCGCAGACGAACAGCTCGCAGTCGGCGGCGAGTTCGGTGACGGCGGGGCAGGGCTCGCAGTCACCGGAGTACGCGATCCTGCGCCCGTCCCGGTCCTCGATCCGGAGTGCGAAGGCAGGAATCCCGCCATGGTCGACGGCGCGTGCGTACAGGTCGAGACCGCCGACACGGGCCCGATGACCGTCGTACAACTCCTCGACGGCGAAGGCGTCCTCGACGGGGCTGCGCCGCGGGCCGTTGGTCAGGAACCCCGCGAGCCGGTCGGCGACGCCGGGCGGCCCGTAGAGAGGCACGGGCGAGTCGATCCGGATGTCGGCGTGGAGCAGCGCGTAGTAGGCCGTGAGCAGGTCGGAGCAGTGATCGGCATGGAGATGGGAGATCCACACCGCGTCGATGGCACCGAGCCCGGTGTACCGCTGCAGCTCCCCGAGCGAACCACTGCCGGCGTCCACCCACACGCGGACGCCGCCGCCCTCGACCAGATACCCGGAGCAGGGATTCCCCGGCCTGGGGTACGGCGTGGCGGATCCGAGCACGGTGATCCGCAGCTCGTCGTCCATCAGCTTCCGCCCGCGGGCACCCCGGCGTCGGGGCGCGGCGCCGGCACTCCGTTCTGCTGGACGTCGGCGTTCACCTGCCCGCCGAGGGTCATGACGTTGAGGGTGGCGGAGTTCTCGTTGGCGATGGCCTTCTCGACGCGGGCGACCAGGGTGCTGAAGGAGTCCCGCTCCGTGAGGTTCCGGTAGGGCCCGACCTTGGCCTCGAAGTAGACCCGCTCGTGCCCGAGCAGCTGCTCGGTCGACCGGTAGTTCTTCCACTGCTCGCGGTACCGGTACACGCTCTCCAGCGAGACGGAGGCGACGACGACCAGGCTGAGGCCGGTGGCGGTCACCCGTGCGAACGACAGATCGAGGTTGACCAGGACGGGCACGAGCGCCGCCCCGACCACGGAGACGGTCCGCATCCGCAGGTGCATGGCCTTCATCCTGGTGGCCTTGCGGTCGTACCACTCCTGGTACTGCACGAGCCGGCTCTCGATGTACCCCTGCGGAGTCATGGCCCCGCCCTCGACCCCGGCGTCCGGAGCGTCCCCCACGTCATCCATACCCGGGAGTACACCGCCCCGGACACGCAGGGTCAACTCCTCACCACGGGAGGAGGCCCCGGACCGCGGGAGGCGGCCGGACCGCGGGAGGCGGCCGGACCGCAGAGGCCGGTCCGGGCCGCGGGAGCCGGTCCGGGCCCGGACCTCGGAGGCCGGCTCGGGCCGCGGGAGCCGGTCCGGGCCGCGGCGCGGGCGAGCGGTGGCTTCTCGGCACTCGGACCGGTCGGCACTCGGACGGGTCGACGCTCGGACGGGTCGGCGCTCGAACCGGTCGGCACTCGGACCCGTCGGCGCTTCTCGGCCACGCGGGGGCCGACAGGCCGGACGGTAGACTGCCCGCCATGACCCTGGCCTCCCTGGACACCGCGCACACCCCCTGGAAGACCGAGGGTCCGCGCACCGTCGCCCAGGCGTTTCCCTACCAGGGAAGCAAGCGGATCCTGGCCGGTCAGATCCTTTCGCTCTTCCCCGACGGGAAACTCGATCGTCTCGTCGAACCCTTCGCGGGCTCGGCGGCGATCTCGATGGCCGCCCGCCACTACGGCCTCGCCGACCACGTGACCATCTCGGACGTCAACGCACCCCTCATGGGCCTGTGGCGGATGATCGCGAACGAGCCGGACGAGCTCATCGCCTCGTACGCGCGCATGTGGCACGAGCAGCAGGAGGACCCGCGCTCGTACTACCTGGAGGCGCGGGAGGAGTTCAACCGGACGCAACAGCCGGATCTCCTGCTCTACCTGCTGTGCCGGTGCGTCAAGGCCGCCGTGCGCTACAGCAAGACCGGCGCGTTCAACCAGGGAGCCGACCACCGGCGGCTGGGCGCCCGCCCGAAGGTGATGTCGGAGCGCGTTCTCGCCTCGTCGAGACTGATGAGGACGGCCGAGATCGTCACCGGTTCCTACGAGGACCCCCTCGTGAACGCGAACCCCGAGGACCTCGTCTACATGGACCCCCCTTACCAGGGGACCAGCGACGTCCCGGACCACCGCTACCTCAAGGGCCTCACCCGGGACACCTTCGCCGAGACGCTCCGGAAGGCCGTCGACAACGACGTCTCCTTCATCGTCTCGTACGACGTGGTCACGGAGGACAACAAGTACGGCTTCGCGCTGCCGGACGACCTCGGCCTGACCCACCGGCACATCGTCGCCGGCGTGTCCTCGCAGGCCACGCTGCAGGGCAAGAAGAAGACGACGGTGGAATCCCTCTACCTCTCCCCCGCGTTGGTACGGCGCCTCGGCGGCCCCGGGGAACTCGACAGGCGCATGGGCCGGACGGCGTGGCACCAGGACAGCCTGGTCTAGCTCGCTCGGTCGCTCCGCCTCTTCCGCTCCAGCCCTTCCACCCTGGCCTCATGATCATCTTCGCTCTATAGTCTCGCCATGGCGAGCTACAGTGAAGAATTCGTTGCATGGATCACGGCGCTTCCCATGTCGGCCCGCGCCCGCAAGGCTCGCGACCATCTGCTTGAATTCGGCTCGCTGACCACGGAGCAACTGGCGAACATGGGATACGACCACGCCCCCAGCGCCGTCAGGGACTTGCGGGACGCGGGAGCGACCATCGCCAGGTCGAACGTGAAGAGTTCCACCGGCAAGACCATCAGGCGCTACACGCTCGTCGAGGAATTCACCACCGGAAGGGCGGGCCGCGTCGGCATTCCGAAAAAGTTCAGGGAGAGGCTGAACAAGGAATTCGGAAACCGATGCGGAATATGCGACGGCCACTTCGAGGACAGGGAACTCCAGGCCGACCACCGCGTCCCCTTCCTCATAGGCGGGGACAAGTCCGAGCTGCGGCTGGAGGACTACATGCCGCTGTGCGCCTCCGACAACCGCTCGAAGTCCTGGTCCTGCGAGCACTGCCCGAACCTCGCGGCCAAGGACGAGTCGGTCTGCGGATCCTGCTTCTGGGCCTTCCCCCTCGCCCACACCCATGTGGCGACCCGCGAGGAACGCAGGCTGTCGATCATCTTCCAGGGCGCGGAGATCGAGACCTACGAATCACTGAAGGCCCAGGCGACCCACGAGGCGTCGTCGCTCGCGGACGTGGCCAAGCACCGGTTGGGCACCCCCTGACGCGCCGATCCACCGCCCGACCCCACCGTCGGCTCCGACCCGACGCGCGCGGACCGTCCTGAGCGGCCGATACGACCAGGGCCGCTCACCGACCTCCGGCGGGGACGGTGAGCGCGAGCGCCGCCGTGTAGGCCCGCTCGACCTCGCCCAGGTACTGCTCCAGGTGGAAGCGGACCTCCTCGACCGGCCTGCCGTCGCCGCCGGGATACATCAGGTCGGACCAGACAACCGTCTTCCCCCGGAGCCGGATGGTCACGGTGAGCCCCCGCGGCCCCGGCTCGGGCCGCACCTGTGCCGCCAGATCCACCGCGCGCGGCATGTCCGCCGGATAGAGCGGACCGCCCGGGCGGAGCAACCGCCCGGGCTGGAGCCCGGCCATCCCCGCATCGCTGCGCGCGATCAGGTCGAGACCGTCGACGAAGAGATGGGTGTGCACGGCCGCACAGACCGGCGGCCCGGGGCACGCGCTGATCAGCAAGGTGCTCACGGCACCGTCACTCAGCCCGCCGGGCACCGCGCCCCGCAGCGCGCGCGGGGCTCTACGCGGCATCCGCCCGATGTGACGTCATGACGGGATCGTATCGGCTGCGCGGCAGCGCGGGGGGGGTGCCGTCAGCGGCAGACCTCGCCCGTACCGGGACATGCGGAAAGAGAAGCACCACCGGCCCACGGAGCGGGAGTTGGCGTCACCAGGGTCTCGGGCGGGAGGTGCCGCCACCGGCGTCTGCGCCCCGAGTCGGCGGCCGCGACCGCCCCGTCTTCGCTGGGGGAATTCCCGACGGCGGAACCCGCCGGGCGGTTACGCTGCGATCATGACTGCCCAGCCCCCGGAGCCGCTTCCGCGCCCTGTTCCCACGGGAGGGCTCCGCGCCTCCCACGACGACCGGGAAGCCGTCGTGGAGCGTCTGCGCGACGCGGCGGCCGAGGGGCGCATCGACTTCGCCGAACTGGATTCGCGCGTGGAGCAGGCGCTGACGGCGAAGACCCAGGCGGAGTTGGCGACCCTGACCGCCGACCTGCCGAGCCCCGCATCCGCAGCGAGCCTCCCGCCACTGCTGCTCAAGGGCGGGCTGAACGGCGCATCCCGGGGCCCCGGGCGGTGGGACGTTCCCACGCACGTGATCGCTCACGGCGGAGTGGGCGGCGTGAAGGTCGACTTCACCCGGGTGGAGTGCCGGCACCAGGAGGTCACCGTCGAGGCGTACGGGGAGACCTCAGGTGTCACGGTGGTCATCCCCGACAGCTGGGCCGCCGACACCGGCGGGATGGATCCCGGCGTGGGCGGCCTGAAGAACGAGACCACGTCCGACCGGCTTCCGGGAACTCCGCTGATCCGTCTGACCGGGTCCGGCGGCATGGGAGGAGTGGTCATCCGCCACCCCAACCGCCGGGAGCGGCGCAAGCTGGAGAAGAACCCGACGCGGGGCTAGGACACTTCTTCCGCATCTTGCCGGGGCCGAGGCGCACCCCGCTGGTCGGCCGGACGCATTGCCTGTCGCACCCCGGCCGGCCCCGGCCGCCCCCCGGCCCCGAGGTCCCTGCCGGCCGTCGCGGAGCACGTACGTGATCTTGAGACGGCGAGCAGCCCGTGGCAGGCTCATGCCGCATGATCGATGCATTCGCGAAGGACAACCTGCACGGGCGACTGCGGCGGGACCGCGAGGCGCTGCTCTGGAAACTCGACGGCTTGTCCGAATACGACGCCCGCCGACCTCTGACAGCGACCGGCACCAACCTGCTCGGCCTGGTCAAACACCTGGCCACCGTCGAGGCCAGGTACTTCGGCGAGGTCTTCGACCGTCCCTCCCCCGAACCGCTGTCCCGATGGCAGGACCACGACGGCAGCGACCTGTGGGCGACCGAGGACGAGACCCGGGACCGGATCGTCGGCTTCTACCGGCGCACGTGGGAACACTCGGACGCGACGATCGACGAGCTTCCCCTCGACGCCCCCGGCCACGTGCCGTGGTGGCCGGAGCCTCGCCCCAACACGAATCTCTTCGCCGTTATGGTCCACGTCCTCAGCGAGACCGTCCGGCATGCAGGCCACGCCGACATCCTGCGCGAGAGCCTCGACGGCCGGACCGGATCGCGCGCCGAACTCGAGATGCAGATCGACGAGGAAGCCCGTGCGGCCCACCGCGCGAGGGTCGAGCAGGCCGCCAGGTCGGCCGCACCCATCAGAACGTAGCGACTGTCTCCCGAGACACGATGGTCACGCGGCGGGCCGCCGGTCGCGGGTGCCGACCCGGCGGATCGGTGCGGGACCCGAGGAAGCGTCGGTGCCTCTCAGGTCGCCTTCTCGAACACCGAGACGACGGTCGGAGAAGACTCTCCGTAAGGCTCTCCGTTCAAGCCGCTCAGGCTGGCGATCCGCCGCAGACCCGACGCGTCGGCGAGCTCAAGAAGTCGTTCCTCGCCGATCAGCAGCGCACGCTCGGGAAGGACGCGGATGTCTTCGTCATCGATCCAGACCTGCTTGCAGCTCCACTGCTCCCCCTCCAGCTCGGAGAAGATGACCATGCCGCGCCTGACACCGGGGTAGGGCATGAACATGCTGCCGCCGTTCTCCTGGAGCCTGTGGACCCACGGCAGGTTGTGCGTCTCGGTGATCAACAGCCCACCGGGCGCGAGATGTTCGGAGAACGTCCGCATCGCATCCAGCTGCGCCGCCGGATCCGTCAGGATCGCCAGGCTGCCGCAGACACAGAGGACGAGGTCGTACTGGCGCCCGTCCCGGTAGTGCTGCATGTTGCCGAGCCGGGGTGTGATCGTCGGGAACCCGCGCTCGGCCAGGATCGACAGCATCTCCTGCGAGGCGTCGACCCCGACCAGCGAGGCGTCCAGACCCTCGTCACGCAGCCGCTCCGCGAGCGGGACGAGGACCCGTCCCGTACCGACTCCGAATTCCACCACGGAAGGAGAGGTGCGACCGCGGACCTGCTGCGCGAGCCAGTCGATTTCGAGGGTCTGGAGCGGCGGGAAGATCGAGTCGTAGACTTCGGAAAAGCGTTTCCCGTAATTTCCGCTGTCAAGCAGATCGCCGGGGGAATAAGCGCCTTTACCGTCTAACGCCATGTCTGGCCAACCTCCACATACGGATGGAACCGATCGGCATGAATCGCAGAATTGATCCAATTCGGAGGCTAGCACGGCCCTGGCCGACGATCGAGTGATCGACGAATGGATGTGAAGAACGCGCGGCCGGACATGAAGAATTCACCGAACTCTTCGACGACGCGGCCGTCATGCCGATCCGATCGACCACCCCCCGGGGGCTCGCCCTCGGCCCCACACGAGACCGAGGGCGGGACCGAGAGCGCTGGCCAGGGCGGGACCGAGAGCGAGGCGAGGGCGGGATCGAGAGCGAGGGCGCAGGGGGAGGGCGAGGCTCACGAGGAGATGCCAGCGGCCCGCCCCCTCTCTGGCAAGCGCCGGCGCCACTCCCGCCTCCGCCCCTCACCAGCCGTTCCGCGGTTCGAGGTTCTCGGTTCGCGGTTCTCGGTTCGCGGTTCGCGGTTCTCGGTTCGCGTTCGCGGTTCGCCCAGGACCTCGCCACCGATCAGCGGCGCCCGGACTCGGAGGCCGGTTGGATCACGCGTCGGGGTTCGTGCCCGCGGCGGTCTTCTTCAGCCGGTCGATCTGGAGCTTCGCGAAGTCGTTGTAGTTCGGCTTCTCCACGAAAGTACCGTCGCCGTTCACCACCACGACGACGCTGCCGATCCGCATCATGACCATGGTCTCGCCGTCGGCGTCCTCGAACGCGTCGGTCTCCTCTGCGCCGGCGTCGATCTCCACCGGCTTCGCCTTCTTGCCGTCCTTCTCGGCCTTGCCGCGCTCCTCGGTGACCAGGGCCTTGTACGTGGCACTGGCATCGCCGGGGCTCTGGAAGGCCAGGATGCCGAAGACGACCTCACCGTTGTACTCGGAGCTGTCGCTCCGGCCGCTGTCGTCCGTGTCGAAGTCGGTGCCGCCCATGCTGAGCAGCCCGCCGCAGTTGGACTCGGTCGATTCGGTGCACGCCTCGACGGCCTTGTCGCCGTCCACGACCTCGATGTCGTCGGCTTCGAAGCCCTTCGGGGCGCTCGCCTTGCTGGGGAGGGCGGTGCGGACCATGTCCGGTGTCAGCGTGACCGGGGGCTTGTCGCCGTCCCCACGGAAGGCGTCCAGACCGTCGTCCGAACCCCCACACGCCGTCAGTACGGCCATCAGCGCCACTCCGGCTGCGATCCCCCGTGCTGCCTTACTCAACGTCAACCCCTTGCACTCACTGTTGATTTGACGTGCACACTCAAGCGTATGAGGGCTGATCACACCAAATGCGTCTCACTGCGGCCGAGCCACGCCGGGGAGTCCCGGCCGCGGGGCGACCGGGTCAGCTCGCCGGTCTCTTCAGCACGCAGTTCGGATAGTCGTGGTCCGGGTCGCCAACGGCGGTCCAGAGCTTCAGGACCTCGCCGTTCCGCAGGGCGGCGTACGAGTCGGGCTTCCGCTCCCCCGTTTCGGGGTCGGTGTCGTCGAAGGTCACACTGACGACACTCTGCTTCTCGTTGGAGCCCTGCTTCCAAGTGCCTGCGCCGGACCAGGCCAAGCCCTCCTCCCAGCTGACGGCGACGCACACCTTGTCGGCGACGAACGTCCCGTCCTGCTTCAGCGTGAGGGTGCCGCCGTCGGCATCGGTCCACGTGGTCGCGAGTTCGGCCGGCTTCAGAACGACCGGTTCGCCCTCGGGCGGCGGCAGGTCGTACAACCTGCCGCAGGCCGTGAGAGCAAGGGCCGTGGCCAACAAGATCGGCCTGGTACGACGGGAACGCGACACACTCCACCCCTAGCGGATTCCGCAGGTCGCGTGCGCGACCGATGGGCTCAGGAACCCACGCCGTACCCTGGCACGGAGTTTGAACATGTTCAAGCCGTGGTCGAAGGCCACGAGGCACGCGGGAACCGCGGATTCCCTCCGCCGGGCGGGACGGCCTGCCGATCCGACGCCCAGGCCGCCACCGGGCGGGCGGTCTCCGACCCCGGCGTGATCGTCAACTGCTCCGGTGCGGTGACGGGCCCGCGCGTGTTGGGCGTGTCGGTCGGACCAGGAGGCCGCCGCCCGAAGGATTGTGGCGGCCGTGGGACCGGCCGCGAAGACAGACTCCGACCGCCAGAGCGAAACGGGACGTGGTGTGGCCAGACGACGAAGGGCACGACGGGGTCTCGGAGCGGCGGGAGTGGCGGTAGCCCTCGCCTGGGGCTGCGCCGCCGCCGGGAACGCCCGGCCGTCCGACGTGACACCGGGCGGCTTCGAGTGGGCGGCCGAGCGGGCGGCAGCGGAGTTCGGCGTGCCGAAGGAGGTGCTCCTCGGCGTCAGCCACGAGTCCTCCTGGTGGGAGGGCAACCACGGACGCCCGAGCACCAAGGGCGGCTACGGTCCGATGCACCTGACGGACACGACGTCGGGGAAGACGTACGCCCACCGCCCGGGCGAAGGGCCGGTGGACGCCACCGGCACCGACGACCCCTCCGAGCACACCCTGCGGGCCGCCGCCGCGATGATCGGCCTCGCACCCGGGACGCTCAAGACGGACGAACGGCAGAACCTCCGAGGGGGCGCCGCCCTCCTCGCCTCGTACCAACGGCAGATCACCCGTGGGATCTCGCCTGATCCAGGCGCCTGGTACGGGGCCGTGGCACGGTACAGCCAGGCCGCCGACACCGCGACGGCCGGACGGTTCGCCGATGGTGTGTTCACGGCGATCCGCGCCGGTCGAGAGCGGGTGCGCGAGGACGGCCAGACGGTGTCGCTGTCGAAGAGACCGGACGTCCGCCCGTCGACGTCGCAACTCGCCTCCCTGGGGTTGCGAGCGCTTCCCGCGACGCCGGTGCCGGAGTGTCCCGCCGAGCTGAACTGCCGCTTCGTTCCCGCTGCCGCCTCGAACTACCAGGTGGCGACGCGGAACTCCGACGGCATCGACGTCGACTTCATCGTCATCCATGACATCGAAGGGCCCTACGACGCGGGAATCAGCTGGTTCCAGGACCCGGCCAGCGGGGTGTCCGCGCACTACGTGCTGAAGGCCGACGGCAGTGGGGCAACCCAGATGGTCGCCACCAAGGACATCGCGTTCCACGCCGGGAACTACTGGGTCAACCTTCACGGCGTGGGCATCGAGCTGGAGGGGTACGCCGCCCAGGGGCCGACCTGGTTCACCCCGGCCCAGTACAAGGCGACTGCCGCGCTGGTGGGCTACCTCGCGCGGCGCTTCGACGTCCCGCTGGACCGCAAGCACATCATCGGACACGACAACGTCCTCCCGCCGAGGCCGGCCCGCGCGCCGGACGCACACTGGGACCCCGGCCCCTACTGGGACTGGGAGAGGTTCATGGCCCTCCTCGACGCCGATGCCCCCCGGAAGCACGGGGCGGAGGGAGGAGCAGGACGGGAGAGCATCGGGATCGGACAAGCGGTGATGATCGCCCCCGACTACGGCAAGAACCCGCAGACGGTCTCGGTGTGCGATCCGAAGTGCCGTACCCAGAAGCAGCCTTCGAACTTCCTCTACGTCCGCACGGCGCCCGGCGACAACGCCCCGCTCGTATCCGATCGCGCCCTCCATCCGGACGGAACGGCGGGAACCGACCGCATCGACGACTGGGGAGCCACCGCGATGTGGGGCCAGGAGTTCGTCGTCGCCGACGTGCGAGGGGACTGGACGGCCATCTGGTTCGGCGGACAGAAGGGATGGATCCACAACCCGGCGGGCATCCACACCCGCCCGGCCCCGAACGCACGGATCGTCCGTCCGGCGAGCGGGGCGGAGTCCGTCTCCGTCTACACGACGGCCTACCCGCGCGCCGCCGAGTACCCCCGGGGAGTGACGGCGTCGGAACAGACGCGGTTCGACATGTACGCGTTCCCCCAAGGACAGGCGTACGTGGCCGCTCGCACCCCGGTGGACGCCGACGACTTCTTCCCTGCCACCCCCACCCGCCCGGAGGTCGTGGTCACGGGCGCCCAGAAGTACGAGGTGATCCAGTACAGCCGCCGCCTTGCCACCGTGAACCACGCACAAACCCGCCACTGAAACCGGACGCACGAACCCCGCCCGAGCGGGCGACTGCCGCCGAGGCCAGGGGATCAGTCGTGTCGCAGAGCTGGTACGCGGGTACTGGGACCGAGGTCGGTAGAAGCCGCCAACAACCGGGCTGCCGCTCGTAGCTTGCGTTCCCATTCCGGAAAATCGTCCGGTCCGATCCATTCGCTGTACTCCGCCGCGATGGAGAGGAACTGCATCTCCTCCTCGGTGTGTGCCGCGACGGTCATCGAGAGGCCGTCGCCCACCTCCTTGGGACTCAGCTCACCTTGCACGAGGCCGAACGCGAGGCTGACGAGGAGACGTCGACCGGCCGTCTCCTCGTCAGGAAGAGGCACGTCGAGCTCGCTCAGCGCCTGGACGTACAGCTCGCGGACCTCGGCCACATCACTCCGGCGCGGCAGGCCGGCCAGCTCACGCAGGGCAGGAGAGTCGTGCCCGTCAACGAGCGCGTACGCAGCGAGCATCGGGAGATCATCAGGTCGGAGTATCTCCGCCACGTACTGCCACGCACTGTCCTGCAACCGGTCCATGACGGCCATCGTGGAGGGCGCAAGGCGTTCTGGCCAGCAGATTGCTCGTAGGTTCGGATGCCACAGTGGCTTCCCTGCACACAGCTCTGGAGGGCAAGGGCTCCGGACCAGCCGAGACGGCCGAGCGGCCGTTCGGCGTCACCGAGGTCTTCCAGCTCGCCGTCGCCGTACCGGCGCGCTTTCGGGTGTTCATCCTGAGGGCGACCTTCACGACCGCCGCTGCGGCGAGCTCGCCGCACTGCAACGCCAGGGCGTCGACCTCGAACGGCGCACCGTCGCCGTAAGCCGTGCCAGCCACATCTGACACCTAACTGGCACAACGCCCCTCCCCCGCCCCTGCGGCTGAGGAACGAACAAGGCCCGGGTTCCCGGTTCGATACCGGTGACCTGGGCCTTCGTCGTGGTTCCTGCTGGTGGGCGCGGACGGTTTCGAACCGCCGACATCTGCTTTGTAAGAAACCGTAAGGCGATCATGAGGCTCCGTGAGGCGGGATGAGCGCAGGTGAGG
>NZ_JBEZNW010000024.1:0-116952 GCF_040653355.1 Streptomyces sp. NPDC047971 | reverse complement strand
ACCTCCGCCCTCGACCCCGAACTCGTCGGAGACGTCCTCGACGTCATGCGCGACCTCGCCGAGTCCGGCATGACCATGATCGTCGTCACCCACGAGATGGGCTTCGCCCGCGAGGTCGGCGACAACCTCGTCTTCATGGACGGCGGCGTCGTCGTCGAGTCCGGCCACCCCCGCGACGTCCTGGGCAACCCCCAACACGACCGCACCAAGGCATTCCTCTCCAAGGTGCTCTGAAAGGCGGCCGAGGGATGGGGTACGGACACCGGTCCGTACCCCATCCCGCCGGTCAGTCGCCCCTGACCACGCAGAAGGGATGTCCCGCCGGGTCGGTGAGGACCCGCCACCTCGCCTCGTTCGGCTGGTGATCCGGCTTGACCGCGCCCAGTCGCAGGAGACGTGCCTCCGCCTCGTCCAGGTCGTCGACGTCGAAGTCGAGATGGAACTGCTGAGGGACGGTCTGGTCAGGCCAGCGCGGAGCCCGGTAGTCGTCGACCCGCTGAAAGCCGATCAGAAGGCCGTGCTCTCCACAGAGGCCGGCGAAGTCGGCGTCCGACTTCGGGTGGGGTTCGAGTCCGGTGGCCTCCTGGTAGAACGCCGCGAGTGCGAGCGGGTCCGGGCAGTCCAGTGTGATCGCGGACAGCTTCATCTGCAGGGACATGGCACCTCCGGCCGAGCGTCGGGCACAGCGGATCTCAACCTAGGTCACGGCCCCGGAGGTGAGCCCGGGATTATCTCGACGGCCGGTCACCACGGCGGCTGTCGGAGAGCGAAGCGTTCGCCCTCCCTGCGGACCTCCACCACGCCCCCTCCCCCGAAGTGGGCGGGCACGACCAGTTCGCCCTCGGCCGCGGCCCGTTCGAGGATGCGGCGTCGACTGGCCACCGCCCCTCGGGCGTCCAGGCAGAAGCAGCTGTTGCACGAGGGATCGAGGACTTGGACCGGGCTGTGCAGCAGATCTCCGACGAAGACCGCCCGGTCCGTCCCGGACGCCAGGCGCAGCACGCTGGACCCCGGGGTGTGGCCCGGGGCCGGTTCCAGGGTGAGCCGGGCGTCGATGCGGTGGGCGCCGTCCCAGACCACGGACTGCCCCGCCCGGTGCACGGGCGCGACGCTGTCCTCGTAGACCAGCCGGTCGTCCTCGTGCCGCCCCCCGCCGTACGCGTTGTCCGGGCCGAAGTGGGCGTCGTCCGCGGCCGGGACGAGGTAGCGGGCGTTGGGGAAGGTGGGGGTCCACTCCCCCTCGGCGTCCCTGGTGTTCCAGCCGACGTGATCGGCGTGGAGGTGGGTGTTGACCACGATGTCGACATCCTCCGGCCTGATCCCCGCGCGGGCCAGGCCGCCGAGGAAGTCGCCCTGCCAGTGGTGGAACTGCGGCTGGCCGGGGCGCTCGCGTCCGTTGCCCACCCCGGTGTCGACCAACACGGTCCTTCCACCGCTGCGCAGCACCCACGTCTGCAGCGCCATCACCGCCCGGTCGCCGTCCGGATCCCAGTGGTCCGGCGCCAGCCAGTCCTCGTTGGCCTTCCACACATCCGCTCCGGACTCCGGGACCAGGCCGCGGGCCGGCGCGAACGCGCCCTGCCACTCGACGATCCGGATGACCTCGACGTCTCCCAGCACCATGGTCTGCGGGCTCTCGCTCTTCATGAGACCGAGCCTAGGAAGGCTCGATGAGCCTCTCAATGCTCATGCCGCTCCTTCGAATACGCGAGCGGATCACGCCCGAGTCGGGCGATACGCTGCGGCCATGGATGTAGTGAGCGACGCGATCGCGACCGTACGCACGGGGCAGCCCTCCTCCGATCGGGTGCGGGTGAGCGGGACTTGGTGCGCACGGCTCGCCCCGTACGACGGCGCGGGCTTCCATGTGGTCCTGGAGGGTGCGTGCTGGCTGCTGCCCGACGGCGGCTCGCCCGTCCGACTCGGCGTGGGGGACGCGGTGTTGCTGCCGCACGGCACGGGGCATGTGATCGCCGACTCCCCCGCCGACGCGGCGACCGTGGCACGGGCGGTCCCCTTCGAGCAGTGGGCCGAAGCCCGTGCCCGTCGCGGCTCGACTGAGCCGCCGGAGCCGAGCTCGCGCGGCCAGGTGGAGATGCTCTGCGGCAAGTACCGCCTCGACCGCAGCCGCCCGCATCCACTCATGGCGGAGCTGCCCCACCTCGTCCACCTGCCCCACCGCGTCGGCGGCGACCCGGGGCTGCGTGCCGCGATCGACCTGCTCGGCAGCGAGTTGACCGCGCAGCGGCCGGGTCACGGCATCGCGGTTCCGAGCCTCGTCGACCTTCTGCTCGTCTACATGATCCGCTCATGGGTGGGCCAGGGCTCCTCCGGTGCCTGGTCGGCCGTGCTCGGCGACCCGGTGACGGCCGCCGCCGTGCGGGCGCTGCACGCGGACCCGGCCGCGCCGTGGACGAACGATCGTCTGGCCGACGCGGCCGGCGTCTCCCGGCCCACGCTCGCCCGCCGGTTCCGTACCCTCGTCGGGCGTCCGCCGATGGCCTATCTCGCCTGGTGGCGGCTGACCCTGGCCGCCAGGCTGCTCCGCGACACGCAGGAGTCGTTGACGGTCGTCGCGCGCCGCGTCGGTTACGGATCGCCGTACGCCTTCTCGCATGCCTTCAGCCGCGAGTTCGGCACGACGCCGGGACGCTACCGGAAGCTGCACTCGGTTCGGCCGGACACACGGACCGACCACTGACCGTCGGTCGGATCAGGGCCGGGCCAGGACGTCGGCGAGGGCTTCCCGGCTGCGGCGCAGGTCGTCGATGCGCGCGTCGGTCGCCGCGAGCTCCCGGTCCAGGATCTCCCGCACGTCCACACACCAGTCGAACTCCGGCAGTTCTCCGTGGGCGCAGGGCAGCACCGCGCGGATGACCTCCGTGGACAGGCCCGCGTTCAGCAGCGCACGCACCTGGCGCACGGTGACCACGGAGGCGTCGTCGTACTCGCGATACCCGTTCGGTCCGCGGTCCGCCTCCAGGAGCCCCTGCTCCCCGTAGTACCGCAGCAGTCGCGTGCTGACTCCCGTACGCCGGGACAACTCCCCGATCAGCATGTGACCCGTCCCATCCAGCACCCCGTCCCGCGTCGCTCGCGCTTCCGGTCCCGACATCGCCCGCAGCCTCAACGTCCCGCCGGGACCTCGGCATTCCCCTGCGGCGCCGCTCCGTTCAGCACGTGCGCCGCACGTGTCCGGGTTTCCCGGCCGGCCGTACGTCGGTGTCCCTGAGCACGATCGAGAGCTTGTCGCCCCAGGCCGAACAGGCGGCGTCGAGGCCGGCCGGCCGGTACTCGATGACGAAGACGCGGTCGTCGAAGGCGGCCGCGTACGGCCCGCACTCCTCGTACTGTCCGCACTCCTCGGCGACGGCGAAGTCGAAGCCGATGCCCCGGCCCTGCTCCGCGAGGTCCGCCGCGTTCTTCTGACCGATGGCGAGGCCGGCAGCGTGGGCGCGGTCGACGAGGAGGCGTGCGAAGGCGAGGTCGTGCTCGGGCGTGAGCCGGCCGTCGGAGCGTTCGTACGAGTCGAGGTTGTCCGCCTCGACCGCTTGGTAGCCGTCGGTCGCGCACCCGTCGATCCACTCTCCGACGATCGCGGCGAGACGCCGGCGCTTGTCCGGTGTGGAGACGTCCAGCAGGGCCTCGCCCCAGTCCTCGTCCATGACCGGCGCACCGGAGGCGTCGCGCAGGAGCAGGTCGGGGTGGTTCGTCCGCCACCAGTCCGTGGCGTCCGGCTGGGTCTGGAAGGCGTTGACGTAACAGACGTTGTACAGGCCGGGTGCGGGCTTCGCGGTGCGGTCGCGGGAGACCGCGGTCACGCCGGCCGGAGGTTCGTACGGCCCGCCGATCTGGTAGTCGAAGCCGATGTGCGGCTCGGGCGGTACCACCTTCCCGGACGGCGGCCGGGAGGAGGGCGCGGAGTCGTCGGTGCCGTGCGGCCCGTCGGAGGAGGTGCAGCCGGCGACCGCCACCGCGAGGATGCCTGCCAAGGCGAGGGCGGACAGCGCGTTGCGGGCGGGGCGCGGGGCGCGGGCGATCACGGGGCGGGCTCCTGGCTGTCGTACGGGGCGGGAAGCGCAACCCCTGTCGCAGGGGGTGAGTGACGGCTGCGGCGGGGTGGGTGACGGCTGCGCGGGTGGGTGACGGCTGCGGCGGGGGCGCTCGCGGTCCTACGGTACGGCGCGCGCGGTCGGCGGCGACGTCGGACTGCCGAAGATCCCCGGCCGTCGTCGGCTTCGGGTCGTCGGGACCGTCGGACGCGCCGGCGGGAGCACGGGGGCGGGGGCGAGGACGTCGTCGCCGGCAGGCGGGCGGGTGGGGTGCTAGGAGGCTTCGACGGCGGCTTTGATGCGGCGCCCGAACGCGTCGGCGTCCTTGCGGGCGGCGCCGAGCGCGAGGCCGACGAGGAGCTTGCCGAGGCCGTGTCCCTCCAGCACGTTGAAGATCCGGACCCGCGTGGCGCCGTTCGGCAGGGGTTCGAGGTCGTAGCCTCCTCGGGACGCCGTCACGATGTTCTTGGACACCTCGGCCCAGCGCATCCGGCGTGGTGCGTCGAACTCGGTGACGCGGAACTCGCGTGCCGTCTTCATGCCGGCGTCCTTCACCGTGCTCCGGAACACCGTTCCCACGGCGGTCGGGGAGTCCGGGACCCGCTCGATCCGCTGCACCCTGGGGCTGAACGTGGGGTCGTTGCGTCCGTCGGCGAGGAAGGCGAAGACCTCCTCGATGGGACGGTCGACATCCGTCGTCGCCTCGAACTGTCCGGACATCGGGCCGCTCCCTGGTCTCTTCCGTCGTGACGGCGAGCGTATGGCGCCGGTAGGGGCCGCGCGCGGCGACGTACGCCGCGGGGGTGACGGTGCGGCAGGGCGGGGTAACGGTGACCGACGGCGTGGCAGCTCGCGGCGAGGCGCGGCGGCAACGGATACCGCCGGTGTGGCGGCGTCGCGGGGAGGGGCGGTGGCAACGGACACCGACGGTGTGGCGGCGTCGCGGCGCGGGGTGGGCGGACGCGCCGTGGTGGAGCCCGGGCGCACACGACGAAGACCCGCTGCCGCATACGGGGGAGATGCGGCAGCGGGCCTTCTCCCTCCACCATAGCGGTTGACCGTTCAACGGGAAAACCCGAGGTCGGGCAGGAATCGGCGCGGTCAGAGGGAGGCGGACGGTTCCGCCTCGTAGGCGCGGTGGAGCAGCTCGACGAAGGCCGGGGCCTCGGGGAGCGGCACGGCGCCGATCCGATGGACGGTGACGCCGGGCGTCCAGGAGTTCATGACCACTCCCCCGGACAGCTCCGGCAGGTCGGCGAGGGTGATCTCCTGGTGGCGCTGGGGGATGCCGAGGCGGTCCAGCTGGCGCCCGACGACGGCCATGGTCGTCCCGGCCAGCATCTCGGCGACGGGCCACACGACCGAGGCGCCGTCCCAGAAGGCCAGGTTCCAGATGGAGCCCTCGCTGATTCGGCCGCGCCGGTCGACGAACGCGGCGTCGTCGAAGCCTTCGTCGACGGCGCGGCGGAGGGCGTACGTCTTGGCCACCTCGCCGACGTGCTTCACGCCCGGCAGGAACCGTTCGTACGGGACCGCCGCCAGCGCCAGCGGGCCGTGGGGGCCGCCCGCGGCGGGTCCGGTGCGCACGAGCAGTTCGGGCTCCTCCTCGGGGGTCGCGACGGTGAACTCGCCGGAGGGTGTGTACACCGTGGCCACCAGCGAGAGATCGGCCGGACCGGCCTGCTCCACGGCCGTACGGAGCCAGGTACGCACCCGGTCGTCGGGGAGCGCGCGGCCGAACAGCTCCAACGAGGCGTGCCGCAGTCGATCCAGGTGCAGGTCGAGGCCCCGGACGCGGCCGTCGCGCACCTGCATGGCGGTGAAGTGGGCGTAGCCGGTGAAGGCCAGCGGTTCGAGCTCTCGGGCGGTCGCCGGCCGGCCGTTGCGCTGCACAACGAAGGTGGTCATGGTGTCGCTCCTGCGGTACGGGTCGGGCGGGATGCACGACGCCGGTGGGTCGTCGGCGCGACGCTAGGGCTTCACATCAATGGGAAGGTCAAGCGCGGGCCGCCACGGCAGGATGGCGTTCATGAACACTTCCGAGTGGGTGACCCTGTTCAGCTTCGAGAACGTTCCCGGCAGCCCGCGGCCGGGGCGGCTCATGGCGGTTTGACTGCGCGACCGCGGTATCGACTGGGACCCCTTCCGGGGCGACGACATCAGGATCGACCTCATGTGCGGGATCCGCGCGGACGGGCACTGGCACGGCACGGTGGGGGTGAGCGTCCGGGGGGAGGCGCTGCGGCGGTTCGGCCTCCACCCCGACCAGCCGACCTCGGCGCCCGCCGACCCGCCGCCCCCGAGCTGGTGGGGCCCCTGGGCGCGGTGACGGAGGCCGGTCACGCGCCGACAGCGCGCCACCATCACTTGCACACCGTGCAATTCTACTTTTACAGTGTTCAAGAGCGCGCTTGAACACTGTTGAAGTCGTGGTGTCCGCTTCGGCGGACACCACCCGCACCGGGGGAACGCCATGCCCGACGGAACATCCGCACGGACGCCCGAGTCCGTTTCGTTGCCCTACGAACGCCCCGCGGGATGCCCCTTCGATCCACCGGCACCCCTCGCCGAGCTGCGTGCGAGGCGGCCGCTCAGCCCCATGACCTACCCCGACGGGCACCAGGGTCGGCTGGTCACCAGCCACTCCCTCGTCCGCGCCGTCCTGGCCGACCCCCGCTTCAGCTCGCGGTACGAACTGATGCACTACCCCCTGCCCGGCGGCCCCGAGGGCGAACTGCCGCCCGCGCCCCCGGGCGACATGACGGGGATGGACGCGCCCGAGCACACCCGCTTCCGACGTCTGCTCGCCGGCCGGTTCACGGTCCGGCGGATGCGGTTACTCACCGACCGCGTCGAGGAGATCACCGCCGAACACCTGGACGCGATGGAGGCCGGAGGCCCGGGAATCGACCTGGTCCAGGCATTCGCGCAGCCGATCCCCGCACTCATGATCTGTGAACTGCTCGGCGTGCCCTTCGCCGACCGGGACGCCTTCCACGGGTTCGTGACCGCGCTGATGAGCCTGGACTCCACGCCCGACGAGCGGATGGCCGCCATGACGGGTCTGCAGGAGTACATGTACGGGCTGGTGCTCGCCAAGCGCGCCAGGCCCACCGACGACCTGCTGAGCGACCTGACGACCAGCGACCTCACCGACGAGGAACTCACCGGCGTCGGAGGCTTCCTGCTCGGCGCGGGCCTCGACACCACCGCGAACATGCTGGCGCACGGCACCTTCGCGCTCCTGCGGCACCCCGGTCAACTCGCCGTCCTGCGGGACCGGCCGGACCTCGCCGACCAGGCCGTCGAGGAGCTGATGCGGTATCTGAGCATCGCCCACACGATGGTGCGCGTGGCCCTGGAGGACGTCGAGCTCGACGGCGAGACCATCAGGGCCGGTGAGACGGTCACCCTCTCGATCCAGGCGGCCAATCGCGACCCGGAACGGTTCGAGGACCCCGACAGGCTCGACCTGCGCCGCCGGGCGACAGGTCAACTGGGCTTCGGACACGGCATCCACCTGGGCGCCCTGGGGACTCACCGACCCCGTGCCGCGATTCTGTGTGGCCTGCGGCACCCGGATGACGCCGCTGCTGACCATCTCCTCGTCCGAATGGCACCGGAACAGCACGAGTTGGATCCCGCACGAAGACCAGATCGCCGGCGCATCCAACTGGTCCAATCCGCCCAAGATCACAGTGCTGGACGCCAATCATCTCCAGTTGTACGCCTGCCCGGCGAACGGAGGCCACCCGCACACGGACCTCATCCAGTGAGGGGCTGCTGCTTGCGCACCCGCCACCTGATCACCGCTACCTGATCACCTCTGCCGGGCCGCTCGATGCATCGGGCAGGCCGAACAGGATCGACCTGCCCGATACCGCCCCGTATCAACCTGGCCGATCGTGGAGTCGGCGCCGGGGAGAGTGCCCTTGAGCCATCCGACCTTGCCAAGCCCGCCCTCCCGCTCAGCGATGGCGCCTTTGTTCTGGGCACCTCGTGGGCGTGCTCGGCGAGACCGGCCGGGGCCGCCGCCACACCCGACCCGCTGGAGACGTCGGCCGCCATCCAGAGCGCGCTACGCCCTGCGCACAGGTTCGGTAAACGTCTCCGCGTCCGCCGGCGCGAGCGTGACATCGACGCGCTCGCGCGGCGAACGCGGAGGGCCTGGCCGGTCCGATCCTCGGAAGCCAGGCGGTCGCCCTGAGCGCGCTCGGCTGGGAAGGCGGCGAGCACCGGACTTCGCCGGGCCTCAAGCACTACGTCGGGCAAGGCGCCGCCGGACCCTTCGACGACGTTCCTGTCGACGGGGTGGTGCGGACCAGGACCCGGCCGAGGGGCTCCCCCTGCCCGGTTTGGCCTGTGCAGCGCGAGGGGCGCGGCCAGAATTACTCAACGTCACTCACCCGATACTGCACGTGGCCCTGCCGTCTTCTCATCCCGCTGCCCAGCGACGGTGCGGGGCCGGGAGCCCCAGCGGGCACCGGCGGCCCGGCGTCCGGAGCCCTCCTCGGCCGGTGCTTGTCAGAGGCGTCGGGCACAGTGGAAGAGGTGATTCCTCGACGAGCGGGGTGACCCCATGACACACGCGATACGGGCGGAAGGTCTCACCAAGAACTTCAAGGGGACCGCCGCACTCAAAGGCATCGATCTCGAGGTCCCGGCAGGTACCGTCCTGGGCCTGCTCGGACCCAACGGTGCCGGCAAGACCACGGCGGTCCGGATCTTCGCCACGCTCCTCCATCCCGACGGGGGCCGTGCCGAGGTCGGCGGGTACGAGGTGGTGAGCCAGGCCCGTCAGGTCCGGTCGCTGATCGGCCTCACCTCGCAGTTCTCCGCGGTGGACGACAACATGACCGGAACCGAGAACCTGGTGATGATCGGCCGCCTGCTCGACATGTCGCGCCCCGACGCACGAGCACGGTCTGCCGAACTGCTGCAACGTTTCCACTTGGAAGAGGCCGCGGGGCGCGCCGTGAAGACGTACTCGGGCGGGATGAGGCGGCGTCTCGACCTGGCGGCGAGCCTGGTGGGGCGCCCCCGCATCCTGTTCCTGGATGAACCGACCACGGGGCTCGATCCGCACAGTCGTGGCGAGGTCTGGGGGATGCTGCGCGGTCTGGTGTCCGAAGGCATGACCATGCTGCTGACCACACAGTATCTCGACGAGGCCGACCGCCTTTCCGACAGCATCGTCGTGGTCGACCAGGGCAGTGTGATCGCCGAGGGCACCCCCGACGAGCTGAAGACGCAGGTCGGAGGACAGGTCCTGAACGTGCAGCCTGTTTCGACGGCCGACCTGGCAAGCGTCCGCGCGCTCGTGGCGGAGGAGGCCGGTCCCCAGACCGCGATCGAGGATCATCGTGTCACCGCCCCCGTCACCAGCGAGGCGCTCATGCCCCGCGTCGTACGCCGCCTCGATCAGGCGGGAATAGCCGTGGGTGAGCTCACCCTGCGCCGCTCTTCCCTGGACGAGGTGTTCCTCGCCCTGACCGGTCACAAGGCACAGGCGGACGACTCGGAGACGTCCGACGACGACTACGCGTCCACGGGAGGCCCGTCATGACCGGCATGGAGCTCACGGAGCCGACCGCCCGCGGAGGGAACCGCGTCCACGTGGGCGCGGCGCTGCGGCAGACGGCCACGATGGCGTGGCGGAGCCTGATCTCGGTGAAGCACAACCCGCTGGAGCTCGTCGACTACAGCATCACGCCGATCATGTTCGTCTTCCTCTTCACGTATGTCTTCGGCGGGCAGATGGCCGGCTCTCCGCAGGACTACCTGCAGTACGCGCTGGCCGGGATCATCGTGCAGAACACCCTGTTCATGAGCATGTACACCGCGATGTCGCTCAACGCCGACCTGACGAAGGGCGTGTTCGACCGCCTTCGCAGTCTCCCCATCGCCCGGGCGGCGCCGCTCTACGGACGCATCGCCGCAGACCTGGCGAAGCAACTCTGGGCGATGCTGTTGATGATCGGCCTCGGCACCCTGCTCGGGTTCACGCTCACAGGGAGCGCCCTCGGCTTCCTCGGCGCGACGGTCCTTCTCCTGACCTTCGCCGCCGCGGTCTCCTGGACAGCCGTCCTGATCGGGATGCTGGCGGGCGACGCCGAGAAGGTGCAGGTCTTCGCCTTCACGATCATCTTCCCGATCACCTTCACGAGCAGCGCCTTCGTCCGCGTCGACACGATGCCGGGCTGGCTTCAGGCGTGGGTCGAGGTCAATCCCGTCACGCACCTGTCCGACGCGTTCCGCGGCCTCCTGCTGGGCACACCGGTCGGCTCGTCCGTCATGTGGTCACTGATCTGGGCTGCGGGCATCACCGCTGTCTTCATGCCGCTCGCCATGCGCGTCTACAACTCCCACAGCCGCTGAGTCCTGTTGACGTTCCCGGCATGTCCCTGGACGGAGTTCGGAAACGGCGTCCTGGTCGCCCGGTCCGAGGTGGCAGCATCAACGGCATGTTCGAGGCACTTGAAGCGCTGACCGACCGCAACTCGGACCGTCGGGATGTCGCCGCCGCCGTCCTCGGGGACCTCCTGCGCGGTGCCGTACTCGACGCCGACGCCGCTCGCCTGGTCGTCGGACGTCTGGTCAGCGTGGCTGTCGACGAGCCGGTGACCAAGGTGCGCGAGTCCGCCCTGAACGCGATCAGCGAGGCGTTCAACCGCTACGACTTTCCTCTGGCTCTGGTCGAACCGCTGGCGGCAGCCATGCCGACGATGGAACGCGAACTCCTCGTCCACACGCTCTACATCCTCGGGGCCACCCACGACCCGCAGGCCCGGCCGCTGATCGCTCCCTACCTTCGTCACCTCGACCCAGTGGTACGCGAAGAGGCTCAGCTCGCAGCAGCCGCGATCACCGCCGTCGAGTCGCGGGGCCTCACTCGCAGCTCTTGACCACTGCTCAAGCGGTGCATCGCTCGGCTCAGGCAGTGGCGCGACCTGGCTGTGCGAATCGACAAGCCTGCATCGCGTATCACGTGGCACTCCACCTGGCTGCCTTCCCTATCCGGGCCGTCGCCGACCAGCCATGACAGCGCGCCCCTGAGCGGATGAAGGAAGCCAGGCCCTCGCCGCGGAAGTACACGGCCTCCCCTAAGAAGGGTGCGAGCAATCGTCAAGACCTCTGGATTTACGCTGATCAGGAAGTGGGGTTGGTGCCTCGCAGGATGTCACCGGGCTTCAAGCGGAGATCGTCCGCGCCTTCACCGGTGAAGACGAGACGGGCGCCGTGAGGCGGGTCCACCTCGTCGACCGGCACCTGCGGGTAGCGGAGGATCTCCGCCAGCACCAGGTCGACGGCTTTCCCGTCCGGGGTGGTGTGGCGGAAGCACGCGTGCAGCCGCGTGGTCGCCAGGCATCGCACGACGACAGCCAGGAGCGCACTGCCAGTGGCATCCACCTCCACGATCTGAACCTCGGGGCTGGGTGCTTCCACTGGAGTCGTCGTCACGAGGCCATGATCTCAGGGCGTTCGAGTCCTCGGGGTCGACCGGCGGATCAGGACCGTACAGTCCCGGGCCCGACCAGCGGCGTACGGCCTCTCCCCTGGGCGGCGGAGACCCCATCCGCACGTTCCGCCCGGGGGTCGATGTCTCCCAGTCGACCGCCACGCGAGGCTGCGGCCATGATCTGGAAGAAGCTCACGGATTCCTGGCCCTCCTGGACGGACGGTGCCGCGCTGTGGTGGTCGGCGCTGTACGCGGCCGGCGCCGCCTTCGCCGCGCTGACCGGCCCCGCGTACGGGTACGCCGTGCTCGGCAAGGCGGCGGGCACGGCGGCCGAATGGACCACGGCCGGGCTGTACGCGGCGGCAGCCTGCCTCGCGTACGTGCTGACCCGCCGCCGGGACCGCGCCTGGCCGTCCATGCTCGCGTGGCCGGTCGTCGCGCTCTGCCTGACCTCGGGTTTCGCCTTCCTCTTCAGCCCCGTGCATCTGCTCGCCGTCTTCCTCGGCCGGAACCAGCCGCCGATGGACTGGGCGGCCTGGGCGAACCAGGGCGTCGCCGTGGCGGGCGCGGTGCTGTGGGCCTGCGCCGCGCTGGCCCACCGGCGGCGGGCGCTCGGCCTCTGCCCGTACTGCGCAGACCGCGCGGCCCCCACCGGGGAGGGGCCGCGGACCGTGGCCGGACTCGTCGCGGTCGCCGCCCTCGTCCCGTACGTCACGCTGAAGACGGCTTGGGGGCTCGGCGCGACCGTCGGCTTCACCGGTGCGGGCCGGCCCGGTATGGACCCCCGCTACACCAGCGACCTGGGCATCCGGCTGTACGAGCACGGCGTCGACGTCACCGCGGTGCTCGCGCTGGTCGGCATGGCCCTGGCCCTCGCCCTGACTCGCCCCTGGGGCCGGGCGCTCCCCCGCCTGCCACTGCTGGCCCTGGGCTGGGCGGGCGCGGGCGCGCTGGCACCGTTCGGGATCTTCCTCGCCGTGACGGGCACGCTCGTCTGGGCGGGCGTGACCGAGCTGGGCATCGCCGACCACGCGCCCTGGGTGGTCGTGATCGCGTACGGCGGCTTCTCCGTGTACGGGTTGGCACTCGGCCGCGCGAGCCTGGCCTACCAGCGGGCCGGCCGCCGGGTGTGCGCGCGCTGCCAGTGACTTCGTACGGAGAGTCCGCGATCGTTGCTCCACGGTGACGCGCCCCGCAGTACGCGCCTCGGGGGCGCGCTTCGATCGCCATCCGCGGGCCGTCCACAGCGCTCGCCCCGCCAACCTGGACCGCTCAGGGGTGACCCGCAGCGCTCGGGCGCACGCATCTGCCACCGAGCGAGAGCCCCTGCCTCTGAGGGCGAACGGCGTGGCCCAGCGATTGCTGCGCGTGACATGATCAGCCCCATGATCGAATCTTCTGCGGGGAAGGGCGGCCACCGCCCCGTCCGATGAAGTGGCTGGACGAGGCTGTGTCCGCGGGCGACGCCACGACTGCCGCCCACCCCGCCCGCATCGCGATCCTCGACGCGATGAACGCCGCCCGCACCGGCCCCGTACCCGTCCGGCTGCTGCAACTTTCCCGGGCCGACGACCCGTTCGTACGTCGCGAGGTCATGGATCTCCTGTCCTGTGCCGGGGACGGTCGCCCTTGGCCTGAAGCCGCCGAGGCGGCGCTGGCTCGACTCACGGACCCCGATGAAGAGGTACGGCGCCTGGCCGCGTATCTCGTCGTGCGCGCCGGAAGCCGCGATGCGGCGCTCAGGGCTCTCGCTTCCCTCACCGAGCCCGTGGTGCGGACCGCCCTCGCCGATTCCCTCCGGGGTTCCGTCGCGCATCTGCACGACGACCCCTTGGCCTCCGTCCGCTTCCTCGCCCGACTGGAGACCCTGGGCGTCGCCCCTCCGCGGCAGTGGCCGGCACTCGACAGGGCGCTGTTCTCCGATGCCCGGGCGGCCGCGCGCCACCTGGACGACGCCGGGGAGCGCTGGGGCCGGGTGCTGTACAGGCTGGGGCGCGAACGGCACGTCTATGCCCTGGCGGCGCGACTCCTCGGCGCCCCCGGCACCCGGGACATCGGCGCCGACTTGGTCCGGGAGGCCTGTCATGGCTGGCGCGCGGCCCCGGTCGAACTCCTGCCCCGGCTCGTACGTCACTGCGGACGAGGAATCTGCCCCGCCATGGCCAGAGCCCTCACCACCGCCTCCATCTCTGAGGCTGCGATGCACAGGCACGGGGTCCTGATCGCTGCGGTCCCCTTCACTCCGTATCCCAAAGCCCGTCGGCCTTCCGGCAGTCCGACGCCGTCGTACGACAGCACCACCGCAGCGGCGGTCCTTCAGGCCAAGCCGGTGGACACCGGGCGGCTGCGCCGTGCCCCTGAGATCTTCGGTGCTCTGCTGGACGCCGGTCCGCTGACTTTCCGGCAGGCTGCCCAGTTGTACAACCTCACCTTCAAACGGCCTGGACGCATGCAAGCGGTATGCGCGCCCCTGTGGCTGCGGCACGCCGGCCCCACGGCTCTGCCGCGGATTCTCGCTCTCATGACACCGCACCTCGGTGATTACGTGATGGGCGAGTACTACGCGGAGGGTCTGGCACGCATGGGCCGACACGCGATGCCCGCGCTGCCGTCGCTGACGGCGCTGATCGACCGGCGTACCCGTGTACCGGTCAACGACTCCACACGCGACGGCGAGATGCTGCTGGACGAGTGCCTGCTCGCTGCGGCGATCGATGCCAGGCGTACGATCCTCGCCGACACCGCCGCCTGACTCCCGCACGAGGCGTGAGGTGGCGCTTTGGTCGGCCCGACCGGTCAAATACCGCTCAGTGGTCGGTGGAACCGAACCACAGCATCCCGTACGGTCGGTCCGTGATGATCAAATCGGGCGAGCCGCGCCGGCTCGGCACCCCGGCTCCGGAGGCGCGGTTCCTCGCCCTGGGTGAGAGCCTGGCCACACCCGAAGATTGCGCCCGGCTGCCTGCCCTGCGCGCCCGACCCCGCTCGGCTCGGCGACCGGTATCTGAGCCGTGCTGTTGAGGCCAACGCCCTGCTCAGGCCGACGGTCGGCGCGCGGGGCCGTTGGAACCGAGTAACGTCTTTGTCATGCTCGGCCAGACGCCGATGGACGAGTGCGAGCGGGGCGGGCCCGCTGACGTCCTTCGACGTGGCCGCCCGTCCCCACCCATGAATCCGTAGATCACTCCACATCACTACCTGGGGAACCCGTGACCGACAGCAAGAACATCAACAACCCCGTGGGCCAGGGCGGTGGCCAGCGCAAGAGGCAGTCCCGCGCTGAACGGCAGAACAACGGTCCGCACCGCAACCTGGACCGCCAGGGTGCGGCCGACCGGAAGGCGGAGCTGGTGCGCAAGATGCGGGAGAAGGCGCGCGCAGCTGAGGAGGCCGCGCAGGCGAGCGACGACACCGCATCGAGCTGACGCACCCTCGCAGCACGGCGGCGCTGCTCGGGCTGAGCCGCTCGGGGATGGGCTGCTCGGGGCCGGGCGGCGCCGCTCCGGGCACGGCGCGGACCGCTCGGGCCAGGGCCCGGACCAATCCGGGCAGGACCCGAGCGGTCCGGGGGCGGCCCGGCGGGGACGCTAGGCTGTCGATCTTCGGCGAAACGGGGGGCTCGGCATGTGGCAGCGAGGTATACGGACGGTCGTGCTCGGCGCGGTGCTGGTGATCCTCGCCGGATGCGGTTCCAAAACCGTCGGAACCGCTGCCGAGACCACAGCGACGGAGCAGGTCTGGACGCTCTCCGCACCGATCCGCATCGACGGTGTCCGTACCGCGGACGGTGGCCGGTCTCTGGTGGTCGCCGCCGAAGTGCCCGACGGCGCACACGAGTGCATCCGCGGCCTGCGCGGGGCACTCGACACCGTCGAGCAGGGCACCGTGTATGTGAGTGTCACCTACGAGTCCCCCTCCCTGGACCGGGAGGCCGGCTGCACCGGGACGCAGCGGGTCGAAGCGACGGTGAAGCTGGGCGAGCCGTTGGGTTCCCGCAGGGTCCTGGTGAACAGCCGGGACGTTTATACCCCCGCCGGTGCCTCGCCTCCTGCGCTGCGGAAGTGTGGGGAGAACGGGTGCGATCCCACGCCCCCGCGTTGCACCTCGTCCTCGTACCGGCAGGCGGTCAACGACACCGACATTCCCCAGCACACGAGTTGGGACGAACGCGGCTGCGACGACACGTGGCTGGTGCTGGATCTGTCGACCCGGATGGGGCCTGCGTGCGGTGCCGTCAGCGAGAGCTGCCCCTCCTCACAGGTCTCCCAGCGCTGGTTCTACCGGGCCGAATCCGCGGGCTGGCGGCCGGTCGCCACGAACGGCGATGCCGGTTGCGTGGGCATCCACAAGGTCCTGCCCGAGTTGCCCGTACGCCTCTGTGCCTCGCTGCCGCGGCTCGACCGCGACTGACCCGCCGGAGACTCGGCGCCATACGGTTATGGGGACGGACTCACGCTCCGGCCGGCTGAGGGCGGGCAGACGAATCCCGGCGGCGGAAGGGCCGAGGCGCGCCCGCCACGCCTGCGGTCCCTGAGTGACGGGGCATTTCCAGGGAACATGGCGAGCATGGCCACTGATCATCCCGCCGAGCGGGGCGGTGCGGGACGCGACCGGTTCGCCGCGTTCTCGGACCGGGCGTCGAACCTCACCAGCTCCCCGCTCTTCTACGCTCTGTGCGTGCTCCTGGTCCTCGGCACGGTCGCCCTGCACTTCGCGCACCCGCCGCTGTCCTGGCTGATCTTCGCCGGAGATGTCCTGGCGTCGGTCAACCTCCTGCTGCTCGCTCTGCTGAAGAACACCGAACGGCGTGACACCCACGCCGTGCAGCGCAAGCTGGACGCGATCGCCGCGGCACTCCTGGAGCAGCGCGAGGGCACGAGCCACGAAGCGGCCGACGAGTTGCGGCGTGCCATCCGTCTGGATGAGAAGCAGTGACAGGTCCCACCTGAGGACACGGGGCGCCTGCCGGACGACCGACTCGACGGAGACGTCCGAGACCGTCGGAGCCTTTGGCCGACCCGCGTCACGTCCACCGTGGCCACGAGGTGTCAGGGGACCCGCCTGGAGTCGTTCGGATGGCGGCAGGCCCCTTCCGCCGCTCCACGGCCGATGCATGGGGCGGCGATGATCACCTGCGCGGTGGGTCCGTGCTGACGATGGAAGGCGTGATGTCAGCGGGCATCGCCACCGTTGGTCACCTGCCGCTGTCCGCCGCGTCTGCGCGCAGGTCGAGAACCCAGTTCTGGCCGACGAGATCGTGACCGTAGCTGTGGTGGCGTTCCTCGTCGGCGAGCGTGAACCCGAAACTCTGGTAGATCCTTCGCGCCGCAGTCAGTACGTCGTTGGTCCACAGCGTCACTCGCTCATAGCCCGCCTCGCGAGCGAAATCGAGGCACTCCTGGACCAGGCGCGTCCCGAGGCGCAGACCCCTGCCCTCCGGAGTGACGAGCAGGATCCGCAGCTTGGCCAGCTCCGGCTGATCGCCCGCGACGAGAAAGACGCAGCCCACGCGCCGGCCGTCGACCTCGGCGATCCAGCCCGCCTCGCGGGCCGGGTCGTGTTGGGCTCCGTAGTCGGCGACGATCTTGGCGACCAACGCCTCGAAGTCGGTGTTCCAGCCGAACTGCTCGTCGTACGACTCGCCGTGGGCCATCACCACCCACCCCAGGTCCCCGGGCCGGTCCGCGCGCCGAATGCGTGCTTGCCTCTGGTCTTGCTGCGACATGAGCTGCTCTCCCGACCCCCGTGATCGTTCTGTCCGACCTTCACTGAAACAGTCGTTTCAGTTAGGCTAGCTCCATGCCCCCGGAAGTTCCAACTCCCTCCGCCCGGCAGAACGAGCTGCTGGAAGCGGCGTACCAGTACGCACTCACCCACGGCCTGGCCGACCTGTCGCTGCGCCCGCTGGCCGAGGCCGTGGGCTCAAGCCCTCGGGTCCTGCTCTTCCTCTTCGAAAGCAAGGACGGCCTACTGCAGGCGCTGCTGGCGCGCGCCCGCGCCGACGAGCTGGCGCTCCTGGACGGGGCCAAGCAGCCCGGTCGCCCTGACGGACTCGTTCCGGCAGTCGAGCAGATCTGGACGTGGCTCGCCGCGAAGGAACACCGGCCGCTGTTGCGTCTGTGGGCCGAGGCCTGCACGCGCTCCTTCACCCAGCCCCATGGAGTCTGGGCCGGATTCGCCCGTGCGACGGTGGAGGACTGGCTCGGCGTTCTGGCCGACTGCCAGCCGCCGTCCGAACGCGACAGCGAGGAAGGCGCCATCCGCCGCACCCTGGCCCTGGCCGTGCTTCGGGGAGCCCTGCTCGACCTTCTCGCGACGAACGACGAGGAGCGGCTCACCAAGGCCATCACGTACCAGCTCGCGCTACTGCACGACGGCGACGCAAGCGGCGGCTGACGGCCTGGCTGATGCGACACCGACCGCTGCCTCGTTGAGCTCCAGCGCGCCCGGGGCACGCTGTCGGAAACGCCGTTGGGGTCCCTGGCAACGGAGCCTGCCCGCAACTGGCCTTGGGTGGCCCCACGCCGTGGAGCACGTGGGTACTCGGTGAACCCGAGCCTGCCCGACCGGCCCTACTGGTCCGGCCGTTCGGTACTCCGGCAATGGCCGCCCGCTGCAGACGGCCTGGCCCTCTCAATGCTTCGGGACGGATGGCCGGACGGAGGGACGGCACTCCCCTGCCTCAAGGGCTCTCACTCCTGCCCGCGAGGCAAGTCGATGTCAGCGAGGTCCCGTTCGCCGAGGTTGTGGTGGATGCCGACACGGCTGGCCGCGCGGAACCGCCGACCAGGAGCGGGCCGGGTTCGGACGGTGCCGCAAGCCACAGCCCAACGATGCGATCGGCCGCCGTCTTCGCCGCTGCCCTGTCATCGTCCGTGATCTCGATCTTCACCAGGCCACGCGGATACGTGTCGTTCTCAGTCACGCAGTGTCCAACGCGGACCGCACCCGGGCGTACCGACGACAACCAGCCATTCCCTGGCCCGTTCGCACAAAGGCCCGCCCCCGAACGGCAGGCAGAAGCCCGTGTGACGCCACCCCCGTATGCCTGCGTCGCCACCTTCACCCGCCGGGCCCGTGGTCGCCGGCACTGGTCCCGCTCTTGCTGACGGCCCCGGCCTCCTCACCGGGCGATCGCGTGGTGGCGCGAGGTATGACGGGGGTGGTCCCCGTGCGAGGAGGAGGGCGTTAGCATCAGGGCCCCGCCCCTGTTCAAGAGAAGGCGATTTCACGCGATGGCCGATGACGCGTACCTGTTCCTCCTGCCCGAACGGCATCCACGACTGGGAACGGCGCTGGCCGCGGTCGGCGATCTGGAGTGCTCCGAAACCCCCGCGGTGCACGGCTGGTTGCAGGCCCACGGCGTCTCGGCGTCCTCGGAGGAGGTCAGGATCCTCCCCTTCGAGGCGGAGGCGTTCATCCCCGAGGGCGCGGAGCGGCTGCCGATTCCTCTGAGCGAGGACGAGGCGTTGCGCGTGGCGCAGGCGTGCGCGCCCCAGTCGATCACCGACATGGAGACCGAACTCCTGCAGTTCCGGGAGACGACGCAGGACTGGGAGGGACTCGTCCACCGGGCGCTGACCGCGGGCATCCCCGCGCCGCGCATCGCCCGGCTGACCGGCCTCGACCCGCAGGAGATCGGTCGCCTGGTGCTGTGACGGGCTCCCGGCGGACGCCGCGCGGGCCCTAGACGGGGTCCGTGCGGCCGAACAGGCCGGCGTGCCCCGGGGGCAGTTGGGTGAGGATCCGTCGCAGCAGCGCGTCGTCGGCCACGTCGGCGACGGTCGCGAGCACGGCCGTCACCGCGCGCCGGGCGTCCGCGAGGCTGATGCCGTCGCGGGCGGCCACGACCTCGACGAAGCCCGACGGCGTGAGAGGGTCGCTGGCGGGCGCCGTGTCGATCAGGAGCGGGCCGCACTGCCGGGGCAGGAGAGCGGCGAGGTCGGTGCGGTCGTCGCCGACCAGATGTGCTCCCAGGACCTCGAGTACGCTCCGTACCGCTCCGGCCGCCTGCTGGCGTTCGCCGTAGCCTCCGCGCTCCTGTACGTGGTCGAGCAGGTCCTCCACGGACTCGTTCACGGCCGCTCCTCTCGTCAGTCATCCGCGTACCCGCCCGCCGGGTACGGCGGGGCAGCGCGTGACCGGACGGCTACCCCGCATCAGAACCAGCAATCTCGCATTGACCTACAATTCGGACATTGTCGGACGGGTTTCGCCCGTCGGCGCCCCCGGACCGGGCTGTTCGAGGACGGCGTGCGAGGGCTGCAGTACGCCGTCGGCGACGTCGAGGAGCGACCGGCCGTCCCGGGCGCTCACGTCCTGGAGCCGGGCCAGCCCTTCGGAGGCTGCGCAGCCCTCCTGGACGGCGATGTAGCCGGCGGCCTGATGGATGCGCTCCCAACGCGCCGCGCGCGTGTCCGTGGCCCAGACCGGGCGCCGGCTGCCGGCGCCCGCGTGCACGGGCCGCCAGCGCAGCAATGCCTCCAGAGCGAGCCCTGCCGCACGGTGCGCCTGGGCGATGTGCGCGTCGGTCACCGGAGTCGGCTCGGTGAAGTAGAGGCAGATCACGCCGATCGGCGAGTGCGCGGTGTGCAGGGGGAGAGCCAGTACGTGCCGCGTGCCGGGGAACTCCTCGGACAGGTCCGGCCTCGAATCGTCCGAAGGGTCGAGCAGGTCGGAGACGTAGACCGGCCGCATCTCCAGGGCGGCACTGACCGAGGGCCCCTCGGCTCGGGCGAACTGGGCGGCCTCCGCCCGGAGCGCGGGCTCGTCGGTGGCGTGAAGGAGCTGCCAGTGCTCCACGCGCGGCAGCAGCGAGAGCGTCGCCCGCTGCGCGCCCAGCGACCGGGTGAAGGCGGCGCAGAGCCGGTTGGGCAGCGCGCGGCGCCCGACGGCCGCCGCGACGGAGATGTCCGGCACGATCGACAGTGATGCGTCCAGCATGTCCTCATCCCTTTCAGGAGGGCAGAAGACTCGCCTACCACGGATCGGCCGTCTCATTCATGGTGGATACATCGACAGGGGCCGCCGACACACGGGGTGTTCCTCCGCGCCCTCGGAATTCGCGCAGGTAGCACGCCTCGGTGGGGCCGACGGGGTGGCTGTGGCGTGCGGGCGCCCATCACCGCTGCGGGCGCGGAGGCCAGGGGGGGGCGGGCGCTTCCCGGCGGCGCTACCGGTGGGCGGTTGTCGTGGGTGACGTTCCGATGGGCGGTGGTCGTCGGAGGCGTCACCGATGGGCGGTGGCCGTCGATGACGTCACCAACGGGCGGTCGTCGTCGGTGGCGTCTACATGGCGGGGGCGAGGAGCTGTGCCGCGAGGGTGGCGGCTGCCCATTGCTCCCAAGCGGTCGGGGTCCAGCCGCGGTCGCGGGTGAGGACGAGGTAGAGCTCCGGGCTGAGCAGGGCGTAGAGGATGTCCGCCGTCCGGTCGGACGCCAGGCCCGACTTGGCGCCGGCCTTGGGGATGAGCGCTTCCGCCGCAGCGGTGTGGACCGTGTGGCGCGGGTCGTCGCCCTCGGGCCACAGGTCTCGCAGTTCGGGGTGGGTCGCGGACGCACTGCGGACCATGTCGCTGATGCCCGCGACCCTTTCGAGAACGGCGCGGCTACCGGACACCAGAGCCGTGAGCGCGGTGGCGGCGTCGGGGGCCTCGACGACCTCGGCGAACCAGCGACGGTCCATGGTCGCGACCGGCTGGTCGTCGCCGGCGATCGCCGTGTCGACCAGTTCTTTCAGCAGTGTCGGCTTGTTCCCGAAGACGAAGTAGATGGTCTGCACCGCGACGCCCGCCTTGTCCGCGACCTGCTGGAGCGTCGTGGCGCCGTAACCCGAGGCGAGGAACAGCTCGGTCGCGGCCACGATGATCCGGCGGCGGGTCTCGGCCGCCCGGTTCTTGCGGGATCCCTTGACATCGCTCATGACTGGAGCCTATCCCTAGAGTTCAACACTAGAGTCCAACTCTAGTGAAAGGTTCGCCGATCCACGAGCGACACGGAGCACGGCAAGCAGACCAGCGCCAGGACCGGCGAACGGCCACGAGACCCAGGATGAGGGGACACCATGTCCGCAATCGTCAACCAGCAGCAGGCCGAGGCGTGGAACGGCTGGGAGGGTCAGCACTGGGCGGACCACCCCGAGCGCTACGACGCGATGCTGGAGGGCTTCAACGCACCTCTCTTCGAAGCCGCGGACATCGGCGAGCGCCATGAGGTGCTGGATGTCGGCTGCGGCGCCGGACTGACCACGCGCATGGCCGCCCGCCGAGCCCGTCGCGGCCACGCGCTGGGCATCGATCTGTCCGGCCCCATGCTGGAGCGCGCACGGAGCACGGCCGCTGCCGAAGGGATCGACAACGTCGCGTTCGTGCAAGGCGATGCCCAGGTACATCCCCTTCCCGTCGCGGGCTTCGACACCGTCATGAGCCGCGGCGGCGTGATGTTCTTCGCCGATCCGGTGGCCGCGTTCGCGCACCTGCGCGCATCGCTGGTCCCCGGCGGACGCCTGGCGTTCCTCGGCCCGCACCCCGGTGGGCCGGACGGCGCGTACGCCCGTGCCACCTCGGCGCTCACGCCTCACCTGCGAGAGGCGTCCCCGGCGGCCCGCGGCATGGGGTCGCTGATCGATCCGTCCAGGATCACCGAGGTCCTGGACCGGGCCGGATACGACCGGGTCGAGACGACCGCGGTGCATGGGGACATGGGGTTCGGAGCGGACCCGGAGGACGCCGCAGGGTTCATCCTTTCCATGGGCCCGACCCGGTACAACCTTCGGAACACCGACCCGGGCACGAAGGCTTCGCTGCGCGAGCGACTCGTGGACGCGCTCGCCGAGTTCGCCACACCGGCCGGCGTACGGATTCCGGGGTCGGTGTGGATCGTCACGGCCGAATCCCCTGGCGGCTCCGTAGAGCAGCGCTGACCGTTCACCGGAAGGTATGCGGTCGGCGGAGTACGGCGCCGTGCCGCAAATCGTCGCCACGGCGCCGGATGCCTGTCGGAGCGGGATGACGGCCGGTCGTCGGCCTGAGGTGCGATGGCCGTCATGCTGCCACCGCTCCCCCACAGGGCGTTCGGGCCGACTCCACGACCTCCATGGGGACGTGGGCTTCGCGGGCTCCGTTGAGTTCGTGCCCCGCGCCTCGGCCACTCATCGGTCGGAACGTCCACTGTGACGCGCCCGAGCGTGGCAAGTCCCGCGAGGACGGAGGCCGGAGCGGAGGGATGGGCAGGGCCGGAACGCCGGAGGGCGGCGTACGCCGACCTCGTGTCGGGTGCGCCGCCCTGGGAGCGGGGACGTTGCGGATCGGGCCGCGTGGTCATGCCGGTTACTGCGGGTCCCGCTTGAACGAGGCGGTCGACCAGCGGTAGCCGAGGGCGGCCAGGGCGATGGACCAGGCGACGGTGAGCCAGCCGTTGGGGCCGATCTCGGTGCCCAGGAGCAGGCCTCGCAGCGTCTCGATGGCCGGGGTGAACGGCTGGTACTCGGCGATGGGCTGGAACCAGCCCGGCATCGCGTCGACGGGAGTGAACGCGCTGGAGATCAGCGGCAGCAGGATCAGCGGCATCGCACTGTTGCTGGCCGCTTCCGCGTTCGGGCTGGCCATGCCCATCCCCACCGCGATCCAGGTGAGTGCCAGGGCGAAGAGCACGAGGAGACCGAAGGCGGCCAGCCATTCGAGCACGGTCGCGTCGGTGGAGCGGAACCCGATCGCCACCGCGACGGCACCGACGAGGACGACGCTCGCCACCGACTGCATCACGCTGCCGACCACATGCCCGATGAGCACCGAGCCGCGATGGATCGCCATCGTACGGAAGCGGGCGATGATGCCCTCGGACATGTCGGTGGCGACGGAGACCGCGGCCCCGATGACGGTCGACCCGATGGTCATCAGCAGGATGCCCGGCACCACGTAGGCGATGTACGCGGAGCGGTCGGCGCCGCCGATGCCCGCGCTCATCACGTCGCCGAAGATGTAGACGAAGAGGAGCAGCAGCATGACCGGGGTGAGGAGCAGGTTGAGCGTCAGGGACGGGTAGCGGCGGGCGTGCAGGAGATTGCGGCGCAGCATCGTCGAGGAGTTGCGCACGGCGAGGGAGAGGGAGCTCATCGGACGTTCTCCTTGGTCGGGTCGGGCTGGTGGGGGACGCTGGACGGGCCCGGCCGGTCGGGACCGTTGCTTGAGGTGAGGGCGAAGAACACGTCGTCGAGGTCGGGGGTGTGCACGGTCAGCTCGTCGGCCTCGACGCCCGCCTCCTGGAGGCGGTCGAGGACGGAGCGCAGGTCGCGCTGGCTGCCGTCGCTGGGGATCTGCAGGGTCAGCGTCTCGCCGTCGTGGGTGGTGCCGCGCAGGCCGGAGGCGGCCGCCTGGTAGGCGGCGGGGTCGGTGAAGCGGAGCCGGACGTGTCCGCCGGGGATGAGCCGCTTGAGTTCCTCGGCGGTGCCCTCGGCCGCGATCCCGCCGTTGTTCAGCACGGCGATCCGGTCGGCGAGTTCGTCGGCCTCCTCCAGGTACTGGGTGGTGAGGAAGACGGTCACTCCGCCGGTGACGAGCTCGCGGATGATCTGCCACATGGTGTGCCGGCTGCGCGGGTCGAGGCCGGTGGTCGGCTCGTCGAGGAAGATGATCCGCGGGTCGCCGACCAGCGTCATCGCGATGTCCAGGCGGCGCTTCATGCCGCCGGAGTAGCCGGCGGCGGGCCTGGAGGCAGCCTCGGTCAGGTCGAAGCGCTCCAGCAACTCGGCCGTGACCCGCCGTCCTTCGCGCTTGGGCAGGCAGTGCAGGTCCGCCATCAGGAGCATGTTCTCCTCCCCCGTGATCAGCCCGTCGACGGCGGAGAACTGGCCCGTGACACCGATCGCGGACCGCACCGCCTGTGGGTCGGCGGACAGGTCGTGGCCGCCGACCCGGATGTCGCCGGCATCCGGAGTGATGAGGGTGGAGAGGATCTTGACGGCGGTGGTCTTGCCCGCTCCGTTCGGACCGAGAAGGGAGAACACCGTTCCCTCGTCGACGGCCAGGTCGATGCCGTCGAGCACGACCTTGTCGCCGTAGGACTTGCGCAGTCCGTTCGCCGCGATGGCCAAACCGCTCATGAGAAGTACTCCTTGTCGAAACGTGGGGACACGTGGCCGGGGATGAGCGGTCGCGGAACGCGCGCCGCGGGGTGGGACGCCACGTGTGAGGGGCTCCGAGTCACAGGCTGCGGGCGACGATGTCGCCCTGGGACGTGGTGGCGCGGATGTCGAGCTCGGGGGTGCCGGTGTTCTTGAGTCCGTTGCCGACACGGCCGTGGGAGGTGCCGGCGTCCAGGCAGGCGGAGACTCCGGCGGCGGCGCCCACCACGATGTCACCGCGCTGGGTGCGCAGTTCCACCGTGCCGCGCACGGCCTCGGCGATCCTGATGTCACCTCGCGGAGTGCTGATCCGCGCGGGTCCGCCCAGTCGGCCGATCTCGACGTCGCCGTCGACCGCGGTGAGGCTGACGCCGGCGGCCTCGTCGATACGGATGTTCCGGTACGCGCCCTCGAAGGCGACGTCGCCGAGCCGTCCGGCGCAACTCAGTTCGGCGCCGGCGGTGTTCGCCTCGATGTGGGATCCGGCGGGCAGCTCGACGGTCACCTCGATCGCCCCCGAGGGGCCGACGTACTGGTTCTTGGCCGGGACCTCGATCCGCACGGCTCCGTCGGCGTAGGTGACGAGGGTCTGCTCCGCCGCCTTCACGTCGCGGCCCTTCGACGGATCGGCGGGCCGGACGTGGACGGTGGTGTCGGTGCGGTCCGCGGCGACGATGTTCACGCGTCCGGCGGGGATGTTCAGGACGGTGGTGACGGGGGCGGGGGTGTCGAACCGGTTCATGACGCTTCTCCTTCTGGTCGCGGCGGGCCTTCCGCCCGACCGCTGTTTCCGATGAAGGAAAAGCTACGTTGCGTTCACTAGTCTGGCAACAGATTCGTTGCGCGCTATTGATGTATTCCCAGGTCGTTGCCGCAATTTCGTTGCGATGACTCTGAACGTAATGCAACTATCTCTCGCTGGAATGTTGCAATGACCTGAGCGCGAACGCTATGATGGGGCATCAGACGACAGCAGAGGAGGGCACGATGCCCGGAGGCCGGCTCACCCATAGGGACCGTCAGCAGATCGCACTGGGACTGGCCGACAGCCTCCCCTACGCCGAGATCGCGCGACGCCTCGAACGCCCGACCTCGACCATCACGCGCGAGGTGATGCGCAACGGCGGGCCCACCAACTACCGCGCCGACCTCGCCCACCGCGCCACCGAACGACGCACCCACCGGCGCAGAACCACCGCACCCCAGGCGGCACAGCCGGCCGCCCTGCCGCACGGACGCGATCCCGAGGCCGTCGCCGAGTACGAGGAACAGTTCACCACCGTCATGATGCAATCCGGCCTGTCCAACAAGATGATGGCCCGGGTGATGGTCTGCCTCCTCACCACCGACTCCGGCAGCCTGACCGCCTCGGAGCTCGTCCAACGCCTCCAGGTCAGCCCCGCGTCCATATCCAAGGCGATCGCCTTCCTGGAAAGCCAGGCACTCGTCCGCAGGGAACGCGACGAGAAGCGTCGCGAGCGCTACATCATCGACGAAAGCCTCTGGTACCAATCCATGGTCGCCAGCGTCCAGGCCCTCACCCGGCAGGTCGACATCTCACGCCAGGGCGTCACCGTCCTCGGCCCCGGAACCCCGGCCGCCACGCGCCTCGAAAACGTCGCCCGCTTCCTCGACTTCGTCGGCGAATCCCTCGCCCGCGCCGCCGAACAGGCCCGCGAGGTCCTCTACACCACACCCGGACCCGTCATCGGGGTCGCCGACCAACCGGACCACGCGCGGGCACAGACCGAGGACTGAGCTGCCGACGAGGCCGCGCAGCACGGTCCGAGCGGCGCACGGCGCCCTTTCTTCCCCGTTTGCGGCGGTATTGAGGGCTGGCCTAGACTCATGGACGGTCGAGAAACAGGGGACTCAGCCGGTTGGGCGGGCCAAGCGCCGGGCTGTGATTGCACCCCGCGGCCATTCCCGGAGACCTGAGTCCGCGAGGACGTCGCCGACAGGCGCGGAGCGCCGGTGCGGGCCTCCTCGCGTGACACCCATACGGCCTGTCGGCGTATCGCCGACTCCCCCACTCATGCCACGAGGAGCAATCATGCGCATCCTCGCACGCTCCACCCCGCACCGGATGCGGCGTACGACAGCGGTCGCCGCGTCCGCGGTCGCCGTCGTGGCGCTCAGCGCCCCCGTCGCCACGTCCGCACCCGCGACCGTCCGCGACGGGGTCCCCGCCGGGGCCCCGCTCACGGCCGAAGCGCTCAAGAAGGCTCCCACGCCGTTCCTGTTCCACTACACGTTCAACAACCACCTGACGATCGGCGGCGGGCACTTCACCGTCGGCGGCCGGGTCTACCTCGTCGTCAAGCTCAACAACGGCAAGGTGATGTTCAGCAGGTGGGTGACGGCCCAGCCGCACTCCATCACTCCCGGAGGGGCCATCTACGTGGAGACGTCGGTCGCCTCCCCGTGCGGAGGCTCGGGCAACAACGGGTACGCCCGTGCCTTCGACCGCACGACGCAGACCTGGTCGCCCAGACTGCCCGTACCGGTGTGCGTCCGGATCGACTGATGCATCCCCCGTCGGGCCCGGCCGTGAGGGGCCGGGCGCAGCCGGAGTCACAGCAGGCCCCCGCCGGAGCGGCGGGGGCCTTTGACGACCCGGTCTCGCCGACGAATCACAAGCGCTCAGTTCTCCTCTCAGTCCGTGAGGTGGCGTCGGATGAGCGGCGCCGACGCCAGGACGAGCACGGCGAAGACGGTCAGTCGTTCCTCCTCCCCCGCCGTCCGCGCGCGTACGACGTCGCAGGCAGGCGCCGTACGTAAGGTGTGCTTGCGCAGAGTCTTCGCTCGATTCACGTGTGTGGTCGCTGCTCTCGGACGGCGATGTCGAGAACCGGTGTCCGGCTCCGTCCCTGGGGTGAACGCGGCCACGTGGGTGGTCGCACCGCATCGAGGAGAGTCAGAGATGGCCAAGTACTTGCTGCTCAAGCACTACCGAGGAGCTCCGGCATCGGTCAACGACGTGCCCATGGACAAGTGGACGCCGGAGGAGATCTCCGCGCACGTGCAGTACATGCGGGACTTCGCGGCTCGGCTCGAAGGGACCGGCGAGTTCGTCGACAGTCAGGGGCTCTCCCCTGAGGGCACGTTCGTCCGGTACGACGGTGAGGGGCGGCCACCGGTCACCGACGGTCCGTTCGCGGAGACGAAGGACCTCATCGCCGGTTGGATGGTGATCGACGTCGACAGCTACGAGCGGGCGCTGGAACTCGCCGGCGAACTGTCCGCGGCTCCCGGTGCGGGCGGGAGGCCGATCCACGAGTGGCTCGAACTGCGCCCGTTCCTGGCCGCGCATTCCACCATCACGGAGTGACCTCTCCGATGGAGGAGGAACTGCTCCGGAGCCTCACTCCGAGCGTGATCGGAATCCTCGTCCGCCGCGGAGCCGACTTCGCGGCGGCCGAGGACGCCGTCCAGGACGCGCTGGTCGAGGCGGTCCGCGTGTGGCCCGCCGACCCGCCGCGCGACCCGCGGGCCTGGCTGGTCACCGCGGCCTGGCGCAAGTTCCTCGACGCGACCCGGTCGGAGGCCGCACGACGTCGGCGTGAGGACCTCGTCGACGAGGAACCCGCGCCCGGAACCGCGGCTTCCGTGGACGACACGCTCCAGCTCTACTTCCTGTGCGCCCACCCGTCGCTGACCCCGTCGTCCGCGGTCGCCCTCACGCTGCGCGCCGTCGGCGGGCTCACCACCCGGCAGATCGCCCGGGCCTACCTCGTGCCCGAGGCGACGATGGCGCAGCGCATCAGCCGCGCCAAGCGCACCGTCTCCGGTGTGCGGTTCGATCAGCCCGGCGACGTCGCCACCGTGCTGCGCGTCCTCTACCTGGTCTTCAACGAGGGCTACTCCGGCGACGTCGACCTCGCGGCCGAGGCCATCCGGCTCACCCGACAGCTGGCGGCCACGATCGACCACCCGGAAGTGGCGGGGCTGCTCGCCCTGATGCTGCTCCACCACGCCCGGCGCGCGAGCCGGACCGCGACCGACGGCGCTCTGGTACCGCTCGCCGAGCAGGACCGCGGACGGTGGGACACCTCGGCGATCGCCGAGGGCGTCGTCATCCTGCAGGCGGCCCTGGCCCGCGACCGGCTCGGCGAGTTCCAGGCTCAGGCGGCGATCGCTGCGCTCCACGCCGACGCGCCCTCCGCCGACGAGACGGACTGGGTGCAGATCGTCGAGTGGTACGACGAGTTGGCGCGTCTGACGGACAGCCCCGTGGTCCGGCTCAATCGCGCGGTGGCGGTCGGCGAGGCCGACGGACCGCGTGCCGGGCTCGCCGCGCTCGCGGAGCTGAGCGACTCACTGCCCCGCTACGCCGCGGCGTCGGCGTACCTCCACGAGCGCGACGGCGACCCGGCGACGGCCGCGCGGCTCTACGCGGAGGCCGCCCGTCAGGCGACGAACCTCGCCGAACGCGACTACCTGACCCGGCAGGCCGCCCGGCTCAACTCCGGCGGTCTCGGCTGACACCTCGCCATGACACGGCTCCCGCCGTCACGGGCTCCACCGGTCGCAGTACTCGATGTGGATCTCACGGGCGTCGCCGAGGGTGCCGTCGTTGGAGTGAAGCGCGGTGCAGAAGTGCTGGTGGCCGCGGTGCGCGGGGGTGTACCCCGGCCCCTTGAGGGCGACGTCGAGGAAGTGTCTCGCGGTCTCCCTGAACACCTTCGCGCTGCCGGTCATGAAGAGGGTCTCGGCATGAAGGTGCTGGTGGAAGAGGTCACGGTTCTCGCGGTGATGGCGCGCCTCGTAGTCGATCGCCGCGCCGTCGGCCCGCACCGTCCCGGGCAGGCTCATCGTGTGGGGGCGGCCAGGACCCAGGCGGCCTCGAAGCCGCTTCCATCGGGAGGGCGCGAACTGGAGCGAATGATGCAGGAGTACGAGGTCGAGTCGGAGGCCGGTGTCGTGCGGGGTGTCGACGGCCGGTGGGCGATTGGTTCGCAGGAGGAGGTGGATCAGCGTGCGCGGCGATCGCGCGGCCAGCGTCCACAGCGCGGCGATCGTGCGCGCGGCGTCCACGTCGAGGTAGGCGTGCAGGTAGCGGTCGTGGTCGACGAGGACCGCGCGGGTCAGGGGCCGGGCGGGCCGGATCACCCTGAACTCATCGGCTCCGAGGTGGGCGTGGTGGACGACGACGGGCACGTTCATCGACGCACCGCTGCGATGCGACGGCGGGAGTCGCCTGTCCGGCAGCCGGCGGAGGGACGGCCTTCCCCGGCGGGTGGATCGGTCGGTTCTTGGCTCACCGCTCGAAGGTAGGCCCAGGTGGGAGACGTACGCACCGGAATTTCCGCCGGCGGAGTGCCCGGTCCGCGATCGCGTGCGGACCGCTGTGCGTCTCCGACAGGGAACACACCCAGCCGCGTGAGGCGCTGGAGGAAGCACTGGACGCGATCATCAAGGACGGCACCTGCAAGGCCGGTCACCGCACCACGCGCCGCACAGAGCCTGGCCCTCGAGCCGGGCCGATGCCTGGCGACTGCGCCGGTCGTCCGTGTGCAACGAGAACAGCGCCCCTCGCCTGGTGGGAGGGGCGCTGTTCTCTCTGGTCTGATGCGTCGCCGGGTCGTGAACGGAGGAGTGCGTGCGCCGGGCGGTCACGGCGCGCCCGGCGCGCGCCGTTCGGGGATTCCCGGCCGGGGCCGCCCGCCGTCATCCGGCGGGCGACTCTTCGGTGGGGTCAGCGGCGGTGGTGGTGCCGGCCCCAGGACTCGGTGTCGACGGTGCGTCCGCGGTCGTCGCGCAGGATGGCCTTGTCGGAGTGGTTGTCCCACACGTAGTCACGACGGTCCTGGTAGAGGTCGGTGCGGGTGTCGCGGCCCTCTCCGGTGTGGATGCGGATGGTGGCCCGGCCGGCGAGGCGGACGTCGCGGAAGCGGTAGCGGTTCCCGTCGTCGTCGCGCAGGGTCCAGCCGTCCAGGTTCACGGAGCGGCGGGAGTTGTTCGTGATCTCGACCCATTCGGCGTTCAGCGACCGGTTGGACCGGGTCTCGCGTCCGGGGCTGTCGGCCTGGACGCGGCTGATCTCGACCCGCGACTGCCGGCGGTCGCGGTCGTCGTCGTGGGCGGCGACGGCCGGCAGGGCGGTGGCGGAGACGATGGCGCCGGCGGCCAGCGCGGTCGCCGCGATGCGGCGGGCGGTCGAAGAAGCAGACATGGGTGATGTCCCCTCAAGAACAGTGCCCCCACCGGCGATTCACGCGGGTGGAAGCGGTTGGGTGCCTCGGTCCGGCATGGGCCGAGGACCCACACTCTGCGGCCTTGCCGGACGCGTCGACAGGCCGACCGGAGGCAGTTACCGGATGCGGACATTTCCGTAACTATCGGCTTCACAGAACACGCACATGCCCCAGATGCGGCCCGGCGTTCGCTGCCCGCTGCACCCACCCGTTCGATGATCGGCGGCAAGCCCTTGCCGGCACGGGCGCACCTGCGGCGCATCCGCCCCGCGCACTCCCCCGACCGGCGGACAGCCTCTCGTAACAGCCGTTCTGCGGTGTTCTTCGCACACGCGCGACGACCCCGCACACGCATACGAAGGGCAGCGGACGGCCGAGTGGTCAGAGGCCGGCGAGGAGCGCGTCGAGCGGGGCCGGCACCCGTCCCGTGTCGAGTGCTTCCACCAGGAGGCTGCCGTAGCGGATCTTGCGGCCCTTCTTCGTGCCGAGGAAGCGCCGCAACTGGAGGTGTCGGGGCCGCCCCTGCTGGGCCGGCTGGCTCAGGAACGTCTGCCAGGGGCGCAGGTCGCCCTCGGCCCGGATGATCTCCTCGACCCTCTCCGTGCCCAGCGCGCGGATCAGCTCGTCCTCCAGGTCCGCCGCGCACACGAAGATGCCGTCGCGGGGTGCGCCGGCGCGTTCCAGGCCGCGGTCGTAGTAGCCCTGTTCGCGCTCGTCGCACAGCCCCGTCAGGCGCAGGCCGAGACCTGGCGGCCCGAGAAGGCCGGCGTAGCGGCCGACGTTCATGGCTCCGCCCATCGACACGACGCACACGCCCTCGGCGGCGAGGTCCCGGCCACGCCGCACCGCCAGCACCTCGACGGCCGCGAGGTCGCTCAGCCCTTCGAGGAGCACCGCGGTCCGCAGCCCCAGCTGCCTCGCCAGATCACTCGCCGGTTCGCCCGGTCCCCCCGCCGCCCATCGACCGACCGCGTCCCGGAACGCCCACATGTCCACCATGGGGCGAGTCTGCCCTCTGCCCGACCCGCGCGGAATCGAATATTTCTCCGGTCGACGGCGCGATGCGACCGGCGTATGCGCTGGTCGGTCCGCTCAGGATCCCCGGTCCGTGGGCGGCGCCTCGCGCGCACACCAGGGAGGGCTCAGGCCCGCAGTCCCGTCACGTCGCCCACGTGGCGAAGGCTCGGGGCGAGGAGGACTCCGTGCAGCTGCTGGAAGAGCTGACGGGCCGCCACCGCGTTCCAGTCCGCGGGGAGCAGTTCGGTGGGCAGACCGGGGTCGAGGTAGGGGAGCCGTCGCCACTGGGTGAGCAGCGGGACGTAGTGGCGGAAGGCTTCGGCGGGGTCGGGTGCCGTCCCGGCCGTCGCGAGGTCGCCGGCGACCGGCGCGTAGGTGTCGGTGAACTCCGCGTACTGCTTCTGGATCGCGGGGAAGTCCCACCACGCGCTGACCGTGCCCGGCAGATCGCTGAAGGCCGCGTACTCGGCGGCGAACAGGTGGACGTAGTCGCTGAGTTCGAGGCGTACGAGCATGCTCCGGGCGTCCTCCAACAGCCGTCCCGGCGCCAGCCACACTCCGGGGGCGATGTTGCCGAAGCCGAGCCAGGTCAGGCGGGTGCGGAGCTGGTAGCGCCGGGACCGCTCCGTCTCCGGTACGGAGAACACCGCCATGGCCCAGCCGTCCGCGAGGTCGGCGGGCTCCAGGCTGGCGAAGATCCGTCGGTCGCCCTCGTCGAAGACGGGCAGGACGGAGGGGCTGAGACGGTAGCCGGTGGCGCCTCGGCGTTCGGGTTCGAGGACTCCGCGCTTCTTCAGCCGGGAGATCGCCGAGCGCACCGCGGGGCCGTCGACGTCCAGCTCCCCCATCAGCGTGATCAGGTCCGCGATGGAGATCCAGCCGCCGAGGCGCCGCAGGAACGCCCCGTAGACCGTGTTGATCAACGAGCTGGGCCTGAGGGGGCTGTCCGACATGATCGCCTTCCGTTGTACGCGGTCGCGATCATATCGGGGCCCCCTTCAGGCCCGGTCCTGTCAGGCGTACGCCCCCGACAGCAGGTGCCCCGCCCCGGGGGCCACGGCCGGAAGGTCCAGGGCTCGCAGCATCTGGTGTGCGGTGCACACGGCCGCGGACACGACCGGCTTGCCGAGGAGCTGTTCGGTCTCTTCGATGACGCCGAGGGAGGGCATCTGTACACAGGCGGAGAGGACGACCGCGTCGGCCTCCGCGTGGTCCAGCGCGCGGGCCAGTCCCGGCAGCCTGGCCGGGTCGTGGGCGGCGACGTCCAGGTTGTTGGGGATCTCCAGGGCCTTGTGGTCCAGGACCGTGATGCCCTCCCTGGTGAGGTAGTCCACGACGGTCCGGGTGAGGGGGCGCATGTACGGCGCGAGCAGGGCGATCTTCTTGGCGCCGATGGTGTTCAGTCCGTGGACGAGTGCGCCGGCGCTGGTGACGACGGGCGCGGGGGCGCCGTTCTCGACCGTGCGCAGGTGCAGTCGTTCCTCGGAGACCCGGTGGTAGCCGGGTCCCATGCTCATGATGGCGACGAGGCAGGCGTATCCGAGCACGTCGACGTGGGCGTCGGAGAGCTCCACGGCGCAGCGGTCGGAGTCGGCGTCCATGGCCTTCAGCTGCTCGGGCGTCACGTGGGTCATGCGCATCCGGCTGGAGTGGAAGGTGAACCGTTCGTCCGGTGAGACGGCCTCGCGGGCGCGCAGGATCGCGGGGACCTCGGTTTCCATGGTGACGTTGGAGCTCGGCACGATCTGGCCGATGCGGTAGGTCCGGGGGTGGCGGGGTGGCGGCATGGGGTGTTCCTCGGCTCTCGCTCGGGATGGTTGCGGGGGTGTGGCGGTGGGACAGCAGGGGCTGGTCGTGGCTGGGGGCTGGTCATGCTGGGGTAGGCCGCGGGGTCAGCGGGCGTCGACCACCGGGTTGGTCAGGGTGCCGATCAGCTCGACCGTCGCTTCCACGGTGTCTCCGGGCGCGAGGAACTCGGGCGGGACCATGCCGGCTCCGACCCCGGACGGCGAGCCCGTCGCGATGACGTCGCCGGGCTCCAGGGTGACTCCGGAGCTGATGTCGGCGATGAGGCGGGCGATCGGGAAGAGCATGTGGCGGGTGTTCGACTTCTGTTTGGTGACGCCGTTGACGCGCAGCGAGAGGTCGAGGGCCATGGGGTCCGGGATCTCGTCGGCGGTGACGACCACCGGGCCGAAGGGGGCGTACGAGTCCTGCCCCTTGGAGAAGAACCACTGGCCGGAGCGGCGCTGGTCGCGGGCGCTGATGTCGTTGACGATGCTGAAGCCGAAGATGTGGTCGTACGCCTCGTCCTCGCCCACCCGGTGGGCGGTGCGGCCGATGACGACGGCGAGCTCGCACTCCCAGTCGAGCTGGGTGGTGAGGTCGGCGTTGTGGAGGATCGGGGCGCCGGGGCCGGTGACGGCGGTGGCGGGCTTGCTGAACAGGACCGGGCGGGGAGGGAGTTCCTTGTCGGTGTCGAGGCTGCGGCTGGACTCCTCGACGTGCTCCACGTAGTTGAGCCCCACCCCGATGATCTTGCCCGGGCGGAAGGGGGCGGCGAGGCGGACGTCGACGGTCCGGTGCACGGCGTGGGCGGGGCGGTCGCCTTCGAGCAGCCGGCGCACGGCGTCCAGTGCGGCCGGACCCGCCTGGACCAAACCCAGGAGGTCATGCGGGAGCGGGGCGCCCGTGTGGTCGGCGAGAGCGGTGAGGTCGAGGACGTGGTCGCCGGTCTCGGCGCCGAGCCGCGGCGCACCGCCGGTGGGAGGGGTGAAGGTCAGCAGACGCATGGGGGCTCCTGATGGGTCAGGCGGAGGTGACGGGCTGGTGGCCGCCGTTGTCGGGGTACGCCTCTTCGCGGTGGAAGCCGAGCGAGCGCATGACGGGGAAGTCGTTGAAGGAGAAGAGGCAGGCGTCCTCCGCCTGATCGAGGTTCTGGTGCTCGTGCCAGGCCCAGGACGGGACGCAGAAGATGTCCCCCTCGGTCCAGGCGAAGCGTCGTCCGCCGATCACCGAGGCTCCCCGTCCCTTGGCGACGGTGTAGATCACCGAGCCGGTGTGGCGGTGTGCCGCGGTGGCCTGTCCAGGGCGCAGCAACTGCATGTGGGCGCCCATGGTCGGCATCACCGAGCCGCCGGTGACCGGGTTGGTGTACTCGGCGATGACGCCGTCGTACGGGGAGCCGTCGGTCGCCCTGGCGAGAGCGCGCAGGGCCTCGTACGTCGGCTCCCACGGGTAGGCGAGGAGCGGCGAGTAGGGCCGCGTCCACTTCTCCGCCCCGTACGGGAGGAGGGTGCCGGAGTAGGTGAGGACCGAGGAGTTCACCACCTTGCCGGGGGTCTGGTACAGGTCGGGGTGCACCTCGTAGAACCCGGCGTCGAGGGCGTTGACCAGGGGGATGTCCAGGCCGTCCTGCCAGATCACCGGTGCGTCGGTCCCGTCGTTGCCGTGCTCGTGCCAGGTGCCGTTCGGGGTGATCGCGAAGTCGCGCGGGCCGACCGTGAGCTTCTGTCCGTCGACGATGGTCCAGGCGCCGGTGCCCTCGTGGACGAAGCGGAGGGCGGCGGCCTGGTGGCGGTGGGCGGTCATGGCCTCCCCCGGGCCCATGATCTGCAGGCCGGTGTAGAGGAGTCCGGCGGCCGCGCTGACGTCCCTGCGGCCGGGGTTGACGAGCATGACGACGCGGCGGCCCGCGTCGTCGGCCTCGACGAGGCCGAGGGCCTTGTGGACGAGGGGGCGCAGTTCCTCGTAACACCACAGCACGGGAAGGGACTTGGGCTGCGGGTACCAGGGCTCGATGTCGTTGGCGACGGTCCACAGGGCGCCGGCGTCCAGGGCTTCGAGTTCGCCGTAGTACGCGGTGAGTTCGGGGGTGTCGGAGACCCGGGCGCGGCCGAGCGCGGAGTCGTCCTGCTCGATGGTCATACGTCCTCCTCAGGTGCGGTGGTGGTCACGGGGCCCGTCGGCGGCACGGTGAAGGTCACGGGCGGGCGCGGGGTGTTGTCGACTTCGAGGCGGAAGATGTCGAAGCGGTTGTAGTGGCCGGTGATGTCGTGCATCTGCTTGGGCTGGATGCAGCGGGCCAGGTCGATCTCGCCGTAGACGATGCCTTCGTCGTCGACGAGCGGCTCCGTGACGGGCCTGCCGTCAGGGCCGAAGATCCCGGAGAGCGCGCTGCGCGGGCGCTGGAAGAGGGCGCGGAGTTCGTCGTCGTCCCCGGCGAGGGCGTCGACGATCTCCGGCGAGATGGTGGAGCAGGCGACGACGGAGAAGACCTTCCCCTCGAAGCTGTGGGCGGCGGTCCGTACGGCGATCGCGTCGGCCATGTCGTAGTCGGCCGGGGCCACGGGCAGCGCGATGTAGCAGGAGGCGTGGACGAGTTCGCCTTGTGCGAGGAGGGTGAACCTGGCGAGCGTGTTGGTGTTCTCGCCGCAGGCGAGGGCGCCGAGCGGGCCGACGGGGGTGCGGTGGACGCGCAGCGAGCTGCCGTCACCGCCGGTCCAGGTGAGCTTCTCCGCCCAGGTCGGCACCAACTTGCGGTGCACGCCGAGGATTTCCCCGTCCGGACCGATGGTGAGCAGGGTGTTGTAGAGGACACCGAGGCTGTGGGCTGCTCGCTCGTTGATCCCGATGACGAGGACGACCCCGTGGTGGCGGGCCGCGGCGCGCAGGGCGTCCACGTGCGGGCCGGGTATGTCGACGGAGGCGCGCTGGAGTCGCTCGAACCAGGGGGAGCCCTGGACCGGGTTCATCGTCCAGTTCCAGTACGGATATCCCGGGACGAACACCTCGGGGAACACGACCAGTCGGGCCCCGTTCCCGGCCGCCTCGGCGATCAGGCCGACGGCCTTGTCGACGGTGGCGGCCGGGTCCAGGTAGACGGGCGCGGCCTGCACGGCGGCGGCCGTGAACCGGGGCAGGGAGTCGGGGATCGGTGGCGGTTGCGGCATGGGGTGTCCCCTTTCATGGGGTACGGGAGGAGACTTCGGCGGGAAGGCGCGGCAGGGGTCCTCAGCCGACGTGTGCGGCCGTGGAGGCGTCGGCGGGTACGCCGGCGGCGGCCGGGCGCGGCAGCCAGCGCTGGTGCACGGGGGCGGCCGACCGCCGTAGGAGTTCGAGGCGTGGCGGTACCCGGTCGGTGCGGCCGGCGGGAGGTCGGGCGCTGCCGGCCCGCCAGGACGGTGCCCACGGCGCCGCCGGACCGCGGTAGCCCTGGGCGGCGGCCGCGTGCAGGGTCCACAACGGGTCGTGGAGTTGGGCGCGGCCCACACCGCACAGGTCGGCGCGACCGGCCAGGATGATCGAGTTCACGTCGTCGTACGTGGAGATGGCGCCGACGGCGATGGTCGGGAGCCCGGTGGCATTGCGGATCAGATCGGCGTACGGGGTCTGGTAGCTGCGGCCGAAACGGGGCCGCTCGTGTGCGACGACCTCGCCGGTGGAGACATCGATCGCGTCGGCGCCCGCTTCCCCCAGCGCGCGGGCGACACCCACGGCGTCGGCCTCGCTCAGGCCGCCCTCCGCCCAGTCGGCGGCGGAGATCCGGACGAGCAGGGCCTTGCCCGCGGGCCATGACTCCCGTACGGCACGCAGCACTTCCAGGGGGAAGCGCAACCGCCCGGTCAGATCGCCGCCGTACGCGTCGGTGCGCCGGTTCGTCAGCGGCGAGAGGAATCCGGAGATCAGGTGACCGTGACCGTACTGGAGTTCCAGGGCGTCGAAGCCGGCCCGGTCGGCGCGCTGGGCGGCGCGTACGAAGTCCCGTACCACCAGGTCCATGTCGGCACGGGTGGCCTCGCGCGGCGCGGGACCGCCCTCGGACCACGGCAGCGGGGACGCGGCGATCAGCGGTTCGGAAGCCGCTCGGCGGCCGGCGTGGGTGAGCTGGACGCCCAGGCAGGTGTCGCTCTGCCCGTGGACGAAGCCGGTGATCCGGCGCCAGGCGGCCTCGTGATCGTCGTTCCACAGGCCCGCGCAGCCGGGGTCGGGACGGGCGTCGGCGGCGACGGCGGTCATGCCGGCGATGACCAGGCCGGCCCCGCCGAGGGCCTGGGTGCTCAGGTGGACGAGGTCGAAGTCCCCCGGGACGCCGTCGCGGGAGGTGGCGAGGGCGGTGGGCGGGACCACGACGCGGTTGCGCAGCCGCAGCCCGCCGATCCGGAAGGGGCGGAACATCGGGGGGACGGGCTCGGTGACGTTCACGGCCGTGGTGAACGCCTCGTCGCGCACCCGCAGATTGTCGTAGGTGACGCGGCGGCTGCGGGTCAGCAGGTTGAAGGCGAACTGGTGCGGGTCCTGACCGGTGTAGCGGTCGATGTTCTCGAACCATTCGAGGCTCGCCTGGGCTGCCCGCTGGGTGGACTCCACGACCGGCCGGCGCTCGTCCTCGTACGCGGCGAGCGCGCCGGCGACGTCGCCGGGGTGCTCGTGCAGGCAGGCCGCGAGAGCGAGGGCGTCCTCCATGGCGAGCTTGGTGCCGGAGCCTATGGAGAAGTGGGCGGTGTGCGCGGCATCGCCGAGCAGGACCACGTTCCGGTGCCGCCAGGTGCGGTTGCGCACCGTCGCGAACCGGAGCCACTTGGAGTTGTTGGGCAGGAGGTGGTGACCGTCCAGGTGCTCGGCGAGGAGCTCCTCGCAGCGCCGGATGCTGTCCTCGTCGCTGGTGCCGGGCGGATACTCCCGGTCGGCGGAGTCCGCGAATCCGGCGCGTCGCCAGGTGTCCTCGTCGAGTTCCACGATGAAGGTGGAGCGGGTGGCGTCGTACGGGTACGCATGCACCTGGAGGGTGCCGAAGTCGCGCTCCTCGACGATGAAGGTGAACGCCTCGAAGACCTTGTCCGTGCCCAGCCACATGTAGCGGCCGGAACGCTCGTCGAGGTCGGGGCCGAAGGTGTCGGCGTAGGCGGAGCGGGTCGCCGACCGGACGCCGTCGCAGGCCACCACCAGGTCGTACTCGTCGGCCAGTCGCTCGGCGGGCGGGGCCTGGGTGCGGTAGCGGACGTCCACGGCGAGGGTCGCGCAGCGGTCCTGGAGGATCCGCAGCAGGCTCCGGCGGCCGAGGGCGGCGAAGCCGTGTCCGCCGGAGGTGAGGGTCTGCCCCCGGTACCGGACGTCGATGTCGCTCCAGCGGGCGAACTCCGCCGACATGGCGGCGTGGACGACCGGGTCGGCGGTCGCGATGCCGTCGAGGGTCTCGTCGGAGAAGACGACTCCGAAACCGAACGTGTCGTCAGGGGCGTTGCGCTCCCAGACCGTGACCTCCCAGTCCGGGGAGAGCTGCTTGGCCAGGGCCGCGAAGTACAGGCCGCCGGGCCCTCCTCCGATGACTGCTACGCGCACGGCGTACCTCCAGTGGTTCTGTGGATCAGCTCGGGGGCCTGTGGGCCCGCCTTGGTGAGGACTTCGCGGACATCGGCGGGCCAGGGGGTGGTCCCGGTGGCGCGGGCCGCCGAGTTGGCGACGACCATGCGGCCGGTGGCGGCCTGCGCACCCTCCTCGCCGAGAACGGTGAAGGCGTAGTGCAGGGAGCTCGTGCCGACCTCCGTGACGCGGAGCTCGGTGCGGACGGCCTCGCCGAACCAGAGCCGGGCGCGGTAGTCCGCCTCGAAGTGGACGCGGGGCGTGCTGCCGAAGAGGTGGGACAGACCGAGACGGCGCAGCAGCGCCGCCTCGGCCGCCTCGACCCAGCGGACGACGGTGGAGTGGTGGTAGTGGCCCGCGGCGTCGGTGTCGGGCCACTCCACGTGGCGCTCGACGGTGATGCTGGGCAGGTGCGGCACCAGTGCCTCGGGGACGCCGGCGGCGCAGCCGCCTTCGACCGGGCCGGGTGCCGGCGAGAGGCCACCGGCCTCGGCGCGGATGCCCTCCGTAGAGGTGCCGTCGGCTCCCCTGCCGTCCGTGCGCGCGTCATGGGGTTCCCGGCGTGCGTCACCGGCTCCCTCGTCGTCGGTGACGGCGCAGTCCAGCTGGCGCGGGGCCACGCCCGCTCCCCCGGTGTCCGTGACGGCGCCGTCCAGCTGGCGCGTGGCCGCGCCCACTCCCCCGGTGTCCGTGCGGATGTCTTCCGCGCGGGCCCCGGCGCGGGCCAGTTTCCGCAGTTCGGCGCGCTGGAGTTTGCCGTTGGCGGTCTTCGGGAGGTCCGCGACGAACTCGACGGCCCGCGGGTACTTGTACGGCGCGATGGTCTGCTTGACGTGGGTCTGGAGCTCCCGGACCGTGGCCTCGGCCGCCGGGATGCCGTCACGCAGGACGACGTACGCCTTGACGACCATGCCGCGCCGCTCGTCCGGGGCTCCGACGACGCCGCAGTCCTCCACGTACGGGTGGGTGGCGAGCGCCTTCTCGACTTCCGGACCTGCGATGTTGTACCCGGAGGAGACGATCATGTCGTCGCTGCGGGCCACGTACCAGAAGTAGCCGTCGGCGTCGCGAATGTAGGTGTCGCCGGTGATGTTCCAGCCGTTCCTGACGTACGTCGTCTGGCGTGGGTCGGAGAGGTATCGGCAGCCCGTGGGGCCGGTGACCGCCAGCAGCCCGGGCTGCCCGTCCGGCACCGGATCGCCCTGGTCGTCGACCACGGCGGCCCGGTATCCGGGGACGGGACGGCCGGTGGAACCGGGCCGGATGTCCTCGTCGGCGGCGGAGATGAAGACGTGCAGCATCTCGGTCGCGCCGATGCCGTCGATGATGCGCAGGCCGGTGGCGGCGTGGAACTCCTCCCAGACGGAGGCGGGCAGGGGTTCTCCCGCGGACACGCAGCGGCGGAGTCCGGCCAGTCGTCCCGTCGCCCCGGCGGCCATGATCGCCCGGTAGGCGGTGGGCGCGGTGAAGAGGACGGTCACTCCGTGAGCGGCGACCAGGTCGGCGAGTTGTTCGGGGGTGGCCTGCTCGATGAGCAGGGTCGCGGCGCCCGCGTGCAGGGGGAAGACCACGAGCCCGCCGAGGCCGAAGGTGAAGGCGAGCGGCGGTGTGCCGGTGAAGACGTCCTCAGGGCGGGGTTTGAGGATGTGCCGGGAGAACGTGTCGGCGTTGGCGAGGACGTCCCGGTGGAAGTGCAGGGTCGCCTTGGGGCGCCCCGTCGTGCCCGAGGTGAAGGCGATCAGCGCCACGTCGTCGGCGGCCGTCTCGACCGCGGTGAACCGGCCTTCCTTCGTGGCGCAGCGGGCGGTCAGGTCGGATGTGCCGGGGCCTCCGTACGGGATGACGGGCAGGCCCGGCGTGCCGGCCCCGCCGGGCGGGGGCGGCGGTTGTGCCGCCTCGAGTTCGGCGACGTACCTGTGGTCGCACAGGGCGACCGTGGGGCGGCTGATCTCGCACAGTTCGGCGAGTTCGGTGGAGCGCAGCAGCGGCATCGTGGTCACAGCCACACCGCCGGCCTTGAGGACGCCGAACCACGCGGCCACGAGCCACGGGTTGTTGGGACCTCGCAGCAGGACGCGGTTGCCGGGGCGGAGCCCGTGGTCCTCGGTGAGCACCCGGGCGACCTGGTCGGCGCGCTCCTGGAGCTCGCCGTAGGTCCAGCGCTCGGTCGGGGTCAGCAGGCAGGGACGGTCGGGCCCCCAGCGCTCGACGGCGTCGTCGAGCAGGCGTCGGGCGCAGTTGAGCCGGTCGGGATAGGCCAACTCCGGTATCTCGAACTGGAGTCGGGGCCAGAGGGAGAAGTCGGGAAGCCGGTCGCGGCAGAAGGAATCGGCATGTGCCGAAGGGGAGAGCTCCATGGGGCGGCACCTCGATCAGGGAGCAGCGGGGGAGATGGGCCAAGTATCTCGATAATTTGGCGGCCGTCAACTTTTCGCGATATCTCTGCGGCACTCAGCCCGCCGGCGCCGCTCACGCGAGAGGGACTCTCACCCGCACGCGCTTGCCCAACTCATGTGCGATGACGACGAGTTCGCCACCCACCTCGGCGGCCATCAACTGAACCAGCAGAAGACCCCGCCCACCCTCGGCGTCCCGATCGACCTCGGCCGCGGGATCGGGCAGCCGAGGCAGGGCGGACGCGGCGTCCGCGACCTCCAGACACAGCCAGCCCCCACCACAGGAGACGGCGACGCGCATTCGCCCGGTCGCGGCGGCATGCCGGACGACGTTGCCGACGAGCTCACTGACGGCCAGCAGAAAGGTGTCCGCGACATCCGAGGCGATCCGCCAGCCCTCCAGCAGGGCGCGGACGCGACCGCGGACCAGCGGAACGGTGGCGGCGGTGGGCTCGGGCACCCAGCGGACGAAGGCCCGCCTGGAGGCCGGGACCGGAGCGCGGCGCGGAGTGTGGGGCCGGAAGGGCCGATGCGAGACCGGCGAGGGGACGGCGACCGGCACGGAGGCGGCCGTCCGCACCGAGCCGGGGGCCGGGGCGGAGGCGGGGGCCGGGACACCGGGCGCGGAAGGGGGGGTGGCGGCGAGCATGGCGCGCTCCCAGAGGGGACACGCGACGCGATCGCTTGGTCACTCGTGTAACTAGTTCGAGAATCAGACAGCAACTGGGCTTGTCGTCGGCGGAAACGCGTCGCTAGAGTTTTGATAACACGTGTAACACGCTACGTCTCCTCGGGTGTCTCGCGCAAGCATTTCGGACAAATCGCTGCGAAGCCCGAGGCCGGCAGAAGGGCCGCAATGACGCAATCCCACCCGGCCGAGCTCGATCCGGCCGACATGACCTGGCCTCCCCCGCCCTACCACCCCCCGGTTGCGCCCGTGACGGACGAGCACGGGGTGCGCCGCTTCGACGGAGTCACCTACGCCTCGACGCCGGGCTACCGTCCCCGGCTTCTCGACGTCCAAGTCCCCGCCGGAGAGGGTCCGTTCCCCGCGGTCGTGTGGATCCACGGCGGCGGCTGGCTGGACGGCGACCGCCGCTATCCGCCGCCGACCGTGCCGGCCGCGCTCCTGCACGGATCGGTCCTGGCCGCCGGGCTCGCGCTCGTCTCCGTCGACTACCGACACAGCCTCGAAGCCCCCTTCCCGGCCCAGCTGCACGACGTGAAGGCCGCGATCCGTTACATCCGCCGGTTCGCGGGCGACCTCGGCCTCGACCCCGACCGGATAGCCGTCTGGGGCGAGTCGGCAGGGGGCCACCTGGCCGCGCTGGCCGGCCTCGTCGGCCCGCACAGCGCCGATGCCGCGGCGCTGGAGGGCACGCACGGGGTGGGCTCGGGGGACACCGGTGTCCGTGCCGTCGTCGACTGGTACGGCGTCTCCGACCTCCCCGCCCTGGTCGGTCACCCCCTGCCGGGGATGCCCCCGGGCGGCGACTTCCCCGACCCCTACGAGGCCCTGCTCGGCGGCTCCGAGGAGGAGCGTCCAGCGTTGGCCAGGGCAGCCAGTCCGGTGACGTACGCAGGGGGCTCGACTCCGCCGCCGTTCCTGCTGGTCCACGGCACTCGGGACGGGCTGGTGCCGTTCAGCCAGAGTGAGACGCTGGCCGAAGCCCTGACCGGAGCGGGCGGCGATGTCACCCTGCGCCCCGTCGCGGAAGCCGACCACATCTTCCTCGGCTCCCCCGACATCGCGGAGATCGTCGCGGAGAGCGTCTCCTTCCTGGCCAAGCACCTGGCGTCGGGCGTCTGAGCCTCCCGACGAGCCCGGCCCCGCGGCGGTCCGCACTTCCCCGGCCGCTTCCATCGCCGGCGCCAGCGCCTCCGGCCCGTCGGGCGTTCCGCTTCGCCCCGCTCACCCGCCCCGCCCGGCCCGGCCCGGCCCGGAGTCATGCTCCGTCGCGCCCCCGCTCCACCGGAGCCACTCTCCCGCCCCACCGGAGCCGCGCTCCGTCGCGCTCCGCTTCACCGAGGGGCCCGGTCCGTCCGGGCCCCTCGGGTACATCGACCACCCAAGTGCCGCGGACCCCAGCCCGCGCTCGCGAGAGGCAGCCATGTCCAGCAATCCGGTGACCCCGTCCCCGCTCGCCGAGAGACCACCCGCCGACGCGGCGACCCAGCGCCGCCGTCCGGGTGTCCTCGTGGCGGGACTCCTCCTGCTCGCAGTCGCCGTGCTGCCGGCTCTCGTCGTCCGGCCCAACCCGGCCAACCCGCCGTTCCAGCGCCTGGACGACCGGTGGCTGACCTGGATGGGCGGCCCTCACGACGGGCCGTACGCCGTACTGGCCGCGGCCCTGAACTGGTTCGGCGGCCCGCTCGGGGTCGTCGTACCGCTCGCCCTGCTCTTCTTCCTGCTCCTGCGCAGGCGCTGGGTCGCGGTCGGCTTCCTGCTCGGTGTGTACTTCGGTGGCAATCTGCTCGTCGTCCAGGGGCTCAAGCACCTGGTGGACCGACCGCGACCGGAGAACCCGCTGGTGCGGGTCGACCACGGCTCGTTCCCCTCCGGTCACGCGGCCGGCGCGGCACTGCTCGTCGTACTCGTCGGTGTACTGCTCGTCCCGGCCGCACGGCGACGGGCCTGGTGGCTCGGAGGCACCGTGTTCACCCTGGCCATGATGTGGAGCCGCACATGGCTGCACGCGCACTGGCTGACCGACACGGTGGCCGGAGCCGCCGCCGGAGCCGCCGCCGGCCTGCTGGCCTGGTGGCTGTGCGCCCCCGCGCTCGCCCGGGAATCAGCGCGCGACCGCCGGGGGGCGGCCGCGACCACCCCGGACGCCGCGCCCGCGGTGCCGTAACCGACGGCGGCGGGTTCCTTGCCCGTGGGCTTCACGGGCCGGAACCCGCCGCGTCGTCCTCCGAGCGGGGGCCGAGTCTCAGGACGTCTGGCGATGGACGAGTACGGCCTCCACCGCGGGGATCGGAGCGGTCGAACCGGTCTCGATCAGTTCGTGCAAGGCGTCCGCGATCTCGGCCGGCGACGCCAGATCCAGGCGGATCGTGCTGAGCGCGGGCTGCTGGAACGCCGAGAGGACCAGGTCGTCGGAGCCGACGATCGCCACCTCGTCCGGCACCGCGATGCCCTCGGTCCTGAGCGCGTGCAGGAGCAGCGCGGCGTACTCGTCGTTGTAGGCGAAGACGGAGTCGAGGTCCAGGCTCGCCCAGCGCCGCGCGAGGGCGGCCGCGGACTCCCGGGTGTAGGCCAGTTCCACCGGCGTGACCGTGGCCAGGTGTCGCGCGGCCACGGATTCGGCCCCCGCGAGGCGCGGCCGGGCGAAGGCGTCCAGGCCGCGCTCCTGGGGCATGACGACGCCGATACGGCTGCGGCCGCGGGCGATCAGGTGCTCGGCGGCCGTGGCACCGATGCGGGTGTGGTCGAGGCCGATGGTGTGGACGCCGGGCAGCGGACGGGACGCGAAGGCGATCAGTCCGCGCACTCCGGCGCGGCGCAGCAGCTCGGTGGCCTGCGTGGTGAGGCTGTCTCCGTCCAGGGCGACCACCGCCGCCGGCCGCAGCTCCGCCCAGGCACGGGCCGCGTCGACGGGGTCGGCGAAGCGGCCCGCGTGGAGGACGGCCGTGTAGCCGTGACGGTCGAGTTCGCTGTGCAGCTCGTCGACCCAGTCGCTGACGAGCCTGCCGATCGCGGAGATCGAGGCGGGCATGAGGACGAGGTTGCTGCGACCGGCACGCAGGGACCGGGCGGCGGCGTGCGGGACGTATCCGAGGCGGTCGGCGGCGTCGAGGACCCGGACGCGGGTGCTCTCGCTCACCCGATGGCCCGGGGTGTCGTTGAGGACGAAGGAGACGGTGGCACGGGAGACTCCGGCGAGGCGTGCCACATCGGCGCTCGTGATCGAGGCGGGGACGGGGGTCTGTTCTGCCATGACGTCCCTTGACGCTCCTAGCGGTGGATTCGTGCCGACGGTCGTACCTGCTTGCACCATCGAGGTTACACGAGTTAGATCACGAGCGCGGTGGGCCCCGGGCGCGAGGAGGGAATGCCTCTGTGCCGTCGGTCGCGCACATGGCGCCGCGCGGGCCGCGGCGCCGGTCGATGTGCGCGCCACGGCAAAGGCGGGTCGAAGTGCAGGCCACGGCGAAGGCCGGTCGATGTGCGCGCCCCGGCAAAGGCCCGTCGATGTGCGCGCCATGGCGGCAGGGAGGAATCCGCGCCGCGAAAGTCGTTTGCCGCCTCGGACGGCGCCTGGGTAGCTTCGCGACCCGTGACCCCGACTCTGCGCACCGAGCGGCTGCTCCTGGAGCCGTACGTTCCCGAGGACGAAGAGGACTTCGTCGCCCTGTTCCAGGACATCAGGGTGTCGCGGTGGATGGGTGACGGCCCCTCGTCCGAAGCGGCGGACCGGGCCTTGTTCGGGCGGATCTTCACGAAGGTCTATGCCCGGAACCTGTTCGACGTCTGGGCCGTTCGTCGCAACGGACTCCTGGTGGGCCATGCCGAGATCAAGCCGACCGACACCGTCTCGGGCCACGAGATCATCTACGCCCTGGCGCCGGCGGCATGGGGGTCCGGTCTGGGGACCGAGCTGGCGCGGTCGATCGTCGCCCATGGCTTCGGCACCCTCGGGTTGACGGAGGTGTACGCCACCGTGTCCGCACCGAACGCGGCCTCGCTGACTCTGCTGGACAGAATCGGTTTCGAGCACGTCCGGGACATGGAAGAGGAGGACGGCGGCATCACCCGCGTGTTGGTCCACCGTCCGGCTTCGACCGACCAGCCGGCGCTCGCCCGATAGGCGCGCCTCCCTCTCCCCCGCGTCGGCGCGGATGCCGCACCGGCCGCACGCCGTACCTTCGCGTGGCATGAGTTCAGCGGCCCGAACCCACTCCACCCGCCGGTCGGCGGGTGGAGTGGGTTCGTAGGGGTGTCTGACGAGCCACCGCCGCTCGGCCTCTCGTGACTCCCCCACCGCTGCGGAGGGGTTGACGCTACGACCGAGGGTCGCTCGCCACCCTCTCGTGCAGGCGCCGCGAATCGCCGGCGAGGTCCGCGAGAGCGGTCACGACCGAGTCGAAGCGCATCGTGGTGCGCGTGTCCACGCGATACGGGTCCCATGTCGGCATCGCCGCATGGTTCGGGTCGCCGGTGCGGGCGAACGCGATCCACGCCTGGTGCATGGTGCGCGCCAGCCCGTCGCGGACGACGGGGTCGAGTCCGGACACGAACGGCGCGTGCGCCCACTGGTCGAAGTTGGCGAAGACGAAGGGGAGTTCAAGGCAGTGGGCGGCGCCGAGGCGGCCGTCGTGGGCCGGCGTGGGCAGGTCGAACTGGTACGCCCAGACGGGCCGCCCCGATTCCGCCCTGGCCTCGGCGAGCCGCACCGCCGGGATCCGAAAGAGCTCGTCCGTGATCAGATCCATCAGCACCTCGGCCGGGCCGGCGCCCGGTCGAGTCCGCTCGTACGCCGAGTACACCTCCGGCGCGGCCTCGGCTCCGAAGGTCTCGGCGATCCGGGCGGTCACCTGCTCCTGGTCAGCGTTCGCGTACCCCGGGTCGAGGGCGAAGCCGAAGTTGGCCTCTTCGCGGGTCCAGCCGATCATCACGTCGATCCCGGTCGCGGCTCCCTGCGACAGGGCCTCGACCGGGTGGCGCGTCAGGGTGATCCCGTCGATGACGGGAAGGAACGGGGTCGGCCAGTGGCCCCAGCGCGACGTCCGGGCGAACAGTCCGCCGGCCGCACCGATCAGCACGGGCCAGGGCAGTTCGCGCAGTTCGGCGACGTTCTTGACACCTGCCAGTTCCAGGTAGGCGGAGGTCCGTTCGAGGTACGCGTCCGGGTCGGGGAGGTCGAGCCCGAAGGGCGGGCTCTGCAGGATCACGCGCTTGATCAGCCCCTGGGTCTCGGGCAGTCCGGCGAGTGCGGCCGTGGACAGAGCGCCGCCCGACTGTCCGGCGACGGTGACGTTCTCCGGATCGCCGCCGAAGGAGGCGATGTGCGCCACGACCCAGCGGAGGGCGGCCAGCTGGTCGCTGAGCCAGGGGTTGCCCGCCCCTTCGGGGTTGCCCTCCTCGGGGCCGGTGTAGAGATATCCGAGCGGGCCTATGCGGTAGTTGATGGTCACCACCACGAGGTCGCCGTCGCGGGCGAAGGTCGCGCCGGAGTAGTTCTGCATCGATCCGGAGCCCGAGACGAACCCGCCACCGTGGATCCATACGAGCACCGGGCGACGGCCGTCGTCGACCGAGGGGGTCCATACGTTGAGCGTGAGGCTGTCCTCGTCGAAGGGCGGCGCGCCGTGGCCGCCGAGGACCGGGTCCCCGCCCTCGATGTACAGCTGCGGCACGCTGGGCCCATCGGTCGTCGCGTCCCGGGTGCCGCTCCAGCCCGGGTGGGGCTGCGCGGGGCGCCAGCGCAGATCGCCGACCGGCGGTGCGGCATAGGGCACGGCGCGGAACACGGTGACCCCGCCGTCGGTCGTGCCGCGCAGGCGCCCTGCGGGGAGGTCGACCAGTGAGTGGTCCGGGGCTGGGGTGGGAGCCATGAGCCTGTCCTTCCTGGGCCGCGCGTCGAACACGCGCCGACCCTGTCGAGAGTATTGCGGAAATTCGTCGACCGTCAATCAATCGCTATATCGGGAGCTCCTCACAGCCACAGACTGTTGGCCGCCGTACGCTCCGCCTCGGTCCTCGACAAGGGCCCGAACGCGCGCCACAGCAGCAGACAGGCCCCGACGCCGGCCAGCGCGCCGGCGAAGGTGTCGCTCAGCCACTGGGCGTGCAGCCAGGTGCGGCTCCACATCATGGCGACGACGTACGCGGCGCCGAACAGCCACCACCAGCGTCGCGCACGCGGCGGGAACACCACCACCGCGACCACGAACACCAAGGCCACAGCGCTGAAGACCTGGCCCGAGGGGTACGAGCCGTCATTGACCAGGACCCAGGGGTAGGGCGGACGCGGGCGGTCGACGAGAGCCTTGAGCGGCAGGACGACGACGACGCTGCCGAGGACGTTGGCCGCGAACACGTAGAGCGCCGAGCGCCAGCGACCATAGACACAGAGGCATCCGCACAGGATGAGGGGCAGGACCAGGCCGAGCGGACCACCGAGGCGGTCGAGCACGGTCGCGAGTCCGGTCACCGCGTCGACGCGTGAGCCGTCCATCGAGGCGGCCCATCGATCGTCGAGCCCCTGGAAGAACGGGCGGTCGGCCATGCGCAGCAACAGGCCGATCAGGAAGGACGCGAGGAGGAGCGCGACACCGGCAGGGACCGCATGGCGCGGCGGAGCGGCCGGGAGGTGGTGGCGGGGAGGGGCCGCGGGAAGCGGCGGGGTCGGGGTCGGGGTGGCGTCGGGCGGGCTCGGCATCATGGCGGGCCTTTCACGGTGGTTCACCCGGAGCGGTGGGGCGCACGGGAGGGCGGGCGCGGGGACGTCGGGGAGCGGTGGGGCGCAGGAGCGTGCGACAGAGCGCGAGGGAGGGGCGGGGCAGTTGAAGGCCCGAGGGATGGGCGGGCAGGCAGAGACCCGAGGAAGGAGCGAAGGCGTACGGGACGGGCCGGGCGGGGTGGCCGGCGGAGGGGCTCGGGCCGCGGGGACGGCACGCCACGCCGCCACGGGGTGCAGCTGCGCCAAGGGGATCGGGTGACGACGAAGGCGCGGCGACACTCGGCCGCGGAGGCCGGGAGAGGCGGCGTCGCTCCGGCGCGCAGGCATAGGTCGTACGGCTGCGCGGGCCGGATGAAGCACCGGAGCCGAACGACCGTCGCGGTGCGCCACGGAGTATTGCGGATGCGTGACCGCCGCCACAAGAGCAAGAGGGTTTCGAGACACGATCGCCCTGGTCAGCATGGGCGAAAGTTGGTTACACGTGCTCGACGTGCGGTTCTTTCCCTGGTCACGATCTGCGTAACGACCCGACTCAGCCTCTAGCGAGACCCGGAAATGGGTGCTACACAGTCTCCAAGCGTTGCGGGTAACACGTGTAACAACATGGTGCCGGCCGCAGCCTTCCGCATTGTCCTCCGGACACACGGCCACCCTGCGACCGCTCTCGCGGGGTCTTCCTCACCCGTGTACCGCGCACCCGTGTGCCGGAGGCGACGCACCACGGCCCCACCCCGGCCGACACCCGCTCCCGTACCGCTCCAGCTCCCCGCTCCGTCCTCCCAGGAGTCGTCATGGCCACGAACGAGCTCACCGATCCGATCGACCCGCCCGCCACGGGCGCCGACACCACCGCCGACGCCGCCACCACGGCGCAACCGGAAGCTCCGCGCCAGCGTGGGCTCATGCTCCTGCTGCTGGTCGCCAACTCCGCCATGATGGCGGTCTACATGGGCGTCGGCTCCGTCCTCCTGCCCACCCAGGTCGCCGCGATCGCGCCGGACGACAAGGTCGCCGTCCTGGGCCTCATCGGGGGCATCAGCGCCATCTTCGCGACCGCCTTCAACCCGATCGCCGGCGCCCTCTCCGACCGCAGTGGCCGCCGCAACCCCTGGATCCTGGGCGGCGCCCTCGGCGCGCTGCTCTCGCTGGCCCTCCTCGGGAACGTCACCACCGCCTTGCTCGTTGGCATCGGCTGGTGCCTGGTCCAGGCGACGATGAACACCTACCAGGCGGCGGTCACCGCGATCGTTCCCGACCGCGTCCCCGTCGCCCGCCGCGGCACGGCGTCGGCTCTGGTGGGACTGGGCATGCCGATCGGCGGAACCGTCGGCGTCCTCATCGCCTCGCAGACGGCGACCCAACTCCGCACCGGTTACCTGGTCTTCGGCGCGATCGTCGCCGTGGCCGCCCTGCTGCTCTCCGTCTTCTGCCGTGACACCCCTCGGACCGAGCCCGTCCCCAAGGCACCCAAGGGATCCCAGATCGCGGCGTTCCTCTCGTCGTTGGCCAACCACGACTTCCGCTGGGCCTTCATCGGCCGCGCGCTGATGGTGCTGGGCTACTTCTCCGTCGTCGGCTACCAGCTCTACATCCTCGGCGACCACATCGAGCTTCCGGCCGGCCTGACCCCGCCCGCCGCGATCGCCATCCTCACCCCGGTGTCGATGATCGCCGTGGCCGTCTCCACGGTCGTCGGCGGCGTGCTGTCCGACCGTCTGGACCGCCGCAAGGTGTTCGTCGGCGTCTCGGCAGCGCTGGCCGGCCTGGTCATGGTGGTGCCCGTCGTCAGCCCGACCTGGACCGGAATGCTCGTCTTCAGCGCGCTCAACGGGCTCGCCTTCGGCTGCTTCATGGCGGTCGACACCGCGCTGGTCACCTTGGTCCTCCCCCGTGCGGAGGACGCGGCCCGCGACATGGGCGTCCTGAACATCGCGAACGCCGGGCCGCAGATCGTCGCCCCCTTCGTCGCCTCCGCCATCGTCACCGCCCTGGGCGGGTACACCCCGCTCTTCCTGGCCGGTGGCGCCCTGTCGCTGATCGGCGCCCTCGCCATCCTCCCGATCCGCAGCGTGCGCTGACACTCGCCGAGGCGACTCCTTCGGATCGGACGCCGGCCGCGGATGCCATCCGCGGCACGTCGCAGATGCCCTCGGTGTGCCGCACCGGACGTCGCTCCCGTGCCGCATGCACTGCACCTGCCCGTGCAGGACCGTCGTGCCTGCGCCCGCGCCCGACATGCCGTACGCGCCGTGCTGTGCCTATCGCCCGTGCCCGTGCCTGTCGCCTGCGCCCGCGCCTGCGGGCCGGGCATCGGTGCCGCGCCTCGCCGCGCCCGCCCGCCTCGGGCGATCCGGGCGTGATCCGAAGGAGCAAGCGCGGGCCTGTCGGCCGCATCCCGCCGACGCCGCCCCACCCCCCGTACTCCGGCGGGCACGTGCCGAGGGTCATGTGCCCGCCGGTCACGCACCACCTCATCTCACCCTCACCAAAGGCACCACCACACCCTCGCAGCACCACACCCTCACCTCCTCTCCCTCCCTCTTCCTAGGAGCCTCCTGTGAGACGCACGCGAGTTCTGCCGCCGGCCATGCTGATCCTGTGCACCACGGCGCTCGCGGGGACGGCGCCGGCCGTCGCCTCACCGCAGACCGCCCCGGCACACACGACCCCCGGCGCGCCCGCCGCTCCCCTGCGGATCCTGCTCACCAACGACGACGGCTACAACGCACCCGGAATCCGCAAGGCGTTCGAGCGACTGACCGCCGCCGGGCACGACGTGACGATCGTCGCCCCGCTCACCAACCAGAGCGGCACGGGGACGAAGATGTCGAGCGCCCCCACGATCACGGTGAAGCACCCCGAGCCGAAGGTGTGGGCCGTCGACGGCAGCCCCGGCGACTCCGTCGCCTTCGGCCTCTCCGAGGTCTTCGAGGGACGCGCCCCCGACCTCGTCGTGTCCGGCACCAACTTCGGTCCCAACGTGGCCGGTCTCGCCAGCCACTCCGGCACGGTCGGCGGTGCCGTCACGGCGGTGGAGTCGGGCGTACCCGCGATCGCGCTGAGCACGGGCGGCCTCTCGGTGCCCGATCCGGTCACGACGGTCAACGCGATGGGTCCCACCCTCGACTTCGCCGTCAAGCTCATCGACCGCCTGCGGACACGGGCGAAGTCGGGCCCCCTGCTGCCCAAGGGCGTCGGCCTGAACGTGAACCACCCGGTCGTCGGCGCCGACGGCAAGGGGACCGCCGCCGGGGTGTCCTCCACCTTCCAGGATCCCCAGACGATCCTCGAACCGAACTACACCGACGCGGGCGACGGCACCTGGAAGGTCGACGTGACGGTGGACATGCGGCCCGCGGCGAAGGGCGGGGACGTGGAGGCCATCATCGCCGGCCGGATCGCGGTCAGCCCGATGAACGCCAACTGGAACACCGGCGCCGCCGACCACGCCGTCACCTCCACGCTGATCGCCGGTCTGCGCCCCTGACCCCGCGCCACTCACACCAGCCAACTCAGGAGGATGGATGAAGCGGCCCGGAATCCGGCCCACTTCGACAAGACCCCTGCTCGGTACGGCTCTCACACTGGTGGCGGCCCTGCTCGTGTCGGCGTTCCCGGCCACCGCGGCTGCCTCGACCCCGGCGTCGGCCCTCGCTTCGGCCCCCGCTTCGGCCCTCGCTTCGGCTTCGACCTCGGTTTCGACCCCGGCCTCGGTTTCGGACGGGACCCCCGCTCCGGTTTCGGATGCGACTCCGGCTCCGGCCTGGGCGCGGACGCTGTCGCGGCCGGTGGTCACCGTTGCCCAGGGTCGGCTCCGGGGGCGGATCCACGACCGGGCGGAGGAGTTCCTCGGAGTCCCCTACGCCGCGCCACCCGTCGGTGAGGCCCGGTTGCGGGCGCCACGGGAACCGCGCCGCTGGGACGGCGTACGGGAGGCGGACCGACTGGCGCCCGCCTGCGTACAGTTCGCGCCTTTCGGGCTCGCCGATCCCTCGGCCGTCAGCGAGGACTGCCTCTACCTGGACGTGTACCGCCCGAAGGGAGCCCGGGCCGGAGCCCGGCTCCCGGTGATCCTGTGGATCCACGGGGGTGCGTACGCCATGGGTACGGGCACCCAGTTCGGCGGCCGGACGATGGCCGACCTCACGAACACCGTCGTGGTCAGCATCAACTACCGCCTCGGTCAGCTGGGCTATCTGGGGCTGCCCGAGCTGGCCCGCGAGAACGCCCGGCGGACAGGCTCGTTCGGCCTGCTGGACCAGGTCGAGGCGCTACGCTGGACTCGGCGGAACATCGCGGCGTTCGGTGGAGACCCCGGCAATGTGACGGTCTCGGGGCAGTCGGCGGGCAGCGCTTCCGTCTGCGGGCTGCTGGCCGCCCCCTCGGCGGCGGGGCTGTTCCACCGCGCCGTGCTGCAGAGCGGACCGTGCACGCTGATCGGTACCTCCGACAGCGCGCAGGCCGAGTCGCGGGCCCGGGAGTTCGCCGTACGCGCGGGCTGTGGCGATCCGGCCACGGTGACCGCGTGTCTGCGCGCGGTGCCGGCGGCGACGCTGGTCGAGGCGGGGCGCACGGTTCCGACATCGGGACCGGCCTCGGGTGACGGACTGCTGCCCGTGGATCCGGCCGCGGCGATCCGCGACGGCGACTGGAACAAGGTGCCGGTGCTGATCGGGAGCACGCGCTCCGAATCGCGGTTGTTCGTGGCGCTGTCGCAGCCGAGGCTGACGGAGGAGGAGTACGAGGCGCAGATCCTGGCCGGGTACGGGGCGGCGGGCCCCGAGGTGCTCGCCCGCTATCCGGTCTCGGCGTACGGCTCGCCGTACCTGGCGCTGTCGGCGGTCATGACCGATTCCTCCTTCGCCTGTCACACGTCGTGGACGGCGCGGCTCTTCGCCTCCCAGGTCCCGACGTACGTCTACGAGTTCGACGACCCGGACTCTCCGACCCTGGCGGGCACGCAGGTTCCGGGGCTCGACATGTCGAACGCGCACAGTGCGGAGCTGGCGTATCTGCACGACTTCACGGCGGGCGACCGGCCGCTGTCCGAGGTCCAGACGGCTCTCGCGACGCGCATGAAGCGCTACTGGGGTTCCTTCGCCCGGTTCGGTTCGCCGGCGGTGCCGGGGCAGACCGTCTGGCCCACGGTCGGACGGGGAACGGTCCTCTCGCTCAACCCCGCCGCGACGCGGACCGGTTCGTCGTTCGACGCGGACCACCAGTGTGGCTTCTGGCAGAGCCGGCAGGAGCGTGGGGCGTTGTAGCTCGCTTTCCGGGCCGACTCCACCGCGTACCCGCCAGGTGCGCGGTGGAGTCGGTCGTGCGCCCTGCTCGGTGCGCCGTGGAGTCGGTCGTGCGCCCTGCTCGGTGCGCGGTGGAGTCAGTCGTGCGCCCTGCTCGGTGACGGCGAGCCGACGGGTGCCGTCGGCAGGTCGCCGTACTCGGCCTCGACCGCCGTCGGGTGGACGGTCTCGGCGGGCGGGTTGGCGGTGCGTCGCGCCCACAGCCCGTACAGCACCGAGGTGACCAGCAGTCCGACGATCCAGGAGATGTCGGCGCCGTCGAGCTTCTTCGTGATCGCGCCGGTGTACATCTTCGTGGCCAGGAACGGGATCTGCACGACGACGCCGACGACGTAGCAGGTCAGCGCGGTGACGTTCCAGCGTCCGTAGCGCCCTTCCGGGTCGTACAGCGCGGGGATGTCGACGCGCTCGCGCGAGACCAGGTAGTAGTCGACCAGGTTGATCGCGCTCCAGGGGGTGAACACCATCAGGAGCAGGAGCACGAAGTTCTTGAAGTTGGTGAGGAAGTCCTCGCTCGCGGCCAGGGCGATCACCATCGACACCGCGATGAAGCCGACGATGTAGGCGGCGCGTGCGGTGGCCGAGACGCGCGAGCGGCCGTCGAACGAGGTCACGGTGGTCAGGATCGACATGAAGCCGCCGTACGCGTTGAGGCAGTTGACGGTCAGCTTGCCGACCACGATCACCAGGTAGATGAGGAACGCGAGTGACGCCGGTCCGGCCAGCTCGCCGAGGAAGCCGACCTGGTCGGGCAGGAACGCCTCGCCTGCCACGGCCGCCGTGAGGGCGCCGAGCGTCATGGCCCACTGGGAGCCGATGACGGAACCGGCGAACGTCGACCAGAACGTCGCGCGGGTGCTGGTGTCGCGCGGCAGGTAGCGCGAGTAGTCGGCGACGTACGGGCCGAAGGTCAGCTGCCATCCGGCGCCGAGTCCGACGGCGAGCAGGAACGTCGCCGTCTCGAAGCCCTTGGTGCCGACGTGCGCGCCGACGTCGTACTGGGTGAGCAGCCGCACCAGGAGGTAGCCGAGCCCCAGCACGCCCACCACGGTCGCGACGCGGCCGGCGATGTGGATGAGCCGGTAGCCGGTGACGGCGACGACGGCGGTCAGCGCGCCGAAGACGAGGATGCCGATGCTCGCGTTGTCGATGTGCAGCATCTCGGAGACGGCCTGCCCCGCCAGCACGCTGCCGGTCGCGGCGAAGCCCAGGTACATGAGGATGACCAGCAGCAGGGGAAGGATCGCCCCGTACACACCGAACTGGGCGCGGCTGGAGATCATCTGCGGTACGCCGAGCCGCGGCCCCTGCGCGGAGTGCAGTGCCATCACGATGCCACCGAGCACGTTGCCGATCAGCAGAGCGGGTATCGCCCAGAGCGCGTCGGCACCGAAGACGACGGCGAGCGCGCCGTCGACGATCGCGGTGATCTGCATGTTCGCGCCGAACCACAGAGTGAACTGACTGCGCGGCGTGCCATGCCGCTCCGCGTCGGGGATGACCTCGATGGTGCGTCGTTCCATCGCGAGTCGTTCCCCAGGGGCATGTTGGACCGGCATGTCGATGACCTCTCCCCACAGCGATTCCGGCGTGTCGGGTTGCCCCGCCGCCGCTGACCCAGGTGGTGCTGCGCCGAATCTGGCATAGGGGTAGACAGACATCAAGATGTTGAATGAATAATTTCACCATGTGGCATCGCGCCTGCTCGGGGCTGCGCCACCAGGGACGTCGGACCGACCGTTGCGCCGTCCCGACCGACGGGGAGGGAACCCCTCTTCCACGACCCGTCTCTGACGGGTCGTTCACGGGCGACGGCGCTGGTCGTGGCTGCGGCGGACGACGGCTGCCCTCGCGACTTCGGCCCTGCCGGGCGGTTACGGCGCGCGGTCCGGGCTCACCAGCGCCCCGGCCGCTCACCGCGGCGTGCCGCGACCGCACCTCTGAGCGGGTGTCAGCCCACCGCGCTCAGGGTGTCCGCCAGGCGGCGGCGGGCCGCGCGGGACGCGGGGAGGGCCGTGAGGGCGATGGCGCCGACGACGGCCGCCGCGCACATGGCCACGAGGTGTCCGGCGGGCAGGGTCTGGGCGATGCCCGCTCCGATGCCCGTCGTGCGGCCCTCGTGGTCGATCAGCCAGCGGGCGAAGGGAACACCGAGGGCCGTCGCGGCGAGGGCGGCGGCGAGCGCGGTGCAGCCGATCGCCGTCACGGTGACGGCGGTGATCTGGCGTGGGGAGAGACCCATCGCCTTCAGCGCCAGCAGGTCCCGTTCGCCGTCGCGGATGCTGCCGCCGATGGCGGTGGAGAGTTCCGTCAGACCGATCAGGGCGAGGACGGCGATCAGGCCGACCACGACGCCGCGCAGGGCGGAGAGCCGGTCGGCGGGGGTGGTCACCTCGTGGACGTCCAGGTGACCACCGGAGGCGTCGGCGAGTTCGGCGCGGACGGCACGCGGGTCGGCGCCGGTTTCGAGGCGGAGCTGGTAGAGGGTGGGGCTCAGGGTGGGGTCGTTCTCGCGGAGGGTGTCGAGCGAGGTGGAGATCACCCTGCCGCCGTTCTCGGGTTCGATGCTGCGCCCGACGAGGTGCAGGACCTGCGGGTGGCCGCCGACCGTGACCCGGACCCAGTCGCCGACGCGCGCGTCCAGGAGGTCGAGCAGCCCCTGTCCCGCGACGGCCTCGTCGGGGCCGTGGGCGGGGCGTCCCTCGGCGATCGTGTACGGGTAGGGCTCGTCCCTGGTGCCGAGACCGCGCAGGGCGATGGTGCCGGTCTGGCCGGGGACCAGTGCGGCGACCTCCAGACCGGGGTGGGCGGCGGTGATCCGGCCGTCGGCTTCCCAGAGCGCGGCGGCCTCGCGGTCGGTGAGCGTCGCGTCGGGGCGGGCGGTGAGCGCGGCGGCGTGGCCGAGCCGCTCCGGCCTGCTGTCGAAGCGTTCGATGGTGGTCCATGCGCTGAGCGCCACGGTGATCAGCAGCAGCGGAAGGGCGAGGCGGACGATGGTGGCCGGGGCGCGCCGGCCTCTCCCGAAGGCCCGGTGCCAACCGAGGACGAAGGTGGGTGACAGGCGCAGTGCGAGCGCGTGGCGGGCGGCGCGGGAGAGTCCTCCCCCGGAGGCCGTCCGGGCGGGTCCCCGGCCCGGGGCCGCGGCGGGGACGACGGGTACGGGCTCCACGCGTCCGGCCCGCCACGCCGCGAGGCAGGTGGCGGCTCCGATGAAGAGCACCGCCGCGACGGGCACCGCGAGCAGCGTCGCCGTGTGACCCTCGAGCCCCTGCCATACGCCGACGGCGTCGCCCAGCCGGCCGGGCAGCAGGTCGCCGAGGGTCCGGACAGCGGCGGTGGCGAGGGTCGCGCCGAGTACGGCGAAGGCGAGGTGCTGGACGAGGAAGACCCGTACCACCTGGCCGGGTGTGAAGCCGATGGCCTTGAGGACGGAGATGTCGCGCAGGTGGCCGCGCACTCGGGTGCTGATGGCGCCGAACACCGCGAGGGCGGCCGCGATCAGCGCGCCGATTCCGAAGAGCCCGAGGACCTGACCGAGCAGCTTGGTGTCGCCTTGCGCCTCGGCGCGTGCCTGCTGCCAGGTGGTGACGTCGGTGACGGCGCCGGCGCCGAGCGTGGTGACGGCGCGTTGGACGGCGTAGTCGGTGTCGTCCGGGTCGGTGAGGCGCAGTCCGACCACCTGGCCGCCGGGGCGTTCGTCCGGTACGGCGCCGGGCAGGGCCCAGACGGTGCCGGGGCGTTCACCGGGGCGGTAGCGGGGCTCCGCGGTGTCAGCGACGCCGAGGACGGTCAGGGTGCGGCCGTTCGGGAAGGTCAGGCGGTCGCCGGGTTCGGCCCACAGCGCCCGGGCGAGGCCGGATTCCAGGACGGCTCCGTCGGGGACGGCGTCGTCGAGCCAGCGGCCCGCCGTCAGTACGGGCCTGCCGGTGGCCGGGGGTTCCGTGCCGGTGGCGCGCAGTTCCACGCCTGCGCGGGCGCCCCGGGAGACGAGGGTGTCCGAGGCGGTGCGGGAGGGGCCCGAGAGCCGCTCGACGCCGTCGAGGCCCGCGAGGGCGCGGGGGTCGGCGGCGGGGCCGGTGTGGATCCACACGTGGGCGCCGTGGGACTGGGTGAAGACCCGCTGCCAGGGGTTGGTGGCGTAGCCGAAGAGCGCCGAGGCCAGGAGCAGCGCGCCGACGATTCCGGAGGTGGCGGCGATCAGGAACAGGGCCTCGCCCCGGTGGGTGCGCAGATCGGCGTGCGCCCAGCGCAGCATGGCCCGCACGGGTCAGTCCTTCAGTTCCAGGACGCCGGCGAGGCCGGTGCCGCGTGGCGGCGTTCCGTCCAGGTCGACGTCGTCGGCTATCCGGCCGTCGAAGAAGCTGATCACGCGGTCCGCGGCGCTGGCGAGTCGTGCGTCGTGGGTGACGAGCACGATGGTCTGTCCCTGGCGGTGGAAGCGGGCGAGCTGCCGCATCACCTCACGGGTGCCCTTGCTGTCGAGGCTGCCGGCGGGTTCGTCGGCGAGGAGCAGTCGTGGCTGGTTGACCAGGGCGCGGGCGAGGGCGACGCGCTGCTGTTCGCCGCCGGACAGTTCGCCGGGCATGCTGCGGGCCTTGTTCTCCAGGCCCAGTTCGGCGAGGAGCTTCTCGCGCTCGGCGCGGGCCTGCTTGGCGGAGGTGCCGGCCAGCAGGGCGGGCAGTTCGACGTTGTCGGCGACGGTGAGGTTGGAGACGAGGTTGAAGAACTGGAAGACGATGCCGATGCGGCGGCGCCGTTCCACCGCCCAGCGGGCCTCGGACCAGCCGTCGGTGCTCTCGCCGTCGAGTCGCAGCGAGCCGCTGTCGGGGCGCTGGAGGCCGCCGAGCAGATGGAGCAGGGTGGACTTGCCGGCGCCGGAGGGGCCGGTGACGGCGACGAATTCTCCTCGCCGCACGGTCAGGTCGACGCCGCGCACGGCGTGGACGGGCGCCCCCTCGCTGGAGTGGGTCTTGACGAGGTGTTCCGTCTGCAGCAGCGGCACGGGGGTGGCGGGGTCCGTCATTGCAGCTCCTCCAGCTCCTCCTGGCAGCGCTCCAGCCAGTCGAGGTCGGCCTGGAGGTGCAGCATGGCGCCTTCGATCAGCAGGTGGGCTATGCGGTTGTCCCGGTCTTCGGCGGCGGCCAGTTTGGACAGATTGCGCATGGTGGTGAGGTATTCGCGTCGCTGCTTGTTGATGAGGGCGATCTGGTCGGCGAGACCGGTGCGCGGGGCGAGGGCGAGTTTCATGAAGAACTCGTCCCGTACGCGCGGCTCGTCCGCCGTCTCGTCGAACCAGGCGCGCAGTGCTTCCTGCCCGGCGTCGGTGAGGCGGTAGATCTTCTTGTTGGGGCGGCTCTCCTGGGCGATCTCCTCGCCCTCGATCAGCCCGGACTTCTCCAGGCGGCCGAGCGTGACGTAGATCTGCCCGACGTTGGTGGGAGGGTACGCGGCGCCCAGCAGTTGCTCAAGGTCCTGCTTGAGCTCGTAGCCGTGGGCGGGGCCCCTGGCCAGGAGGGCGAGGAGGGGATGACGCACCCGTACTGTCCTCCCTTGGCGTGCTCCCGCTGTGATGTGGGCTCTAGTATCGCCCATGCCTAACGGGTATACATGCCCTGTTGCTGGACGAAGGTGTACGGCGCGGCGCTCTGGGAGGAACCTATGCGGTGGATGCGGGCCGCGGGTAGGGGGTTCCTCGCTCTCGCGATCGTACTGACGGGTTACCTGACCTCCGGAACCCCCTCGGGAAGCGGGGAACGCGAGGGCGGGCGCGGCCCGATGACGCTGGCCACCGCCGGTGACCTCACCGGCTACCTCGGTTCGGTCCTGGACGGCTGGAACCGCGCGCATCCGGCCGAGAAGGTGACACTGGTCGAGCTGCCGGATTCGGCCGACGAGACCCGGGCCCAGATGATCACGGATCTGAGGTCGGGCGAGGGCAGGTTCGACCTGCTCAACATCGATGTCGCGTGGACGTCGGAGTTCGCAGCGGCGGGGTGGATCGCGCCGCTGGAGAGGGACCGGTTCCCGTTGGGGAGCTTCCTGCCGCCGGTGGTGGACACCGCGACCTACGACGGGCGGCTGTACGCGGTCCCGTACGTGACGAACGCCGGGATGCTCTTCTACCGCAAGGACGTGCTCGACCGCGAGGGGCAGCGCCCGCCGCGGACGTGGGCGGAGCTGGAGCGCCAGGCCCGCACCATCGCCCCGGAGTACGGCCTCGGCGGGTACGCGGGGCAGTTCCTGCCGTACGAGGGGCTGACGGTCAACGCCGCCGAGGCGGTGTACTCGGCGGGCGGGACGGTCCTCGGTGACGAGGGCGAGCGCGTCACGGTCGATTCGGCGGCCGCCCGCGCGGGGCTGGGGTTCCTCGCCGGCGGTGTGCGGGACGGCTGGATACCTCGGGAAGCCCTGACGTACAAGGAAGAGGAGTCCCGGCAGGCGTTCCAGGACGGCCGGCTGCTCTTCCTGCGCAACTGGCCGTACGCGTACGCCGGCGCCTCCGGCGCCCAGTCGAGGGTGGCGGGGAAGTTCGGCGCGGTGCCGCTGCCGGGCCCCGGAGGGCCGGGCGCGAGTGTGCTGGGCGGTTCCAATCTGGCCGTGAGCAGCCATGCCCGGCACCCTGAGTCGGCGCGCGATCTGATCGCGTACCTCACGAGCGAGCGGGTGCAGCGCCGGGTTCTGAGCGAGGGCGCCCTGCCGCCGGTGCGGGCCGCGCTGTACGAGGATCCGGCGCTGGTGGCCCGCTTCCCGTACCTGCCCGCGCTGCGGGCGAGCGTGCTGGCCGCCGCACCGCGCCCCAAGAGCCCGCACTACGAGCAGGTGAGCCTCGCGGTGCAGGCGGTGGCGCACGACGCCATGGCGCAGCACCAGACGCCCGAGGCGGCGGTGCGTCGGCTCGCGGACGAGCTCGCGGCCATCGCACGTCGCCGCTGACGCCTTTCCGATCATCTCGTCACCCCTCAGGGCGCCTACTTACCTGTTAGGTATCACCATGTGGACTGGGGCGCTCTGATTTCCCGGACAAACCCGGATGTTCCACCCCAACGAGCAGCGTTCTGCGGCAGCTTCATTGACACCCTCTCGTCACGCCTACTTAACATGTATGCATAACGGCTACCCGATCTGGGTGGCGCGCACCCTTCACGCAGAAACACAGGTCAACGGGTGATGCACACAGCCCCAAGCCACCGTCACTGGTGGCGCGACGCGGTGATCTACCAGGTGTACGTCCGCAGCTTCCTCGACAGCACCGGCGACGGGATCGGCGACCTCGCCGGTGTCCGCGCCGGCCTGCCGTACCTGAAGAAGCTCGGGGTCGACGGCATCTGGCTGAGCCCCTTCTACCCGTCGCCCCAGCACGACCACGGGTACGACGTCGCCGACTACTGCGACGTGGACCCCGTCTTCGGCGATCTCGCCGAGTTCGGTCTGCTGGTCGCCGACGCGCACCGACTGGGCATCAAGGTGCTGCTGGACATCGTCCCCAACCACTGCTCCAGCGAGCATGCCTGGTTCCGCGAGGCACTGGGCGACGACCCCGGCGGCGAAGCCCGTGCCCGCTTCCACTTCGCCGAGGGACGCGGCCCCGACGGCGACCTGCCGCCCAACAACTGGCACGCCATGTTCGGCGGCCCCGCCTGGAGCCGGGTCACCGAGCCCGACGGCACCCCCGGCCAGTGGTACCTGCACATGTTCACCCCCGAGCAGCCGGACCTGAACTGGCGCAACCCCGAGGTCGGGGCCCACTTCGACCACGCGCTGCGCTTCTGGCTGGACCGGGGCGTCGACGGCTTCCGCATCGACGTGGCGGCGGGCCTCTTCAAACACCCCGACCTGCCGGACTCCCCCGACCCGGAGGCCGACGCCCGCACCCGCGACTCGGTCAACCCGCTCGCCTGGAACCAGCCCGAGGTGCACGACGTCTGGCGCCACTGGCGGTCCGTGTGCGAGGAGTACACGGCCCTGGACGGACGCGAGCGCCTTCTGGTCGGCGAGGTGTCGGTGCCGACCGCCCGCGAGCACGCCCGGTACGTCCGGCCCGACGAGCTGCACCAGGCGTTCTTCTTCGACCTGCTGGGCGCGCCCTGGGACGCCGACGCCTTCCGCAAGGTGATCGACGAGGCGATGCACGACATCGCGGGCACCGGCTCCACCGTCACCTGGGTGCTCAACAACCACGACCAGGTGCGCACGGTGACGCGGTACGGCGAGTCCGGCACCGGAGGCAGTGGGCTCGGCGCCGCCCGGGCGCGCGCCGCCGCGCTGCTGATGCTGGCCCTGCCCGGCGCCGCCTACATCTACCAGGGCGAGGAACTGGGCCTGCCGGAGGTGGACGACCTGCCGGACGAGGTGCTCACCGACCCGATCTTCCGGCGCACCGGAAGCCGCGCCCGGATCCGCGACGGTTGCCGCGTGCCCCTGCCGTGGTCGGGGCACGCCTCCCCGTTCGGCTTCAGCACGGGTGCGGAGAGCGCCAGGCCGTGGCTGCCCCAGCCCGGCTGGTTCGCCGATCACGCCACGGACCGGGCTCAGGCCGACACCCGGTCGTTCTGGCACCTGTACCGCGAGGGCCTCCAGCTACGGCACGGGCTGCCGCAGCTGGGCGAGGGGACCCTGCGCTGGCTGGACTCGCCTCCGGGCGTGCTGGCCTTCCTGCGCGGCGACGGGCTCGTCTGCGCCGTCAACTTCGGCACCGCTCCGGTGCCCGCCCCGGTCTCCGGCGCCCCGCTGCTGGCCAGCGGACCGTGCCCGACCGGCGCACTGCCCGGATCCACCGCCGCCTGGTGGATCTGTGACGACACCACCCTGGAGGAACTGCGATGACCATGCGACGGATGACGACGGCCTGCTGCTCCGCACTCGCCCTGGCGCTCGGCGCCACGGCATGCGGCGGCGGCCCGGTGAGTGCCGGTGGCGGCGACAAGCAGCTGTCCGGCCAGACCCTCGATGTGGCGGGAGTCTGGTCGGGCGCCGAGCAGAAGAACTTCCAGAAGGTGCTGGACGCCTTCACCGAGAAGACCGGCGCCAAGACCCGGTTCGTCTCCACCGGCGACAACGTCTCCACCGTGGTCGGCAGCAAGATCGAGGGGGGCAACGCCCCCGACGTGGTGATGGTTCCCCAGGTCGGTGTGCTCCAGCAGTTCGCGCGGCAGAACTGGCTCAAGCCGCTGTCGGAGACCACGAAGAAGTCCGTCGACGCCAACTACGCGCCGGTGTGGAAGAACTACGGCTCCGTCGACGGCACCCTGTACGGCCTGTACTTCAAGGCCGCCCACAAGTCGACCGTCTGGTACAGCCCTGAGGCGTTCGACCAGGCGGGGGTGAAGCCTCCGAAGACGTACGAGGAGATGCTCAGGAGCGGGCAGGCGATCTCCGACTCGGGCCTGCCGGCCTTCGCGGTCGCCGGCGAGGACGGCTGGACGCTCACCGACTGGTTCGAGAACATCTATCTCTCCCAGGCCGGTCCCGAGAAGTACGACCGGCTCGCCAAGCACGAGATCAAGTGGACCGACCCGACGGTGGTGAAGGCGCTGACGACCCTCGGATCGCTCTTCTCCGACGAGAAGCTGATCGCGGGCGGTCAGAAGGGCGCGCTCGGCACCGACTTCCCGGGCTCCGTCGAGAAGGTCTTCGGCCCGAAGCCCGAGGCCGGCATGGTGTACGAAGGCGACTTCGTCGCGGGTGTCGCCAAGGACCAGTTCGGCAGGAAGATCGGCGAGGACGCCACCTTCTTCCCCTTCCCGGCGGTCGCGGGCGGCGCCGCGCCGGTCGTCAGCGGCGGTGACGCGGCCGTCGTCCTCAAGGACGGCAAGAACCAGGAGGCCGCGACGGCGTTCCTGGAGTACCTCGCGACGCCGGAGGCCGCCGCCGTGTGGGCCGGGGCGGGCGGCTTCCTGTCGCCCAACAAGAAGGTCGACCTCGCCTCCTACGGCGACGACACGCTGCGCGAGACGGCCAAGTCGCTGATAGACGCGGGCGATTCGGTGCGCTTCGACATGTCGGACCAGGCTCCCGCGGCGTTCGGCGGCACCAAGGGCGTGGGCGAGTGGAAGATCCTCCAGGACTTCCTGCGCGACCCGTCGAACCCGGCCGCCACGGCCGCGGCGCTGGAGGGCGCGGCGGCCAAGGCGTACAAGGGCTGAGGCGGGCGTCATGACCACAGCCACCGCTCCCCCACCGCCCCGGGTCGACGCCGCGAAGGGCCATGGCGGCAACAGCCCTCGGGACCGGGCCCGGCGCCGTCGGCGGACCGTCGCCGTCGCGTTCGTCCTGCCGGCGCTGCTCCTGCTCGGCGCCCTGGTCGTCTACCCCGTGCTGTTCTCCGTGGGCCGCAGCCTCTTCGACGCGAGCGGCACGCGGTTCGTCGCCGGGGACAACTACGCCGAGATCTTCCGCGACCCGGCCACCCTGACCGCCATCCGCAACAGCGCCATCTGGGTGGTCGTCGCTCCGACACTGCTGACCGGTCTGGGCCTGATCCTCGCGGTACTGGTGGAGAAGGTGCGCTGGGCGACCGCGTTCAAGCTGCTGCTCTTCATGCCGATGGCCGTGTCCTTCCTGGCGGCGGGCATCATCTTCCGCCTCGCCTACGAGGAGGACCCCGACAAGGGCGTGCTGAACGCGGCCGCGGTCGGCGTGCACGACGTGTTCCAGGACGCCTCCTCGTATCCGACGGCACGAGCCCGCGACGGTCAGGGACTCGTCGAGCGGCCGGACGGCTCGTACGGGACGGTCGACGCGGTCTCCCCCGGACGGAGCGTCACCCTCGGCCTCGTCGGAGTCCCGCCCAAGGACGTGCCCGCCGACGCCGAGCCCGCCGCAGCCGGCAAGGCCGGTCCGACGGACGTGACGGGCGCCGTGTACCTGGACTTCACGCCCGGCGGCGGTGGGCGGCCTGGCGTGATCGACACCGCGGAACGGGGACTGCCCGGCATGACGGTGGAGGCCGTCCGCGACGGGAGGACGGTCGCCACCGCGACCACGGCGGCCGACGGGTCGTTCCGGCTCGCAGGCCTCGCGACCGGCTCCTACACGGTCCGGCTGCCCGCGGAGAACTTCGCTCCGCCCTACGAGGGGGTCTCCTGGCTCGGCCCGGCCCTGGTCACGCCGGCCATCATCGGCGCGTACCTGTGGATCTGGACGGGCTTCGCGATGGTGCTCATCGGCGCCGGGCTGTCGTCCCTGCCGCGTGACGCGCTGGAGGCGGCGCGGATGGACGGGGCGAACGAGTGGCAGGTCTTCCGCCGGATCACCGTCCCCCTGCTCGCGCCGGTACTGACCGTCGTCTTCGTGACGCTGGTGATCAATGTGATGAAGGTCTTCGACCTGATCTACATCATCGCGCCGGGGCCCGTACAGGAGGACGCCACTGTCCTGGCCACCCAGATGTGGCTGGTGTCCTTCGGCGGCGGCAACGACCAGGGCCTCGGCAGCGCGCTCGGCGTGCTGCTCCTGCTCCTCGTGATCCCCGCGATGGTGTTCAACGTCCGCCGCTTCCGCAGGAGTCAGTCATGAGTGCGACCGCGACGATGCCGGGCGGCCGGTTGCGCCGCTGGCTGGGCAACGGACTGGTGCAGGCGTTCCTGGCGGTGGTCGGCCTGATCTGGGTGACGCCGGTCGCCGGACTGCTGCTGTCCTCGCTGCGCTCGGCGAGCGACAACGCGTCGAGCGGCTGGTGGACGGCGCTGGCCGGCCCCGGCCGGCTCTCCCTGGACAACTACACCGCCCTGCTGGGCAATACGGGCATCACCCGCGCCTTCTGGAACACCGTCCTGATCTCGGTGCCGACGACCGTCCTGGTCGTCGTGATCGCGGCGCTCGCCGGATACGCCTTCGCCTGGCTGGAGTTCCCCGGCCGGGACTGGATCTTCCTGGGCGTGGTGGCGCTGCTCGTGGTCCCGGTGCAGGTGGGGCTGCTGCCGGTGGCGAAGCTCTTCGGACAGCTGGGGCTGTTCGGCACGATCCCGGGCGTGGTGCTCTTCCATGTCGCCTACGGGCTGCCCTTCGCCGTGTTCCTGCTCCGCAACTACTTCGCCGACATCCCGCGCGAGATGCTGGAGGCGGCGCGGATGGACGGGGGCGGCGAGTGGCGGATCTTCACGCGGCTGGTGCTGCCGGTGGGCCGCCCGGCGATCGCCAGCCTGGCGATCTTCCAGTTCCTCTGGGTGTGGAACGACATGCTGGTGGCGCTGCTCTTCGCCGACAGTTCCTCGCAGCCGCTGACGGTGGAGCTTCAGTCCCAGGTACGGCAGTTCGGCAGCAACATCGACGTACTGGCCCCGGGGGCGTTCCTCTCCCTCGTCGTACCGGTGGTGGTCTTCTTCGCCTTCCAGCGTCACTTCGTGCAGGGGGTGATGGCGGGTTCGGTGAAGTGACCGGCCCTGCCGGTGGCTCGCCCCGCGGCCACGGCCCTGCCCTTGGGCGGCGGTCGGCGGCCGTGGGGCGGGTCCGGCGGCAACGGCGTTGTCAGCGGCTGCTCCTAGAGTCACCGGCATGGCGACTCTTCCCAACCCCCTGCCCCGGCTGGCCACCGACCCGAGCGGCCGCTCCCTCGGACTTCGGCTTCCTCCCGGGCGCCTGATCGACGCGACCGACGAAGGTCCGTGGCACGAGCCTCTGTTGTGGCGAGCCGACAAGGCGGCGGCTCCCGGCACCTGGTCGGCCCTCGGCGCCCCGGCCGCCCGCAAGGGACTGCTGCCCGTGCTGGTGGATCTCGGTGGCCCCCAGGGCGGCCCGGAGAGCTGGGACCTGATGCCGGGCGAGGTCTCCTACCCGGGGGATCACGACCCGGGCGACGTCCTCGCCGAGCACTGGGAGGCGTACGCGGCGGAGAACGAGGAGTGGCCCGGCCTCGGCGAGACCCTGCCGGCCGCCACCGCCACACCGGAGGCGCGGGCGGCCGAGGTCGCGGACGCGCTGTCCGCCGAGTGCCCTGCCTCCTTCAAGGACCCGCATCTCGCTCTGGTCTCCGCCCGCCGCAGCGCCGACATCCCCGCGGCCATCGGCTGGACGGGTCCGCTGAACCACGAGAACGACACGGCACGCCTCTGCGCGGTCCTCCGCTCCTGGGAAGACCGTTTCGGGATACGTGTCGTCGGCCTCGGCTTCGATGTGCTGGTCGTCTCCGTCGCCGCCCCGCCCACCACGCTCGCGCAGGCCGAGGAAGCAGCGGCGGAGCACTTCGCCTTCTGCCCCGATACCGTCCTGCAGAGCGGCCCCGGCACGTCGGCGTCGTACGCCCGGAGCCTCGTGCGCGCGCACACCTGGACCTTCTGGTGGGACTGACGTCCGGCCGGTCGCTCCCCCGGCGGCTCACCACGGCCTCGGTCACGAGCCCGTCGGCCGTGCGGGACGGCGGTGGACGCGCCGACGTCCGGAGGCGCCGGCCGGGTGGTGGTGGCCGGAGCGCCGCCCACCGTCGGCCGAGGAAAATCCGTGTCTGCTCCGATGACCGTCGACGTAGCCTCGGGGCGTGCTCCAACTCGTCCTAGCCGCATCCGTGTTCACCGTGGCCGCCGCCGTGTACGGAGGCATCGGCCTCAGGTGGTGGCGCCGGGCCCGGATCCGGCGGGAGATCCTCGCGCTGGTCGCCGCCCTGGACCTGGCGCCGTACCACGTGGCCGTGAGGGAGGACCGGGGGACCGAGGCGGCCGCCGCCGAGCTGCTGCTCGACGGGTACCTCGACATCGACGAGGACGGGATCGTGGGCCTGACCGAGGCGGGACGGGACCCCCGCCGGACGCCCGCCCATCCGCTGCCCGCCGCCCTCCTGGAGGCGCTGCGCCGACATGATCCCGATCCGGTGTCGATCGGTTGGATCGACTGGAGCGACGAGGAGTACCCGGCGCGCCTCGGGGCGTACCGCGGCGAGCAGGACGCCCTGCTGCCGAGGATCCCGCGCATGCCGGACGGCGAGGGGCAGGGGTTGCGGGCCTGCTGCTCCTGCGTGGGCATCACCCTGCTGCTCGGCTTCTGGAGCCTGGCGGGCGTGATCCTGGTGATGGCGCGCCCGCACGGGCTCCTGGCATGGGCCGCCGCGGCGGCGGCCGCGGCGGGCCTGGTGGCGCTCGGGTACGCCGACAACGCGCACAAGGCGGTCCTTGCCCGCACGGCATGCGAGGACCCGCTGGGAGACCGCTGCCGCGCGGAGTCCCATCCCTCCCTCGCCGCCCTGGACGAACGACAGCGGCTCCATGTCCGCACGAGCATCCGCGACCGATGGCCGCTCAGCCACCGGGAAGTCGTCGAGGACCTCGACGAGGAAGGGGACGGGCTCGACGACCACTGGTGGGCCGACGCCTACCACTACCGGGGCACGGACGACGAGGAGCCGGCCGAAGACGGACGCGACGGCCACACCCGGGGCGCGCACCCCTGAGGCCGGCCGGTCCGGCGATGCCTCGGTCGCGTGCCCCGGTCGCGGTGGCCCTCGCTCGCTCCTTCGCGGGTACGAGGACGGCAGGGCTCCCGGAGGACTGCCACGCGGCCCCCGCGGCAGCGGCGCTACACGGCGGACGGTGCGGCGGAGTCGGGACGAGGGGGAGGCGTCCGGAGGCCTTCGGCCGCCGCCTCGGACGCGTCCCGTGCGTGACGGCGGGCGACGGCGGCCAGGGCCGCGTCTCCCAGGCCATCGGCCAGGCTGGCTCGCGCCGACCAGTTGTAGGAGCTGTCGGGTCGGAGACCGATCCGTTCGCTGATGAGCGCTCGGGCCAGTTCGTGCCGTCCCGAGCGCAGCGCGGAGTCGAGGAGGGTCTTCTGGAGGGCGTCGCGCTGGGCGTGACTGCCTCCGAACTCGTGGAACCGGCGGCGCAGCGGCCACAACAGGTCGACGACGGTGCCGTGCCTGCCCTGGGCGTGGGCGACGAGCGCCTCGCAGGCGGGCAGACCGATCTCCATGGTCATGCGACGGTTGGTGACGGTGTCCGAGCCCTCCTGGGCCAGCCACCGTCGGCGGTCGGCGACGAGCCGCGTCGCCTCCCCCAGGCGACCGGCTCCGGCGTAGGCCATGACGGCATGCACGTCGTTGAAGGCGTAGTAGGGAGGGTCGGCTCGCGTCGCCCAGGCGTCGGCGAGTGCCTCCCAACGGGCGGTCGGCTCCGCTCCCGCGAGCCGGATCCGCCACAGCAGCGCCGCGGCGTCCAGCAGTTCCATGGCCGTGCCGGGCGAATCGGCGTTGTGCAGGGCGGCGTCGTAGATGCTCAGGGCGGTGGCGGTGTCTCCGGCCTCCAGCGCGTAGAGCGCGTAGTGCCACCAGTTGTGAACGTTGAGGTAGTTCCCCCGCGACCAGTGATCGCGGCGGGCGTCGAGGTAGCGGATCCCCTCGGCCACGCGCCCCTGCATCTCGTACGTGTGGACGACGGCGTGGATGGCCCAGACGTCGCGGGGGTTCTGCTCGACCGCCGCGAGACCCGCCTGCTCGGCCAGGCGGTACTGGCCCGACTCCTCCAGCCCGAACGCGTACATGCCCATCATCAGGCCGCGGTGGGGTTCCTCCGTGTCCCAGGCACCGAGCGCTCCACCGATACGGTCACGCAGGCGCACGGCGTCACCGGTGAAGAAGTCCAGCTGGTGCCCGACGGCGAGGGCGAGCGCGTCGGTGGGGTACGCCAGGGACAACTCCTCGAGCAGCCCCCCGGCGCGGTGCATGTCCCCGTCCAGCCATGCCGCGGCGGCGGCGAGATGCAGGCGTTCCCTGACGGGCAGGGAGGGGATGTCCACGCCGGTCGTGTACCGGTCGAAGCGCTGCCGTGCCGTGACCGCTTCGCCCGGCTCGGTCCCCAGGAGCCCCAGATAGGCGGCGAAGGACTGGGCCACGGGCGAGGCCGGACCGCTGCTGAGGGCGTCGCCGACCGCCTGCTCCACCTCGGGGCTGAAGTGGAGGAGCGCCTCGACGGCCCGGTCCAGGTGGGCTGCCGTCTCCTGGGTGCAGTCGTACAGGGGGTTGCCGTACCGGTCTTTCACCATCAGGGATCACCTCGGCGCGTCTGCGGAGCGGTGGGGCCGCCACGGGCACGTCCGCACCCGCGATCACCATGAAGCCACCGACGGCGCGTCCGACGCCACCACGACATGCGGCGGCGGCCGAAGTGCCACGATCCGCCCTTCAGGTGATTGCCGGATGCCTCGCGGGGCGTGGCGCCGCCGCGGGGGTACGAAGGCCCAGCGGAGGACGAACCCTGCCACGGTGAGGAGAACGGCGATGTACGCAGCGGTCCGGCGGTACGAAGGGGTGACCGATCCCGCGGAGGCGGGACGCCTCGTGAACGAGGGATTCGTCCCGCTCCTTCGCCAGGTCTCCGGCTTCGTGGCCTACTACTGGATCGACGCCGGGGACGGGGTGATGGTCTCGACGAGCGTCTTCCAGGACCGGGCCGGCGCCGAGGAGTCGGTCGCGCGGGCGGCGGAGTTCGTGCGGGAGAACCTCGCCTCGCTGCTGCCCGACCCTCCCCAGGTCATGGCGGGCGAGGTCCTGGCTTCCGCGTGACACCGACTGCGGTGGGCGCGCTCGCCCACCGCGGATGGCCGACGGCGGATCAGTACGCGGAGTCGACGTTGTCGATGGAGCCGTACTTGTCGGCCGCGTAGTTGGCGGCCGCGGTGATGTTGGCGACCGGGTCGGTCAGGTCGTGCGGGGTGCCCTCGACGTGGTAGGCGTCGAAGGTGGGCTGGATGACCTGGAGCAGACCCTTCGACGGCGTGCCGTTCTGCGCGTTCACGTCCCAGTTGTTCTGGGCGTTCGGGTTGCCGGAGGACTCACGCATGATGTTCCGGTGCAGGCCCTCGTAGGTGCCGGGAATGTCCTCGGCCTTCATGATGTCGAGGGCTTCCTTGATCCAGCCGTCGAGGTTGTCGGCGTACTGCTTCTTCGCCTTCTTCGCCGTCGGAGCCTCCGCCGCAGAGACCTGGACCGCCGAGACGTTCGCCGGTACCGGGGCTGCCTGAGCGGGCGACGGGGCCAGCGTGAGGGCCGCGGCCGCGGCACCTGCGGTGGCGATGCCCGCGACGGACAGCTTGCGGAATCGGGCGGTGCGGCGGGCGGTGTTCTGCGTGGGGGCGGTCATACGCGAGTAACTCTTCCTCTGGACTACGTGGGGATGCCGACCGGATGCGGTACGGCGGAAGCGGAGCGGATCTCCGCGAGGCGGCTGGGGCGGTCGAGCGAACGTGCTCCGCTGTCGGGCCCCGCCGGGATCCCCGGAACGTCAGCCATGGTTAGGGGCGTCCCGAGCGCGGCGCAAGGATGTGACGTACTACCCCACCGCATAGCAAATGTCCGGAATGGCCTGTCGAGGGCCGCCCGGACACGGGAGGGGACGACCCTCACGTACTACTCCCCTTAGGACGTGACGTGGGTCCTGTGCGGGGCGTCACAGCCGCGGCGCCCGTCCGGGCGGTCTCGTCACGCACCGGTCACCGCGATTCACGCTCCGTCGGTGCGCCGCCGCGCGGCTCGCTCCGGGTCGGCGACCCGGGGCCCTCCGCCGCGTCCTCCGCCGGATCCCTCCCCGCACCTGCGCTTTCGCTTTCCGCTCGACCGGCGGTGCGGTGGACGTGCGTATGTGACCGATTGGCAACAGGATGACCGGATGAGCAACTTTCCGACCATCTCGATGCTCTAGGTGCTCGACATGATCAGACGCGTATAAGAGGCCGAACGATGAATGCAGTACCGGTGGACGGAACGTCCCCCAGCGGGTCGAAGAGCGGGCAGGCGCCGGCCGGCGAGGACGTGGTGCCCACTGAGGGCGCGGACGCCAAGGGCGTCCAGGCACGCTCCGCCTCCCCGGAGGAAGCGACCGTGGAGGCGGAGGCGGGGGCGGGGGCGGAGGCGGGGGCTGGGGCTGGGGTAGCGGCGGAGGCAGGCGCTGAGGGTGGGGCAGCGGCGGAGGCAGAGGCAGAGGCGGACGCGGGCACCCGCGCCACCGCTCGTCCGGACGAGATCGCCCCCGAGCATGAGGCTCCGAAGCGGACCCTCATGCGGCGGATCGGCGTCTGGTCCCCGCTGGTCCTGGTGCCGGTGGTGGCCTTCATGGCCGTCCAGGCCCTGCGGCCGCTTCCGGAGCCCACCCTCGGCGCAGCCGAGTCCTCGTACACGCTGCCGGGCCGGTTCGAGATCCCGTGGCCCGACCACGGGCAGGGTGCGGTCCGGATTCCCGGGACCGGGCAGGTCGCCGTGTTCGGTGCGCAGGAACCGGTGCCGACGGCCAGCGTCGCGAAGATCATGACGGCGTACGTCATCCTCAAGAGACATCCGCTGAAGAGGGGGGAGGCGGGGCCGCGGATCGTGGTCGACGCCAAGGCCGTCGCGGACGGGACGGCCAAGCACGAGTCCAGGATCCAGGGTCTGACGGTGGGGGCCGCCTTCAGCCAGCAGGACATGCTGAAGATGTTGATGATCCCGTCGGGCAACAACGTCGCCCGGCTGCTGGCGCGGTGGGACGGCGGGGGCGACTCCACGGACGCCTTCGTCGCGAGGATGAACGAGGCGGCCGAGGAACTCGGGATGCACGACACCACCTACACCGACCCGAGCGGGCTGGACGCCAGGACCGTGAGCACGGCCGTCGACCAGCTGAAGCTGGCAGAGGCGGTCATGGAGTTCGACGCCTTCCGGGCGATCGTCGCCATGCCTGACGCCACGATCGAGGGGCTGCCCGAGCCCCTGCACAACAACAACGGCAGCCTGCTGACCGGCGGCCTGAGCATCAGGGGCATCAAGACCGGTTCCAGCACCCCGGCGGGCGGCACGCTGGTGTGGGCCGCGTACAAGACGGTCGGCACACGGACGCCGCTGATCCTCGGCTCGTTGATGGGCCAGCGGGTCGAGGGGCCCGACCCCGACGCCCTCAGAAGTCTGGACCTGGTGAAGTCCAACAGCGGGAAGGTCGTGGCGGCCGTCCGCTCGGCGCTCACCTCGGTGACCGTCGTTCCGAAGGGCCAGGTCGTCGGGCACGTGGACGACGGGCTGGGACGGCGTACCCCCGTGGTGGCGGCGAAGGACGTCGAGGTCGTCGGCGTACCCGGCCAGCAGCTGGACGCCGCCCTGAGCGCCGACGGCACGACGCTCCCCCACACGGCCGCGGCCGGCACCGAGGTCGGCACGCTGACCGTGGGCAGCGGGTCCGGGGCCGTGTCGGTCCCGGTCACCGTGGGGACGGATCTGGCGGAGCCCTCGTTCCTCGACCGACTCACCCGGCTCGGCTGACGGACACCACCGAACTGACGGTCACTGCCGACAGGGCAGGCCCCGTCCCCGGTGACGTGCCGGAGGCGGGGCCTGCCCTGTCGGGTGGGTGCCGGAGCGTCGGGTCCACACGGCGATGACCATGCCGACCCGGGTGCGGCCCCCGCGCTGGAGCGGGGGCCGCGCCGCGCCGTTCGGACAGGGGCTACTTCAGTCCGAAGGCCCGGGTGATCTCCTGACTGACGGTGAATCCGTCGGGGCCGGTCGCGGACGCGCGCAGGGAGACGAACGCGCCAGGCAGGTCCTTGGTGGTGAACTTCGCGGCCCAGCGGCCGTCGGCCGTCTTCGCGAGCGGCACCGCGCTCCAGGTCCGGCCGTCGTCGTACGAGACGGACAGCGCGGCCGTCCGGCCCTTGACCTGCTCGCCGGCGAACCAGTGCTGGGTCTCGGCACCCAGCCCGATCGTGAGCTTCCGCCCCGCTTCGGCGTCGCCCCGCAGGTCCGTGGGCACGTTGAAGGAGAGGTTGAGCAGCTTCAGGTCGTACTGGCCGTAGTCTCCCTCCGCGTTCGGGTGGTGCGTGAACCCGTACTCGGTGCGGACCTTCGTCGAGGTCCGCCAGACCTCGGCGTCGCGGGAGGACACGGCCTCCACACGGTAGGGCTTGGTCTGCCGGGGCAGGTTCACCGAGAAGGCCCGGCCCGTCGACTGCTTGACCAGCGTCTGCCCGTCGTACAGGGAGATGGTGCCCGCGTCGTACTCGGCGTTCGGCATCGCTCCCGAGTGGCCTCGGCCCGAGTCGGACCACATCGGGATGTTGACCTGGATCCCGCTGTTGGTCGTCACCGTGCTGACGTACCCGGAGCCGAAGCGCGGGTGCTGCACCGGCGCGAACCACTTGGCGGTGTAGGAGTGGCCGGCGCGGTACCGGTCCTTGTCACCGCGCTGCTCCAGGTCGGCGAAGTAGTCGAAGCCGGCCTTGTGGTTCTCGTACCAGAAGCTGTTCCCCTCCTGGGGGGTGACGTACTCGGTGCGCACGTGCGGGAAGCTCTCGTACTCCCCCAGGCCCACACCGCGGCCGCGGCCGATCTCCCGGACCGGGACGTAGTAGCGGAAGCCGCTGCCCACGGTGGACTTGTGGCCGTGGTACTCGCTGGTGACCTTGGCCAGGTCGTCCGTGTCGGGCCGGTAGTCGAGGGGGCGGTCCGGGATCGCGTCGCGGTACACGCGCGTCAGGTCGAAGAGGTAGTCGGGGAAGCGCTTCTGGTCCACCTTCAGGACGCCTCGGCCCGACTTCGCCTCGGTGATCAGCCGCGCGCCGTCGCCGGCCCTGGCGGAGGCCACGGTGATCTCCTGGCTGCCGTAGCCCTCGTACAGGCGGCCCCGGCCGTCGTTCACGCTGACCAGCAGGGCGGCGCCGGCCGCGGCGGCGTTCCTGCCGCGGGTCGCGGCGTCGACCTCGTCACTGCGCTCGACGATCACGGCCTTGCCCCGGGCGTCGATCCCCGCGTAGTCGGCCTCCGCGCCCTTGCCCGCGTACACGGTCGCGAGCCTGCTGCGGCCGTCCTTGAACGCGGTGCCGTTCTGACCGGTCAGCTGCACGTCACGCCCGCTGCCCGTCTCGGCGTCGAGGAATTCCTCCCGCAGCCGCCAGCGCGTCATCATGGTGAACTCGCCCTCGGTGACCTTCTTGGTCGGGCCGAGGTAGACCGTGTCGTAGGAGGGCAGCAGGACGAACTGGCTGTCGAAGCCCACGCCGCCGGACCCGGTGCCGTCCTCGTACATCCGGTGGAAGTCGAGGATCGTCTGGGAGACCTCGGCCTCCTTCGGCGCCCTCACGTCGGCGGCGCGTGCCTTGCTCGCGTCCAGGGTCACCGTGGTCGGCCCGGCCACCACCGTCTCGGGGGCGGTGAGGACGGCCACGCCCAGCGAGTCGGGGCGCTCGCCCTCGACGTCGAGATAGCTCCAGGCGGTGTACGTGCCCGGAGGCACCCGCAGGGTGGTCTTCCCCTGGACGGCGACCGAGAAGGGGCTCCGGTTGCCCTTGAAGGTGAGCGCCACGACGCCGTTGGCGGGCTTGCCGTCCCGGCCCTTCAACTCCAGTGTGTAGTCGTAGAGTTCGCGCTCCTTGTAGAGCGCGAAGCCGGTGTGGGCCGCGACGGTGTCACCGTCGCGGGCGATGACCTGGCCGGAGAAGGAGGTGTTGGGGACGACGTTCGTCGGGTCCAGCGTCAGCGTCACATCGGCGGAGCCGTTCGCGGGGACGGTGACGGTGGATGCCGACAGGGTGTAGGCCGGGTCGGCGGTGTCGAGGGACAGGCCGAGCGTGACGTCGGCGTCGCCCGTGTTGCGGTACGTGAGGGTGCGCTCGGTCTTCGCCGCACCCTGGTGGGGCCACTTGTAGACCGCGGCCGCGACGGAACCGGTGGCCTCGATCGTCGTGTCGACGGCCTGGGCGACGTCCAGTCGCCCCGTCCCCATCGAGTAGGGGCTGTACGCGTCCAGCTTCTTCGAGGAGGACATCAGCGCATTCTTGATGCGCTGACCGTCCCAGTCGGGATGGCGCTGCTTGAGGACGGCGGCGGCGCCCGCGACGTGCGGGGTGGCCATGGAGGTGCCGTTCATCGAGCGGTACATGCCGCCCGTCCACCCCGGCACCGCCTGCGAGGCGGCCGCGTTGATCGCCACCCCGGGGGCCGAGATGTCCGGCTTCAGGGCGTAGGAGCCGACAAGCGGCCCCTGGCTGGAGAACGAGGCGCGCTGATCGGACTTGTCCACCGCGGCGACGGTCAACGCGGAGGCGGCCGAGGCGGGCGAGCTGACGCTGCCGGGGCTGGAGGAGTTGCCGGCCGCGATCACGAAGAGCGGGCCGCCGTTCGCCGACAGGGCGTTCACGGCCTGCGCCTCGGGCGAGTCTCCGTCGTCGCCGCCCTGCGAGCCGAGGCTCATGGAGACGATGTCGGCGCCTTGGACCTTCGCCCACTCCATGCCCTCGACGATGCCGGACTCGCTGCCGTAGCCGCTGTCGGCGAGCACCTTGCCGATGAGCAGACTTGCACCCGGCGCCACGCCCTTGTTCGCACCGCCCGAGGCGGCACCGGAGCCCACCACCGTGGAGGCGACGTGCGTGCCATGGCCGTGGCCGTCGGTGACCTCCTCACCGGGGATGAAGCTCTTCGTCCCGACGATGCGGTCCTTGACGTCCGGGTGCGTCGGGTCGATGCCGCTGTCCAGTACGGCGACCTTGGTCCCCGTACCGTCGAAGCCCTTCGCCCACGCCTGCGGGGCGCCGACCTGCGGTACGGACTCGTTGAGGGCGACCTTCACCCGCCCGTCGAGCCAGAGCTTTCCGATGCCTCCGTCGAGCGTCCGCGCGTTCTTCGCGGCCGGTGTGACGGCGTCCCAGAAGGCGCGGGCCTGGTCCTTGTCGGCCTTGAGGGCGGTCGCGTCGATCGATTCGAGCGTACGGACCTTGGCCGCGCCCTTCGGGGTCGCCGGGGGCTGCGCGGAGCGGGACCTGGGGGCGGAGGCGATCACCGGGATACCGTCCGCACGCTCGTCGTGGAGGTCCATCTCGGCGAGTTCGGTGATGTTGAACAGCCGGTGGTCGACGCGGTCGGCGGCCAGCAGCGGCAGCACCTCGGCCGGGAGCACGTAGGTGTCGTCGCCGTAACGCTGGATGTGCACGCCGCCGGTCGCGCCCTCGGGGCGGTCGACCGTCACGACATCGTTGCCACCGGCGATCTGCCGGTAGTGCACGACGTCTCCGGTGATCAGTGTGATGTCGTAGGACTCGGTGCTGCTGCCGTGCCGCGGGGTCTGTGGCACGCCCGTCGTGTCGGCGTTCGCCGCGCTCTGGGGCAGCAGCAGCCCGCTGCCGAGCGCGAGCACGGTAGCGGAGGCGGCCAGCGCGGACCGCTGTCTGGATATGAGGATCATGCCCCGAGATCTTTGTGGAGCATGTCCCTCCGCGCACCCGTTCGCGTACGGCGGTTAGCCGCCATGGCGCCAACCCGCCGCACGTCGGCGGGACTTGCCCCGGTACGTCGGCCACGACCGCTGTTCGGGGGCAGCTCTTCGGCCTCGGCGGAACGACGTTCGGGCGCGGCTTGCCCCACCGTGGGGGGGGGCGGAACGCGGGGATTCCACGGCTCGGTCACCTCCACGCTTGACCTCAACCGTGGTTGAGGGGCGATGGTCGTGCCATGACCTCACAGAACTCGACGATTCTCCTGTTCCGGAACACCATGCGCATCACCGACGGTCACCTGGAGGGCTTCCGCGAAGCGATCGCCGACGCTGTGGCGTTCGCGGAGCAGCACGGACCGCAGCTCATGGTGGAGACCTTCGTGGACGAGGAGCGGATGCTCGCCCACAGCTTTCAGCTCTACCAGGACTCCGACGCGGTCCGCACGCACTGGAAGCTGGCGGACCCCTACATCCAAGAGGTGATGAAGCACTGCCGGGTGGAGCGCTTCGAGGTGTTCGGTGAACCGGACGCCGATGTGGCAGCGGGCGTACGGTCGGCGCTCGGCGAGCAGGGCGCGCCGACGTTCCACCCGCGCATCGCCGGCTTCGTCCGCTTCACCCCCGGTCCCGGCGCATAGCTCCCGCCTTCCCCATGCGCGGCGTGGGACGACCCGACGTCGGACGACCCGGCGTCGGACGAATCGATGTCGGACGAATCCACGTCGGACGAATCGACGTCGTAAGGCCCGCCGCTCGGGGCGTCGGCGCACGAGGCGCCACCGAGCGGCGAGTTCGGCGAAGGGGAGCCGCCAAGCGAAGGCGGGTGACCGGCTCGCGCCGGCTCGGCTCGCCGGACCTCTCCGCTAACGCACCACGCGGTAGCGGAGATAGACGATCTCGGAGCCGAAGGCACGGTTCTCGAGGAGTTCGAGATTCACTCGGCGCTCGCGTCGGGGAAAGAACGGGGTACCGCCACCGACCAGCACCGGGTAGACCATGGCGCGGTACTCGTCGATCAGGTCCAGCGCTGCCGCCTCGGCGGCGAGGGTCGCGCCACCGATCGCGATCTCCCCCTCCCCCGGCTCGGCGCGCAGCCGCTCGATCTCCTCCGCCAGACCGCCGGAGGCCAGGCGGGCACGGCCCTGCACCTCGGACAGCGTCCTGGAGAACACGACCTTGGGCAGCGAGTTCCAGAGCTCGGTCCACTCGCGCGCGTCGTCGTCGAGCGTCGGGTCCTGGTCGGCCGTCTCCCAGTACAGCATCGTCTCGTACAGCCGGCGCCCCAGCAGGTGGACGCCGAGCTTGCGCGTCTCGTCGATCCAGAAGCGGAACACCTCCGGTTGGGGATCCGTCCAGTCGAAGTCGCCGTCAGGCCCGACGATGTACCCGTCGAGCGACACGCCCATCGCATAGGTCACGCTGCACATCAGAAGCCCTCCTCAATCCCGGGGTCGACAGTACGACGGCCGATGCCGCGGAGTTCATCACGGCTCGCGGAACCGCGTGAGGAGTCACCTCACGGAACGGGTTCGCGGGGACCTCACTGATCGTGAACGTACGGCCTCCCCGTCCACATGATGGCGGGCACACCGGCCGCGACGCCCAGTCGGTTCCAGAAGGTGTCCGAGGGTCACTGAGGCGACTCCTTGGGCGCCACGAGACCCGAGTGACGTCGCCGCACAGGAGAGGCGCATGTGGCGAAAGCCCAGGTCGCCGCCCGTTGTCGCGGTATCGGCGTTTCGGCCACGGCGCCGCAGCGCCTCGCCACTGCACCCACACGGGTCGGTGTAGCAGGCACGAACACGCTTTCGCTCAACGACGGGCCCTTCGTCACGTCCGAAACACGTGTGTTCGAACCCGACCTCGTCATCGTTACACCGGGCAACAACCAGCCTGCACTGCTCCGGAGACCGTCATGCCGCCCTTTCCTGCCGACGCCGCCGCCCCTCCCGCCACCGGTCGCCTCCGGCCTTCGCGGGTTCCGTCCAGCATCCCCGCTCGCCGTAGCCGTGCCGGAACCTCCCCTTCGACATGGACGGACGCGAGGTGGGTGGCATGACGGACGGCTCCGACGTCCCGCCGACCGCGGCGACCGGGGGTGTCTCCCCGTCGGAGCAACTGCTCTTCGGCGGCGAACTGACCTACGACTACGGGTGGGGCACCCACAACGGCGCCTGGCTGAAGCTCAGCCTGCGCACGATGGCCGGCTCGTTGCCCCGACAGGTCGCGGTCGCCGTGCGACTGGCCCGCCGGGCCGACCCGCAGGCGCTCACCACGGTCGTCATCGGCGAGATCGTTCGCGGTGTCACGCAGGCGGTCTCCCTGATCGCGGTCAACTCCCTGCTCGTCGAACTGCTCGCCCCCGGCGACATCACCAGTCGTCTGCGCGCGGCACTGCCGTCACTCACCCTGGTCGCCCTCCTCTCCGTCATCGGCTCGGCCTGCAAGTCGGCTTCGGCCGCCGCGACCGGGATCCTGGAGCCGAAGGTCCAGCGGGTGGCGACCGAGCGATACCTCGGGCTGGTGGCCCAGGTGGAGCTGGAGGCGATCGAGGACGACGCCTTCCACAAGCTCATGGACTCCGCGCAGTGGGGCGCCGAGTCCGCCCGGAGGATGGTCGGCTACTGCACCTCGGTGGTCACCTCCGCGATCTCGCTGATCGCGGCGGCCGGCGTCCTGACGGTACTGCACCCTCTGCTCCTGCCCCTGCTGATGTGCATGGCGCTGCCGAGCGCCTGGGGATCGCTGACCATGGCCCGGCACAGGTACGTCAGTTGGCACCGCTTCGTCCAGCACGCACGGGCCGCCCAGCTGATCAGCAGGCTCCTCATCGACCAGCAGGCCGCGGCCGAGGTCCGCGTTCACGGGGTGGCTCCGTTCCTGCTGACACACTTCCGGCAGATGGCGGAGACCAGTGAGCGGGAGCAGACCCGGCTCGCCTGGATCGGCGCCCGTACGGGCCTGTCCGCGGACGCGGCGCGCGGGATCGCGACCATCGCCACCTACGGAGTCCTCGGGCTGCTGCTGTGGCACGGACACATGGCTCTCGCGGTGGCGGGCACCGCCGTGCTGGCCATCCGTACCGGTTCGGCGAGCATCACGGACCTGGTCCTGCGCGTCACCGACGTACAGGAGGAGTCGATGTTCGTCGCCGACCTGGAGACGCTGTGCGAGGAGGCCGCACGGCGCGCCATTCCCACCGGCGGGCTCGCTCTGCCCCGGCGGGTCGACGAGATCCGGTTCGAGAAGGTGACGTTCACCTACCCCGGCGCGGACAAGCCGTCCCTGCACGAGGTCGACCTCGTCATCCCCCGGGGCAGGACGGTCGCTCTCGTGGGGAAGAACGGCTCGGGCAAGTCGACTCTCGTACGTCTGCTCAGCGGCGCCCGGCTGCCCGACACCGGGCGGGTCCTCTGGGACGGCGTGGACACGGCGCGGGCCGACCGCGCCCAGGTCTTCGACCGTGTCGCCATGGTCGCCCAGGACTTCTACCGCTGGCCCTTCACGGCGCGCGTCAACATCGGCATCGGCCGCAGCAGCGCGCCCATGGACGACGCCGTCATCGAAGCCGCCTCCCTGTACGCGGGCGCCGACGAGGTCGTCGAGAGCCTGCCCCGCGGCCTCTCCACCCTGCTGGCCCGGGGGTACAAGGGCGGGCAGGAGATCTCGGGCGGCCAGTGGCAGAAGATCGGCCTGGCCCGGGCCCGGCTGCGCGACGGGCAGATCCTCATCGTCGACGAGCCGACCAGCGCGCTCGACCCGGCCGCCGAGCAGCGTGTGTTCGACCAGATCCACCACCTCGCCGGCACCGGTCAGACCACCGTCCTGATCACCCACCGGCTGCACAGCGTGAGACATGCCGACCTCATCTACGTCCTGGACAAGGGCCGCGTCGTCGAGCACGGCACGTTCGACCAGCTCATGTCACCGGCGACGAGCACCGGGGCGTTCCGCGAGGCGTACGAGCTGCAGGCCCGTCAGTTCCAGCACCCGGCGGTACCGTTGCAGCCCGCCCCCGCCGAAGGGACGTCGAGTGAGCCGGAAAGCTCCGTCGGCGAGGGCCAGGCGCGGCCGTGAGACTCAGGTCGTGCAATCGGTATGGGGTCCCGCCCGACAGGGCCGCGTGTCGCGATATAGCGCTAGTCTGCTGTTCGCGCCGCTCCCTGCGGCGTGCGAGGCGTCGACGGACCGGGACGGAAGCATGTCGGGAGAGATGTCGCCCAGCGGGGAGCGCTCGGGCCCCGCTTCCGCGCCCGCGCCCGAGGTGCGAGCCTCTCACGCGGACCGCGACCGCGCGGTGGATGTGCTGCGCATCGCCGCAGGGGACGGTCGGCTGACCTCGGACGAGCTGGACGAGCGCCTGGAAGTCGCCCTGTCGGCGCGGACCCTGGGCGAACTGGCCGTGCTCACCGCCGATCTGCCGGCCGTTTCGACCGCCATGGACGGTACTGCGGCCGAACCCAAGGACGTCGTCCGGATCGAGCAGGTGTTCAGCGGCGCCGTCGAACGGACGGGCCGCTGGGTGCTGCCGCGCCGGCTGGAGCTCGCGGTGACCTGGTGCGACGTGACGCTCGACTTCACCGAGGCCGTGATCACGCAGGACACGCTGCGGATCGACGTGGCCATGGCGGGCAAGAGCCTGACGCTGATCACGAGGCCGGGCGTCGAGGTCGATGTCGACGGCCTGACGCTGGTCCACTGCAAGCTCCGGCACCGACCCGCGATGACGCCCCCGGACGCGCCGACCACGCTGCGCGTGGAGCTGGTCGGCCAGAAGACCCACGGCAACGTGGTGGTACGACCGCCACGCCGCACTTTCGGACAGTGGCTGCTCAGGAGACCCGCGTCCCACTGAGACAGGATTCGGTGCCTCGTGAGCCAACACCGAGGCGCGGCCGGGCGGAAACAAGGGGGCTTCTCACGACTTAGAGCGGACCAGCAGGGGGCCGAGACGTCGTACTGACGCTGTTGGCAAATCCTTCGGGCCCTCGACTTCGCCCCGCTGTGTACTGACCAGCTCATCAACGCTGCAGGTCAACACATCTAGTCCCCGGAGTAGCCGAAGATTCCGAGATGGGTCGGCCGGTCGTTGGAATAGAGGATCACGTAGTAGCCGGTCCACCGCATCTGGCACTCACCGAGCAGGCTCTGCTCGTACTCCTCATGGCTCGCTCCGTCATGGGCCGCAGAGACGAGCGCTTCGAACTGCTCCACGGACGGGCGCTCCGTCGCGAAGTGGTGTGCCACACGGTCCATGGCCAGCGGGCGCAAGGTGCCGTAGTCGGCGGGTCTGGACGGCTTCGGCGGGTCATCTGTGGCGACGACCGTGTCGATGTCGACGATCGAATGGGTGCCCTCAGTCCCCATGAACTCCTCGTCCGCGTACAACTCCTCCAGGCTTCGGTACCGGGCGCCGCCGCCGTATTGCTCCTGAAACACCGTGGACCGCAACGTCGCAACGGCCGCCTCGACATCGCCGTCAAAGCCCGTGATGTAGTCCCATCCGCTGGCACCCATCGAGCACCGTCCTCCCTGAAGATCGTCGATGCCCGGACGGTAGCGGCTCGGACTGACAACGCCCGGGCTCCTGGCCGCAGCGCCCCCTGGCGCCATCAGCAGCAGCAATGGGCCTGAATCCTTGCGAGTTCGGCGTCGCGGATCTCTGTCAGTGCCGGGGCCTACCGTGCGGCCATGTCGTTCACTCTGCCCCATGGCCTGCCTTCAGGCCGGTTCATGTCTCACGGCCCCATGCACGTATGGGTATCGGATGCGCTCCCCCAGGACATCGGAGAACTCTGGCCCCGCTTGCTGAGCGAACAGAGCGCAGGCGGCCTGGTCCCGCTCGTCTGCTCACCCCACACAGTGGGAACACCTCTGGGCTTGGAGAACGTCGACTCCGTGCGTCTGGACGAGGAGCTGGCATCGGACTTCGCGGAGTACCGCCGCAGGCGACTGTCCAGCTGGACGAACCTGACACCGGCGTGGGCACCTGACGGAATCGAGCCGTGGCCTCACGATCCCGGACCGCCTTTCGAAGGGTGGCCGGGCCTCGCGCCGGAGAACCCGGTCAGGAGCGAGGGACCGACGCCCGAGGAGGCCGCGACGAGCCTCCTCGCCAGGCTCATCGAGACGGGTGAATACGGGGCGGAGGCCGGGCGGCTCGTGCTCGTCCCTGCCCGACGCAGCAGCGACGCTCTGGCACTGATCGGCTGGTCCGCGGAAGCGCCACTGCCCCTGCTGTGTTCACTCCTGCGCAGCTGGGAGCGTCGCTTCGGTGCCCGAGTGGTGGCGGTGTCCGACAGCGAACTGCACGTCTCGGTCGCGAGACCACCCGTGGATGCCGATCATGCGAACCTGCTCGCGTTGGAGCACGTGCTGTCCACTGCGGACAACATCGTCGATGACCCACCCACGCCGTTCCCCGAGTACGCGGCGGACCTTGTGGGGCGGACGTCCTGGTCGTTCTGGTGGGATTAGGCGTGGTGTCGGGTGCGTGGTGGCCCGGACGGGTCTTCACCCTGACAGCGAGAGAACGAGCCTCCGGCCGGTCACGGGCACGAGTGGCTCGACAGGCAGAGCGGCTCCCACCCTCGGGATTACAAGCAATCAGGGCTCGGCCATCGCTCCCTCCCGTGCGTCCGACGCCACCGCGGGATCGTTGGCCGTCACGGTGCGACCCACGTGGACACGTAGCGGAACTCGCCTCTCGGGCCCTCCTGGAGGGAGTAGGGCTGCCAGATGAGGGGATAGGTGCCGCGCAGCGTCCGGGTGTTGGGGCGGTAGTCGCCGCCGCCCCACAGCAGTTCGCCGGTGAGGGTGCGGCCTTCGTGGATGCGGAAGGCCGCGTCCCTGGTCTCGCGTGCGCCGTCTTTGGGAGGCGTCCACAGCGTCCTGTCGTTGGTCAGGAGCAGCGCGAGACCGTTCTGGTTTGGGTCAGTGCAGTATCGCTCCAGTCGGGCGATGTCGGTGACGAAGCCCAGCCGTCCGAGGTCGGTGGCGGCGTGTGACGCCAAGGCGTACTCCTCCCCCAGTGGTCCGGCCGCGCCGGACCACCGTGCTGTGAAGTACTTGAACTCCACCGCTGTGCGGGCCTTCGGGCCGATGCACATCAGATCGAGGTGCTCGGCCCCGTCCGTCTCCGCCAGAGGCTGTCGGACCTCCAGGCGGGACTGGATCGCCGGTGCCAGTTCCCACAGCGCCCGGGCGAAGCTGTGCTGCAGATCCGCTTCCGAGTGGAACACCGGCCTGTCACGGCGGAGTCGGGCGATGACGTCGGTCAGCGGTATCTCCCCCGCGATCAGCCCGGCCCCGTGCGGCCCCTGCGCACTCACCGGGCCTCGCACACGCGGTTGTTCCGTACGTCGGCCCTTCTTGGTGCAGCCATATGCCCCCCACCTCGTCGTACGTTCGGTACGACCGTAGTGGCAGCCCGCCATCGCACGCTCGCAGTTCGTCGCATTGCCGAGACGGGCAACCGGCTTCGAGGGCAGACCATGGCTCGTCCCGTCGTCCGTGCCGAGGGGCGACTGCGCCCCGCGCCGTACACTCCCGTCGAACACCCGGTATGTGGCCCTTTGGAGGAGGAGCATGAAGTCCGTCCGAGAGATCGAGCTTCTGGCTGAGCAGGCACATGCCGGACAGGTCGACAAGGTCGGCGTTCCCTACATCGAGCACGTCCGCGCGGTGGCCGCCGGGCTCGCACCGCTCGGCGAAGCGCTGGTGATGGCCGGCTTCCTGCACGACGTCCTGGAGGACACCGACTGGACCGCCGACGGGCTGCTGGGCGCCGGTGTTCCCGCGCGGGTCGTCGCGATCGTCCAGGCGGTGACCAACCAGCCGGGAATGGCGTACGAGGAGAAGGTCCGGCACATCACCGCCGACCCGCAGGCGACGCTCGTGAAGATCGCCGACAACGCGCACAACTCCCGACCCGACCGCGCCGCCCAGTTGCCGCCGGAGATCCGGGAACGACTCGCCGCGAAGTACCGGGGCGCACGCGCCCTGCTCTGGCCCGCGGCCGACCGGGCCGACATCGAGTCCATCGTCCGCATCGTCAATCCGGCTCTCCTCCCCGAGCTCGACGAGCACCCCACCCGCTCGCGTGCTTGAGGAGTGACGCGCGCGGCGGCTCTCGCCGCCGTGGCGATCGTCGCCAAGGCGAGGCGTCATCGACGCAGACCGTCGCCGTCGCGGTCGTCGTCAAGGCGAGACGTCGTCGACGCGGATCGTCCCCGTCGCGGTCGTCGTCAAGGCGAGACGTCGTCGACGCGGATCGTCCCCGTCGCGATCGTCGCCAAGGCGAGGCGTCATCGACGCAGACCGTCGCCGTCGCGATCGTCGTCAAGGCGAGACGCCGTCGACGCGGATCGTCCCCGTCGCGGTCGTCGTCAAGGCCGGTCGTCGTCGACGCAGATCGTCGTCAAGGCGGGTCGCCGTCGACGCAGATCGTCGTCATGGCGGTCGTCGTCGACACAGATCACCGGCAAGGCGGTCGTCGGCGACGCAGTGCGTCGTCCCGAAGCCTCGTCGCTGAGGCGGATCGTCGCCCCGGTCGCGTGCCCTGCCCGATCGATCCGGGATGGGCAAGGCCGGCGCCCCCAGGGATGGGGTGAACCGCCGTGCTGTGGGTAGGGGCGGATCGGAAGGCCGATGCGATGACGCACCACGAGTGGCTTCTGCTGTCCGGTGAGCGCGGTAATCACGCGACGCGCCTGGACGCGTCGCGCGCGGACGGTGTGGCGTGGTCCGAGGGGAACGAGGCACGGCCCCTGGTGCACGGCGCCGCCTACTTCCGGGAGCTCCTGGACTCCATCCGCGCGATGCGCGCCGGTGACCTGCTCCTGTTCACCGACTGGCGTGGCGATCCCGACGAGAGGCTCGACGGGGACGGCACCGACATCGGCACGGTCCTCTGCGAAGCCGCCGAGCGCGGGGTCATCGTCAAGGGGCTGCTGTGGCGCTCCCACCTGGACAACTTCCACTTCAGTCAGGAGCAGAACCTCCACCTCGGCAAGGAGATCGAGGCAGCGGGCGGCGAGTGCCTGCTCGACATGCGGGTGCGGCCCGGTGGGTCGCACCACCAGAAGATGGCCGTGCTGCGCCATCCCGGCCGCGAGGAGCTGGACGTCGCCTATGTCGGCGGGATCGATCTCTGCCACAACCGCAACGACGACGCCACGCATCGCGGCGACCGTCAGTCTCTGAGGATGGCGTCCGCCTACGGCCCGCACCCGCCCTGGCACGACGTCCAGCTCGCCCTGCGCGGGCCGGTGGTCGGGGACGTCGAAGCGGTGTTCCGCGAACGGTGGGAGGACCCGTCGCCGCTCTCTCGGAGCCCGCTCACGCGCCTGCGTCAGCTGCTGCACCGCGAGGACACCGACGCGGGCCGTCTGCCTCCGCAGGCGCCGGACCCCGCGCCCCGCGGCACGCACGTCGTGCAGCTGCTCCGCACCTATCCGAACCGGCTGCTGCACGGATACCCCTTCGCCCCGGACGGGGAGCGCAGCATCGCACGGGGATACCTCAAGGCGCTGATGCGCGCCCGGACGCTGATCTACGTCGAGGACCAGTACCTGTGGTCCCCGCGCGTCGTCGCCTGCTTCGCCCGGGCGCTCGCCGGGCATCCGGGACTGCGGCTGATCGCCGTCGTCCCCTCGGTCCCGGAGCAGGACGGCCGGATCACGCTGCCCATGAACCTCGTCGGACGGATCAAGGCGCTGGAGGAGCTGCGCCGCGCCGGCGGTGACCGGATCGCGGTGTACGGCGTGGAGAACAGGGCGGGGACCCCCGTCTACGTGCATGCCAAGGTGTGCGTCATCGACGACGTCTGGGCGTCGGTCGGCTCCGACAACATCAATCTCCGCTCGTGGACCCACGATTCCGAGCTCAGCTGCGCCGTGATCGACGAGCGTACGGACCCGCGGCCGCCCCACGACCCCGGGGGACTCGGTGACGGCGCTCGCGTCTTCGCCAGGAGTCTGCGTCTGGAACTGATGTCCGAGCACCTGGGAGCCCTCGACCACGGGACAGCCGGGGGTGGGGGCGAGCGGTCCCGTCCGGCCGGGGAGGCGGAGGGATGGGCGGCGGACGCGCTGTGCGATCCCGTGGCCGCCTTCAGCGCCTTCGCGGAGACGGCCGCCGCTCTGGACGGCTGGTACGACGGCGGGTGCCGCGGCCCCAAGCCCGCGGGGCGGCTGCGTCGCTACGTCCCCGAGCCGTTGGGCCGAAAGGAGATGCTGCTGGCGACTCCCCCGCACCACCTCCTGGTCGATCCCGACGGCCGCCCGCTGGGTCTGCGCCGCCGCCACCTCTTCTGACGGCGCCGGGGAGGTCACACTCCTCTGACGGCGCCGGGGAGGTCACCGCTCCGGGGGTGACGGGCTGTTCGCGTGGGGCTGCGGGAACAGCGCCACGAGCACCCGTTGGAATCGCGCGGTCATCTCGTCGGCGGTCTGTTCGGGGTGGTGACGCCACCAGCCGACCGCGGAACTCACCGTGCCGTACCAGAGGTGCGTGACGAGGTCGGCGTCGAGCGGGTCGGCGGCCGGCGAGGGGCCGAGGATCTCCGCGACACCGACCGCTCCCATGGTGTTGAGCTCGCGCCGGTACGCGAGGGCCGCGCCATGGAGGTCGGTGTCGGCCGCCACCGTGGTGTCGTAGACGAGTTCCCAGTCGTGCAGACGCGACTCGAGCGCCCGGAAGACGGCCTCCATGGTGCGTGCCGCGCGCGCGATGTCGTGCGATCCGTCCTGCGCCGACGCGACCGCCGCGACGAGGCGGGACCCCGCGCGGTCCAGGCAGGCACGGTAGAGGCCGTCCTTGGACCCGAAGTACTCGTAGATCATGGGCTTGCTGATCCCGGCGCGCGCCGCGACGGCCGCGGTCGAGCCGCGCACGTAGCCCTTGGTGCCGAACTCCTCCGCCGCCGCGTCCAGGATCAGCAGCTCGCGGTCCTTGCGGGGCATGCCCTTGGTGCCGACCCCGCGCGCGTTCTTCTCCTGCTTGCTCATGAGTGCACCCTATGCCAATCTTACCGCGCGTTAACTTACCCAGCGTTCAGATCGGTGGTGGCGGGATGCAAGGCAGGACGCGTTCGTGGTGGGGATGGGGACACGTCGAGGACGCGGTGGTGGGCGCGGAGCGCGAGGAGCTGACCCGCAGGGTCTCCGAGTTGCTGCCGGGAGCGGACCTGACGCCGCACACGGCTCCGCCGGTCGAGGCATTCGGTGTGGGCGCGAGCAGGGTGGAGGCGCCGTCGGCCCTGGCCTCGATCGTCTCGGAGGACGTACGGGACCGGCTGGCGCACAGCCACGGGCAGGCGTTCCGTGACGTCGTCCGGGCGCTGCTCGGGAAGCTGCCGCACGTGCCCGATCTCGTCGTGCGTCCGACCTCGGAGGCGGAGGTCGTCCAGGTGCTCGACTGGTGCGGCGAGGCCGGCATCGCGGCCATCCCCTTCGGCGGTGGGTCCTCCGTCGTGGGAGGTGTCGAGCCGCGCGTCGGCGGTGACTACGCGGGGGCGGTCAGCCTGGACCTGACCTCGATGGACCGGGTTCTGGAGGTCGACAGGACCAGCCGGGCCGCGCTCGTACAGGCCGGAGTCCTCGGCCCCCACCTGGAGGACCAGCTGCGGCCACAGGGCTACACCCTGCGGTTCTTCCCCCAGTCGTTCGAGTTCTCCACTCTCGGCGGCTGGCTGGCCACGCGCGCCGGAGGGCATTTCGCCACGGTCCTCACCCACATCGACGACCTCACCGAGTCGCTCCGGGTGGTCACTCCCGCCGGTGTCGTCGCGTCCCGTCGGCTGCCCGCCTCGGGCGCGGGCCCGTCCCCCGACCGGATGTTCCTGGGTTCCGAGGGGTCCCTGGGCGTCATCACGCAGGCGTGGGTACGGCTCCAGGACCGGCCCCGTTGGCGGGCGGGAGCCTCGGTGGGCTTCGCCGACTACGACGCCGGGGTGAACGCCGTCCGCGCCCTGTCCCAGTCCGGGCTGCACCCTTCCAACTGCCGCCTCCTGGACCCCGTGGAGGCGTTCATCAACGCCGGCTCCCCGACGGCCGTCCTGGTGCTCGGCTTCGAATCCGCGGACCACCCCGTCACCGCGTGGATGGAACGCGCTCTGGAACTCTGCCGTGACCACGGCGGGACCCTGGCCGAACCGGCGCGCCACACCGACACCGCCGATCAGTCCGCGCACAGCGGAGCCGCCGACACCTGGCGCTCGTCGTTCGTCCGGATGCCGTACCAGCGCGACGCGCTCGCGGCGCGGAGCATGATCGTGGAGACCTTCGAGACCGCCTGCACCTGGGACCGCTTCGACGGGCTCCGCGCCGCCGTCAACGAGGCGGCCCAGGACGCGATGCGCCAGGTCGGCGCCACGGGCGTGGTGACCTGCCGGTTCACCCACGTCTACCCCGACGGTCCCGCCCCGTACTTCGGCATCTACGCCGCAGGGACCTGGGGCAGGACGGTGGAGCAGTGGGACGAGATCAAGGCGGCGGTGTCCGAGGCGCTGCTCGCCTCCGGAGGCACCATCACCCACCACCACGCGGTGGGCCGCGACCACAGGCCCTGGTACGACCGACAGCGCCCGGACCTGTTCGCCGCCGCCCTCCGGGCGGGCAAGGCGACGCTCGATCCGGCGGGCATCCTCAACCCCGGCGCCGTGATCGACCCGCTGGGCAGGCCCTGACGGGGCGCGGTGCCCGTGCTGCCCGGCGGTTCAGGTGACTGCCGGACGGCTGTCGTCCGCTGGGGCCGGGACAGTGCTGAACTCCGTCCTGTCCCGGACCACGGACGAGCCCCCGGCACCACCGCGCCGACGATCCGGCGCGCCTGCCATCGCCACCTGTGCGCCGTCTCCGTCCCGCCACGACGTACGTCGGATCACCTCGGCGGGTCCTCGCCCGTGAGCCCGTCGACGGATTCGCGGATGAGGTCGGCGTGACCGGCGTGGCGGGCGTACTCCTCGATCAGGTCGAGGAGAATGCGGCGCAGGTTGGGGCGTTCGCCGCTACGGGTGGTGTAGGCACCGAGCTGGTCCAGCCCGCCCGCGCCGAGCGCGTCGTCGACGATGGCACGGGAGCGGGCGACCGATTCCTGCCAGAGGGCGAGCAGGTGCTCGGGGGCGTCCTCCGCTGCGGAGCGGTAGTCCCAGTCGGGAGTGGTCTCCCAGTCGACGGTGTCCCAGGGAGCGCCGACGGGGGAGGCGAGCCACAGCCGGGCGAAGTGGCTGTCCTCCACGTGCGCCAGGTGTTTGAGCAGGCCGCCCAGGGTGATCGTGGATGTGCCGAGTGTGGCGCGAAGGCCGGATGCGTCCAGGCCGGAGCACTTCCAGGCCAGCGTGGCCCGCTGGCGTTCGAGGGCGCCGAGGACGGCTGCCGCCTCGGTGCCTGCGAGCGGAGGTTCGGGCCACGCTTCGGCTGCGGTCTCAGTCATGGCCGCAGACCCTAGCGGACCGCGCTGACAGTGGGCCGACGGGTGAACGGCCTCCCCCGAGGACGCCGTCCGAACCTCCGGACCTCCGTCCGGGTCGCCACGTCCACAGGGGAGTCCGTCGAACTCCCACCCGGCTGGCAGACAGACAACGTGGGCCGAGCCCCGACCCGGTAAGTATGATCAAGCGATGTCTGACATGACCGAGACCACGCCCGGCTGGCTGACCACCGATGAGCTGGACATCGCCAGGGCCCAGATGCCGATCCTGTACGTCGAGGCCGTGCCCGTGCGCGTCGACGACAGCGGTGAAGTCACCAGTATCGGAGTGCTTCTGAGGATCCGTGAGGACGGGACGATCAACCGGACCCTGGTCTCCGGCCGTGTCATGCACCACGAGCGGGTCCGTGACGCGCTGCTGCGTCATCTGGAGAAGGACCTGGGCCCGGTGGCCCTGCCTCGTGTTCCCGCCTCCTTGCAGCCCTTCACGGTCGCCGAGTACTTCCCCACGGCGGGCATCACCCCCTACCACGACCCACGCCAGCACGCGGTCTCCCTCGCGTACATCGTGCCGGTCACCGGTGACTGCCGCCCGCGTCAGGACGCGCTGGACCTGGTGTGGTTCAGCCCCCAGGAGGCGGCCTCGGCAGCGGTCCAGGGCGAGATGCCGGGCGGCCACGGCGTGCTGCTGAAGCAGGCTCTCGCCCACGTGGGACACGCGTACTGAGGTCCCTGGTCGCGGCGGACACCGACAGCCGCGTACTGAGATCCCTGGTCGCGGCGGACACCGGCAGGCTCCGCTCCCGCACCGCGTGGCCCTGAGGCGGTTCCCCGTCCGTCCAGTGCCAGGAAGCGCGAGGCGACGGGCGGTGCCCGGCCCGGAGCCGGCCGTCGCACCGGCACGTCCGTCCCGCCGCGCACCGTCGCGGGACGGACGCCGTCGTCGTGTCAGTCCCTGCGGTACTGCGCCGGCGAGTTCTTCGTCGCCGGGTCCTCGTAGGAGCCGGCCCGTCCGCGGTCCACGTGGAACGTGGTCAGCGTCGAGACGAGGGAAGCCGGGTCACGGCGGTCGTCGATGACCCGCATGTGGGCGCTGAAGCGCTCGGGGGTCACCTCGTAGACGTCGTAGCCGTAGCGATTGCCCTCGAAGTACTTCAGGTGCGGGTTGCCCGCGCCCATGATCGGGCCGTTCGTGGCGTTCCAACTCGCCGAGTACGCGCCCGAGGTCACCGAGTGCGCGGTGAACTCCGTACCGATCACCGGCGAGGTGACGTCGTCGAAGTCGGGCCGGATGTCGTCGACGAACGCCGAGTGCCAGTCGCCGGTGATGACGACCAGGTCCTCCATGCCCGTGCTGTGAACGTGCCCGAGGACCTCCTTGCGCTCGGCGCGGAAGCCGTCCCACTGGTCGGTGAACATGTACGAGCCGCCGGGACGGCTCCGCAGCTGGCTCAGCATGATCGAGTTGGCCCAGACGTGCCAGGAGTCCGGAGCCTGGTCGATGGTCCGCTTCAGCCAGGACTTCTGGGCGGAGCCGAGGATCGTGCCGTCGGCGAGGTTCTGCGCCGAGCGGTAGGAACGCAGGTCGAGCACGGACAGCTCCAGGAGATCGCCCCAGCGGCGCACCCGGTGGGTCTCGGGGTCCGGCAGCGCCGCCGTGGTGCCCGCGCCTCCGTCCCGGTGCGGCATGTTCTCGTACCACGCCTGGTACGCGGCCGCCCGCCGCTGCATGAAGGGCGCGCCCCCGCCCGTACCGGAGTAGTCGTTGACCACCTCGTGGTCGTCCCAGGTGAGGAACCAGGGGTGCGCGGCGTGCGCCTCGCGCAGGGACGGGTCGCCCTTGTAGAGGGCGTGGCGGCGGCGGTAGTCGGCGATCGTGAAGATGCCGGGGCCCTCGTGGTCGCGGACGTGATCCGCGGGGACTCCCCCGACCTGACCGTGCTCGTAGATGTAGTCGCCGAGGTGGACGACGAAGTCGACGTCCTCTCGTGCGATGCCCCGGTGGGCGGCGTAGAAACCGTCGTGGAACGCCTGGCAGTTGGCGGCGGCGAAGCGGACGGAGGCGATGTCGCCGACGGGCGCGGTCTTCGTGCGCCCGATCCGGCTCCGCTTGCCCAGAGCGGTGAAGGCGTACCAGTAGCGGGTGCCCGGGTGCAGGCCGGAGACGGGGACGTGCACGCTGTGGCCGAGTGTCGCGGAGGCGGGCGCGGTGCCGCGCGCGACGACGCGCCGCAGCTGGGGGTCGGTGGCGACGACCCAGTCGACCTCGACGATCTCGGGCAGCTTCTGCTCGGCCGCCAGCGGTTCGGGGGCGAGCCGGGTCCACAGCAGGACGCTGCTCGGCTGGGGATCGCCGGAGGCGACGCCGAGGGTGAACGGCGCGGAGTCGTATGTGGCGCCGAGTGCCTGGGCAGCTTCGAGGGCCTGTGCGGGCGAGAGCCCGGCGGACAGCGGCCAGGCGAGGTTCAGGGCGCCGGCGGCCCCGGCGGCCTTGAGCAGATCGCGGCGGTTGAGCCTGGTCACTTGCGTCCCCCCGTGGCGTGCAGCGTGAGCGATATGGCGTCGGCGTATCCGTCGTTGGACGTCCCGCCGCCGCTGCGGGTGAGGACGAGCAGCACGCGCGCGGTGCGCGCCCCGGGCGGCACCGTGGCGGTCGCGGTGCGCTCCAGGAGCGCGGTACGGGAGAGCCGTTCGGCGGCCGTCACCGGGCCGAGGACGGACACGGCGACCGGGGTGCCTTCGGCGTTCCGGAACTCCACGGACAGCCGGGCGCCGTCCTCCTGCGTCGCGTATCCGCCCAGCCAGCCCGCGAGCGTGTAGCGGACGTCTCCGGCATCGACGGCCCGGCGACCGGTGGTGCCGCGCTCGGGCAGCGTGATGTCCTGCACGAGTGCGGTACGCGGGCTGTTGCCGCCGGAGAAGAACCGGCTGCCACGGGTGGTGGGGCCGGGGTCGCCGGGTCCGGGGTAGCCGTTGCCCAGGGTGTACGCGATGAGCGCGGGCGCTCCCTCGGGCACCTCCCAGCCGGTCACTTCGGTGACCGGTTCGGCGGAGCCGCCGGGCCCGCTCTCCGCGTCGCCGTTGACTACGAGATTCACTCGAGCCTCCTCGATCAAGCGTTGTTCGAATGGCGGGTGTATCGCAGCAGTCGGGAGTGAACCCCTGACGACGCGTCGGAGAACAGCGGCGACGAGTTGTACAGACAACTCTTGGGTAGCGTCGTCCGCGACCCGCTCGGTCGGGTGAGGCTCCCGGGGCTCGCCGGCTGGGCCTTTCTCGCGGGTCGGGCCGATGCGGCTGCTCGGCGCTCGTGAAATCGGCGCGCGGCGAGCTCAGTCGTCCGCGAGGTGCCGTGGCGTCGGCTGCGTCAGGGTGATGGCGAGCACCGCCTGGTCGTCTTCTTCGGAGGCGGCCGACCAGCAGTCGCTGTCGTTCCTCAGGAACGACACCACCGTCTGCGGGTCCGGCTCACACGAGAGGAAGCGCTCCCCCAGTCGTTCCATGACCGGGTAGAAGGTGCCGTCGGTGTTGCGGGCCTCGCTGATGCCGTCGGTGAACAGCACGAGCACCTCACCGGGCCCCAGGGTGTGTTCCGTCGTCAGGACCCGGCCCTCGGACAGTTCACCGAGTCCCAGCGGTAGCGCCGGAGCGGTGGCCAGATGACGGGCGCCGTGCGGTCCGACGGCGACCGGTGCCGGATGACCGCGGTCGACGATGCGCACGGTGTCGCCGGCGAACTCCATGACCAGCGCCGTCACGAACAGCTCCGGATCACCGGTGTCCGCCCTGGGGCCGTTGCGGACGATGCTGAGCTCCAGCCGCTCCGCCAGCACCGAGAGGTCCCGCCACTCATGGGCGGACACGCGGAAACTCCCCAGGACGGCGGAGACCGTCTGCACCGCGTCCAGGCCCTTGCCCCGGACGTCCCCGATGATCACCCGCACCCCGAACGGCGTCTCGCACAGGTCGTACAGGTCGCCTCCCACGAACGTGCCGCCCACACCGGGCGAGTAGTAGCCGGCGACACTGACATGGGCGAGCCGGGGCGGCACGGGGCGCAGCAGGGTCCGCTGCATCGCCTCTGCCACCGAGTTGGCCCTGATCAGGTGTCTTTCCGTGTCCTGCCGTTGCCTGGCGAGCAGATAGCTGACCGCGCCGATGATGAGCGTGGCCATGTACAGGGCCACGTGGTGCTGCTCGTCGAAGTGGCCCGGGCGTCCGGCCGCCATCAGCATCTGCAGCCCCAGGCACCCGAGCGCGGACCAGGCGGTCGCCCGCGGTCCGCGCGTCGCGGAGACCAAGGGGGGAACGCCGGTGAGCAGGAAGCTCACCGGTTCGCGCCCCTGGACGGCCATCTCCGTGATCAGGACGAGGAGGACGGCGATGATGGGCATCCACCAGATCCAGCCCCTGCGGGTGAGCAGGTAATGCCAGGTGCGCGGAGTAGGCGGAGGGGGCACGCCAGCACTGTAGTGACCGGGCATGGTCCGGAGTCGGAAGCGGGGCCGCGCCCCTCGGCCGGCCGGCTTCCCGCTACCCGTCCGGAGGAAGCACGGCGGCCGCCGGTCGAGGCGGCTCCCGGCGCACTGCGGGAGCCGCCCTTCCGTCGCGTCTCCGCCCTTCGGCGTCGGTCGGCCCGGTCGGGCTCAGCGGGTGACCTCTCGGTCGAAGACGGCGCGGGACCACAGGTATCCGACCAGGGCGAGCCCCGCGCACCAGGCCAGGGCGATCCAGCCGTCGTTGCCGATCGGGGTGCCGAGGAGCAGGCCGCGCAGGGTCTCGTTGATCGGGGTGAAGGGCTGGTACTCGGCGAACCAGCGCAGGGCGGTCGGCATCGACTCCGGTGTGACGACCGCGCTGCCGAGGAAGGGGAGGAAGGTCAGCGGCAGCGGGGCGTTGCTCGCGGACTCGACGGTCTTGGCGCCCATGCCCATCGCGGCGGACAGCCAGGCCATGCCGAAGGCGAGGAAGAGGAGCAGACCCGCGGCGGACGCCCACTCGACGGCCGTGGCGTCGGGGCGGAAGCCGATCGCGAGCGAGACGGCGGTGATCAGGACCAGGACCGCCGCGACCTGGACGACGCTGCCGAGGACGTGCCCCGTGAGGATGGAGCCGCGGGAGATCGACATCGTACGGAAGCGGTTGACGATGCCCTCGGTCATGTCGGTGCAGACGGACACGGCCGTCGCGACGGCCCCCGAGGTCGCGGACATCAGGATGATGCCGGGCACCAGGTAGTCGATGTAGTCGCCGCGGTCGGCTCCCGCGCCGATGCCGGTGCCGAGGGCGCCGCCGAAGACGTACACGAACAGCAGCAGCATCAGCAGGGGCATGACGAGGATGGAGATCGTCATCGACGGGTAGCGCCGCATGTGCGTGAGGTTGCGGCGCAGCATCGTCAGGGAGTCGCGCAGGGCGTACGAGCGGGCGGGCTCGGCCGGGGTCAGGGCGGTGGTGCTCATCGGTTCGACTCCTTGTGGGCGGTGGCGGACGCGGCAGGACCGCCCGCAGCGGGGACGGTGGAGGCCGTGGGGACGGTGGGCCGGCCGGTGAGGGTGAGGAAGACGTCGTAGAGGTCCGGTGTGTGCACGGTGAGCGACTCGGCCTGAACTCCGGTGCCGTCGAGGGCGTCGAGCACGGCGCGAAGGTTGGTGATCGAACCGTCGCTGGGGATCTGCAGGGTGAGCGCCTCGTCGTCGCGGGTGGCGACGCCGAAGATGTCGGCCGCGTGGGCGAGGTGGGCCACGTCGGCGAACCGGACTCGGACGTGACCCCCGGGGATCAGCCGCTTCAGTTCCTGCGCGGTGCCTTCGGCGACGAGCTTGCCGTGGTCGAGGACCGCGATGCGGTCGGCGAGACGGTCGGCCTCCTCCAGGTACTGCGTGGTCAGGAAGATGGTCACCCCCTGCTCCGTGACCAGGTCGCGGATGAGTTCCCACATGACGCGACGGCTGCGCGGGTCGAGTCCGGTGGTCGGCTCGTCGAGGAAGATGACGCGCGGGCGGCCGACCAGCGTCATCGCCAGGTCGAGCTTGCGGCGCATGCCTCCGGAGAAGGTGGCGACGTTCTTGCGTGCCGCGTCGGTGAGTTCGAACCGTTGCAGGAGCTCGGCGGCGCGGCGGCGGCCTTCGCCGCGGTTCAGGTGGTGCAGGTCCGCCATGAGGAGCAGGTTCTCCTCGGCGGTGAGCAGCCCGTCGACGGCGGCGAACTGGCCCGTGACGCCGATCAGGCGGCGTACCGATGCGGCGTCGGCGGTGACGTCGTGGCCACCGACGCTCGCCCGGCCGGCGTCGGCCGTGATCAGCGTGGAGAGGATCTCGACCGTGGTGGTCTTGCCCGCTCCGTTGGGGCCGAGGAGGGCGAAGATCGTGCCTTCGGGGATCTGGAGGTCGATGCCGTCGAGCACCACCTTGTCGCCGTACGACTTGCGTAGGCCGGTGACGGAGATCGCCGTGGAGCGCGTGCTGGTGGGCGTCGTGGTCGCGGTGTTCACGGTGGGCGGGCCTTTCTGTCGGGGGAATGCGAGGGCTTGGCGGATCAGGCGGGCGCGGTGAGGGGGTGGGTGCGGTGATGGCGTGTCGTCGCGGGGTGCGGTACGGCTCGCTGCGCGGAGGCGCACCCCACCCCGGACCGAGCCGGTGCGGGGAGCGCCTCCTTCCGTCGGGCTTGTCGCCGCCGGCTGTGACGCGTCAGCCGACCGGGATGCGGTCGCGGTCTGCGGGCGGCTCGACGGCCTGCGCCGGGCCGAGCTTCTCGCCCTCGACGTCGACCCGGGGCAGGATCCGGTCCAGCCACTTCGGCAGCCACCAGGCGGACTTGCCGAGCAGGGCGAAGAGCGCGGGCACGATCGCCATGCGGACGATGAAGGCGTCGAAGAGGACGGCGATGGCGAGGGCGAAGCCGATCATCTTGACGAAGTCGTTGTCCTCCACGATGAAGCCGGAGAACACGCTGATCATGATGACCGCGGCCGCGCTGACCACCCGGCCGCCGTAGCGGAAGCCGTCGACGACCGCTTCGGCCGGGCGCGCCCCATGGGCGTACGACTCACGCATCCGGCTGACGAGGAAGACCTCGTAGTCCATGGCCAGGCCGAAGACCACGCCGATCATGAAGATCGGCATCGTGCTCATGATCGGCCCGGGGGCGTCGATGCCGAAGACGTCGGCCAGCCAGCCCCACTGGAAGACCGCCACGACGGCGCCGAGGGCCGCGGCCACCGAGAGCAGGAACCCGAGGGCTGCCTTGAGCGGGACGAGGACGGAACGGAAGACCACCATCAGGAGCAGGAAGGCGAGGCCCACGACCAGGCCCAGGTAGGGCAGCAGGGCATCGTCGAGCGTCTGGGAGAAGTCGATGAACATGGCCGTCTGGCCGGTGACGAGAATCCTGGAAGCGGTGCCCCGCTCCAGGTCTCCCGCGGTGGCGCGGAGTTCGCGTACGAGCTCCTCGGTCCGCTTCTCGGTCGGGCCGGTCTCGGGGATCACCGTGAGGATCGCGGTGTCGCCCGGCTTGTTGGCGGCGGCCGGATAGACGGAGGCCACTCCGCTCACGTTGCCGAGCGCCTTGCCGACCTCGTCGCCGGCGGCCTTGGCGTTCTCGGCGCCGTCGGTCTGCACGGTGACCATCAGCGGTCCGTTGAACCCGGGCCCGAAGGACTCCGACAGCAGGTCGTACGCCTTGCGCTGGGTCGTCTCCGTCGACATCTGCCCCTCACCCGGCAGTCCGAGCTCCAAGCCCGCCGCCGGTACGGCGACGGTGCCGAGGCCGACCACGCCGGCGAGCAGCACGGCGACGGGGTGACGCAGGACGAAACTGGCCCAGCGGGAGCCCAGGTTGGGCTTGGTCTTCCTGGCAAGCCTCTCCGCGTGCTTGGCGGCCCTGCGCCGCTTGCGCTCCGACAGCGGCTTGACGGCGTACGCCAGGCGCCCCTTGCGGGCCATCACCTTGACCGGCGCGAACCCGAGGAGTGCGGGGACGAGCGTGATCGCGACGAGGACGGCGACCGCGACGGTACCGGCCGCCGCGAGACCCATCTTCGTGAGCATCGGGATGTCGACGACGGCGAGGCCGGCGAGGGCGACGATGACCGTGAGGCCGGCGAAGACGACGGCCGAACCCGCGGTGCCGACGGCACGCCCCGCGGCCTCTTCGGGGGTACGCCCCTCGGCCCGCTCGGCGCGGAAGCGGGACACGATGAACAGCGCGTAGTCGATGCCGACCGCGAGGCCGATCATCATCGCGAGCGTCGACGTGGTGCCGGACAGGCCCAGGGTGGAGCCGAGCGCGGTGATGCCCGAGATGCCGATGCCGACACCGACCAGGGCCGTGATCAGCGGCATTCCGGCCGCGATCATCGAGCCGAACGTCAGGACGAGAACGATCGCGGAGACGAGGATGCCGATCTGTTCGCCGGTACCGCCCATCGCCTGCTCGATCTTGACGGCGTCACCGCCCGCCTCGACGGTCAGCCCCGCCCTGCGGGCCCGCTCGGTGGCCGCGTCGAGCGCGTCGTGCGCCTTGTCCCCGACCTCCGTCGCGGGGACCTTGTACGTCACCACCATGTAGGCGGTCGTCCCGTCCTCGCTGATGCTGACGTCGGGGGTCTTGTACGGGTCGGCGACCCCGACCACCTGTGGGGAGGACGCCCCCAGCTCGGCGACCAGGCGCTCGACCGTGGTCCGCTGCGCCGGCGTGGTGATCTTCGCGCCTTCGGGGGCCCGGACGACGACCCGGGCACTGGCGCCGTCGACGCTCGCCTCAGGGAACTTCTCACCGAGCAGGTCGAAGGCTTCCTGCGACTCGGTGCCCGGCATCGAGAACGTGTCGGCGGGCGGCGGCGGCGCGGAGGATGCCGCGAAGCCCATGCCGCCGAATACCAGCAGCCAGAGCAGCAGCGTCACCCCCCGTCGGCGAAAGGCGAGGCGGCCCAGTCTGGAAAGGAACGTAGCCACGGTGGGACTCCCAGGGAATCGGTGGTCGGTCAGGCGGTCAGTGCGGTTGGTGCTGGTGGCGCGGGTGGTGTGGGTGGCGCGGGTGGTGTGGGTGGCGCGTCGAAGTGGTCGAGCGGTCACAGCGGTTGACACGTGGTGCGGTCGAACGGCCGTACAGGTCCTGCCGGGGACGGCCGTTCAACCCCACCGCCACAGAGGAGTGGCGCCATGACGGGGCAATGTGGCGCCATCCTTGAATCGCGCGGCAGGGGGTGCCGATCGCGGGGCAGGAGGTGCCGGTCGCAGGGCAGGGGGTGCCGGTCGCGCGAAGCGTTCGTGGTCAGCGGCGCGGCGGCGGCCGTCGGCGCGAGCTCGCCTGGCGGATCCGAACGGGAGTCAGCGCGCCCGTCGCCCGGCTGCCGCCCGATTCAGGACGCGATGGTGAGGAGTTCGCGGTGGGGCCGGGACCGGTGCAGGTCGTGGGTGACCGGGGCGGGACGGCTGCGCGCGGTCGCGAAGACGTACAGACGCAGCGTCAGGAAGCGGCCGATGCCCGCGAGGGCCGAGGCGGAGAGGTAGACGATCTGCTCGACCGCCAGGGAGGGTGCGCTCTCGCACGCGTACAGGACGAGCATCGCAAGGGTCGTCACGCCGTAGGCGGCCGCGGCCGTCCCGGCGGATTTCAGGTGGTGGCGGAGGCCGCAGCGCAGTAGTCCACGCCCGCCGCGGCGCCGCCCGGAGGCGAAGGTGAACCTGGCGTGCAGCTCGGTCGCGAGGACCGTCGAGACCACCGCGATGAGCGCGTTGGCGAGGGCGAACGGAAGGAAGGTGGCGAGCAGGACGACGGCCGCACTGGAGGCGAGGCCGACTCCGCCGCCGAGGATCACGAAACGGATGAACGAGGCGAAGGCGCCGTGGGGTTCGGGGGTGTCGGTCCGTAATCCGCGTTCCATCTCGTTCCCCGCCCCCTCGATGCGATACCTGCGCGCCATGTCGGCGCCTGCCCCGACTCCGTCTGTGCGCACGCCTGCGGGCGTGCTGGTGCGAGCGCCCTATGCGCGGCGGATCACGATGTCGCCGACGCTCGTGCGTCCCCGGACCTCGACCGTCTCCGTCGACTGCCCGGGACCTTCGGCCGTGTCCAGCTCGTTGCGTACGCGGCCGGCCGTGGAGCGCACGTCGAGCCAGGCCGCGGTCCCCTCGGCGATGCCGACCTCCAGGCCACCGGCCGAGGAGTCCAGCGTGATCCGGCCGCGAACGACCTCTCCGAGACGGATGGAGCCGCTGGCGGTCTTGGCGGTGACCGACGACTCCGCGCGCACGACGCTGATGGGGCCGTTCGAGGAGTTGACCCGCAACTCCCCGCCGATCTCGCCGATCACGGTCTCACCGTTGAGGTTCTTGACGGTGGCCGTCCCGTCGATCCGGCCGACCCGCACGCGGCCCGACCCCTGGATCTCGGTCTCACCCGTCGTACGGTCCACGAGGACGTCGCCGTGCGAGGTCTTCAGCCGCACATCCACGGCCTCGTCGAGCCGGATGTCCCCGGCCGCGGTCGTGAGCCGGCAGTTCCCGAACCGGCCCTCGCCGATGAACTCGCCGAGGCCCGTGGTTCCGATCAGCTCCGAGCCCGCGGGAAGTCCGACGGTCACGTCGACCGCGCCGATCTTGCCGAAGAGCGAGCGCTTCTTGGGGCCCTTGACCAGCAGCTTCCCGCCCGCGCACGTCACCTTGGTCTCCTCGGCGGCCTGGACGTCCAGCTTGTTGCCGGGGTCGGCCGGCGTCACGTCGACGACGGTGTCGGTGCGCTCGCCCGCGACGATCCGGGCCCGCCCGATCTCGATCTCGACGGTGGCGGAGAGGGGTTCGGGGGTCTCGAAAGTAGGCATGGCTGTGCCGTCCCTTTGACTGAGTGGCTGACTGACTGAGTGGCTGAGTGACTGTGGACTGAGTGACTGTGGGAGTGGCTGTGGGCTGAGTGACCGTGGGGCTGTGGGGCTGTGGACGGAGCGCCTCAGCGATCGCGCTCAAGCAAGCACGTGGCCGGGCGGGCCGAGGGCGGCGTCGAGGCACGCCCTCGGCGCGAGGCGGCGCCCGTCCTCGGTTAGCGGACCCAGCCGGTGAAACCCTGCCCGACCGCCGGGCCGCGACCGGTCGAGCTCTTCCGGCCGTGGCCTGCCGCGCCGGGCTCGAGGGCGGCGGTCACGGCCCGTACCAGCCAGGCGTTGACCGAGAGGCCCTCGCGGTTCGCGGCTTCCTCGACCCGGACCTTGAGCTGGGCCGGCGGCCGGAAGTTGATGCGCGACGTGGCGCCATCCTCGGCATCCGGTGGCACCACCGGGGGCGGCGGGGCCTGCACCGGAGTGACGGCCTCCTCGAAGGCGTCGACCGAGGGCGGCGGCGTCACCACGAACTCGGGATTCAGGCCGCGCAGCCGCAGATCGACCGAGCCCGGCGCCAGGTCACGGGTGACCTCGTCCATCGCGTCGGACAGGGCGTTCAGCAGGGTCAGGCGAGCTGCCGACTCCAGCTGACCGGTCAGCCGGTCGGCCAGAGCGCGAGCTTCGTCCCCGCCCGCCTCGGCGGCCACGCCGAGCTCATGGCGGAGGTTGTCGACGTACGGAGTGAGGTCCATGACGCAATAGTGGCACCATCGTGGCGCCATGGCAAGTACATTGGCGCCATCCTGAGCCAGAGTGCCGTCGAAGTGGCGCCACAGAGGGTTCTCTCGACGGGCCGGAGCCCTTACGAGCCGACCGAACGGGTCCGGGCCCGTGCGCCCAGCGCCCGCAGGAGTCCGCTCAGGGTCAGCAGCCAGGCGACAACGGCTACCCACAGGAGCACGCTTCCCAGCGTGTCGAGCCAGGCGACACCCGTCGCCGCCGCGGTGGACAGGGAGCCGACCGCGGTCATCCCGAGCGGAAAGACCGTGGCCCACCGCCTGACGTCGTACCGCGGGCGGGGACGGAGCAGTTCGGAACAGAGCAGGACGACGTACCAGACGAGGTCCAGAGCGAGCAGGACGAGCGTGACCGTGCGCAGCGCCGTGGAGGCGGATCCCGACCACACCCCGCTCGCCAGGAGCTTGGAACCCGCGAGCGCCGAAATGGCCAGCGCCCCGCCGGCCACCCACTGGTCGCCCGCGCCACGGGCGAGCTGCCCGAAGTCGAACCGGGACAGAGCGTCCGCGTAGAGCACCAGCCCGAGACAGAAGAAGACGAGCGCCGCCCAGGCCAGCCAGTCACCACCGGCGGGTGCCAGTGTCGCCGCCAGAACGGCGATCGCCTGCGTGGCGACACAGATCAGGAAGACGGATCCCGGCATGTGGCGCCGCAGGTGCCTCAGCACAGCCGTCAGGAGGACTGCCCACAACACCGAGGCCAGCGCCAACAGCACACCCGCGAAGGTGTTCCAGCCGAGGAGGGCGACACGGACGCCCAGGATGGTGGTGGCGGCCACGGCGGTCAGCCCGGGTGGGGTGTCGGCGTCCGCCAGCCAACGGTGCCGGTCGCGCAGCAGATGGGCGCCGAAGTCCCACGCGAGCAGCAGCCACACCAGAGCCGCCAGGCACAGCAGCACGCCCGACAGCGCCTCGTGGCCGACGAGGTGGAGCCCCACGGACAGGATGCCCGTCGCCATCACCACGGCGCCCGCCGCGGGTGGCAGGTCCTGCCAGGTGCCGACGGGCGGCGGCGCGGTCCGTGTGCGGGCGGGCGGCTCGTTCATGAGCCCCATCGCAGCGCGACTCCGCCCGCTGCGCCACCCGGACGCCGGACGCCGGCTCCTTCCGGGCGCAACCTGCCACACTCCCGCGCGGCGCCGCCGCCGAACGCGCTCCGCTCGGCTCTGCTCGGACTCTCCGGGCACCCTGGCGCCGGCCCCGTCGGCGTCCCCTACGCCGCCGGGGCCATAGCCCCGGCGCCTATGCTGATCGTCCGTTCGGGCAGTGAGGAAGAGCATGATCGACGTCGACGGGTATCTGGCGGTGCTGGGTACGACCCGGCCCGCGGCTCCGACCGCCGAGGCCCTGCGGGCACTGCACCGGGCGCAGGTGGAACGGGTCGCCTACGAGAATCTCGACATCCATCTGGGGCGGCCGACGGGCATCGGCGCCGCGGAATCCGTGGACCGGATCGTGCGTGGGCGCGGCGGATACTGCTTCCACATCAACGGAGCCTTCGGCGCGCTGCTGACGGCGCTCGGCTACGACGTCACCCTGCACCGGGCCGGCGTGCAGGGCACCCCCGCGGACCCCGCGGGTGCGCACGGCGACCATCTCGCGCTCACCGTGCGCCTCGACGGCGAGCGATGGCTGGTCGACCCCGGGCTCGCGGGCGGGATCCACGAACCTCTGCCGCTCCGCGAAGGCAGCTACACCCAGGGACCGTTCACCTACGCCATGGCCCCGTCGGTGCCTGCGCCCGGTGGCTGGCGGTTCACCCACGACCCCCGAGGCGCGTTCACGGCGATGGACTTCGCTCCGGAACCCGTACGGCTGTCCTCCTTCGCCGCGGAACACACCCGGCTGTCCACCTCCCCCGATTCCGGCTTCGTCCGGGTCCTCACCGCGCAGCTCCGCGACGCCAAGGGCGTCGACGTCCTGCGCGGCTGTGTCCTGCGCCGGATCCACGCGGGTGGCACGGACGAGCGGGTCATCGACTCGGCCGACGACTGGTACGACGCACTGGGCGACGTGTTCCGGCTGGACCTGACCGATGTCGACGGACCGGCACGAGCGGAGCTGTGGCACCGCGTCCGCACCTCCCACGAGGAATGGGAGGCGGCGCAGCGCTGAGAGCGAGTCCCCGAGAGGGCCGGGAACCGCTGACCCGACCAACTCCCCCGCGCGTACGGCGGACGCGCCGGTCTCGGCCCTCTCCGCGACGGATCCTCCTCCGCGACGGTCCCTGGCGATCTCCGACCGTGGTCGCACGCCGTTCCCGTCTCCGCCCGTCCGTCTCAGACCACGGAGGCCCGCTTGGGGTCGACGGGGTCGATCGCGAGCTCGTCGAAACGGACTTCAAGTGCCTCGAGCCCCCTCTCCCGACGGAAGTCCTTCTCCGCTGCGGTGATCGGCAGCAGCCACAGGATCCGGGCATGGGCTCCGCCTTCCCACGGGCAGACCTCGAAGTCGGGGCCGAAGGGATACGGCAGGCTCACCAGGAAGTGGTCGCAGTCGGAGTCGTCGAGCCATGGTCGGCCGATGGGGACGGTGTGCCCGACGTCGAGCCGCTGGGTCGCCGGTCCGCAGTGGTAGTACGCGTTGACCGTGACGCTTTCCAGGTTGATCCATTCGTCGCGTGGTGCCGCGAGGAAGAACTCCGTGCCATGGCCGTCGTGCTGAGTCGCCTCCCAACAGCCCGACGTCACATAGAGCCACCAGTCTCCCGGGTACGCAGGATGGATACGGAACACCCGGAATCCGGGCACGCGATCCTCGATGGGCCCTTCCACACCTCTGACCTCGTCGATGACGCGACCAGGGAGGGTCCTACGGAGGTGGGCGAGAAGAGCGGTGCGCGCTGCGGTGTCCTGCATTCGACACATGATGCCCGAGGCCGTGGCAACCCCTCAGATGGGGGCGCCGGCCTCATCACAAGATCTGCGTCCGGCCCCTCACCTTTCGGTGATGTCACGACAACCGTCCGCTCCCCAGCCGCTCAGCGGGTCCGGCTCGATGTCGAGAACGGCGTGGCGGCTACGTCTCCGGGTCGGATGCGGCCACCGTGGCTGTACGCGACAGAGGAGAGCAGACATGGCGATCCAGCGGATGGACAACGTCCTCATCGTCGTCGAGGACATCGACGCCGTCATCTCGTTCTTCGTCGAACTCGGCATGGAGCTGGAGGGCAGGGCGCCCGTCGAGGGACGTTGGGTGGAGCGGGTCATCGGGGTCGACGACGTCCGGCAGGACGTCGCGATGCTGCGCACTCCTGACGGTCAGGGTCGGATCGAGCTGGCGATGTTCCACACGCCGAAGGCGATCCGTTCCGAGCCGCGGGACGCGCCGGCGAACACGCTGGGGATCCGCCGCGTCATGTTCGCCGTCGACGACCTCGACGACGTCGTCGCCCGCCTGCGGGCCCACGGCGCCGAACTCGTCGGGGAGCCGGCCCAGTACGAGAACGTCTATCGGCTGTGCTACGTCCGCGGCCCCGAAGGCATCGTCGTCGGCCTGGCCGAGCAACTCGGCTGACGCCCGCCGAGGGGACTGCGGCGGCCGAAGGGACGGGGGACACCGAGGGGCTACGGAGGCCGAGGGGGCTACGGGGGCGGAAGGGGCTACGGGGGCCGTGCGGGACCGCCGTGGCCCGTGGCGCGGTGGCCCTGACCGCCCTGCTCCCTGGCGTGCGATGGCCCACGCCCCGCCGTGGCGCGAGGGGCGCGCGGTTCGTGTGGGGTGATCGGGGCGGCATCCGGCTGTTCTGAGCCAAAAGAAGGCCCGCCGGCGGGGCGATTGTTGGCCGGGCTCCCCCCTGCCCTTCCGTGCTCGGGCTTCTACCATTCGATCACCCCGCCCGCACCGGCAGGGAGCACGGTTCAGCTCGACATGACATGTACATGATAGTTCAACCGTTGTCGGCCGGACTACCCCTCCGCGCCGTCGGCACCTCGATCCATCGCAAGAGCTCCATGACCGCCGGCCGCCGTGTGGCGCGCCGCGACCTGCCCCGCGACCGGGACGCGCCGCGCCCCGCGATCGCCCGGCACCGAAGCACTGGATGGGAGAAACCATGAGAGTCCCCTTGCTCGTGGGCGGAGCGATCGCCGCTCTGTTCGCCTCCGCCCTGCCCACTCAGGCAACGCCGTCGTCGATCGTCGACCCGCCCCCGGACAAGATCGTCATCGACATCGCCACGGTCAACGGCTCCGGCTGCCCCCTGGGCACCGCTGCCATCGCCGTGTCCGAGGACAACACCGCCTTCACCGTGACCTACAGCGAGTACCTGGCGCAGGTGGGTGGCAACTCCTCCCCCACGGCGGCTCGGAGGAACTGTCAGCTCAACCTTCTGGTGCACGTGCCCCAGGGCTTCACCTACGCGATCGCCAGCGCCGACTACCGCGGCTACGCGTCGCTCCAGCCGGGGGCGAGCAGCACCGAGAAGGCTTCGTACTACTTCCAGGGCTCGCCGAGCACCGCGTCCCGCACCCACACCTTCCGGGGACCGTACGAGGACAACTGGCAGGCCACCGACGACACCGACTGGGCACAGCTCGTGTGGGCGCCGTGCGGTGTGCAGCGGAACTTCAACATCAACACCGAACTCCGCGTGAACCTCGGCACGTCGAACCCGGCCAAGACCAGCTACATGACTATGGACTCCACCGACGGTGACATCAGCACCGTCTACCACCTCGCGTGGAAGGAGTGCCCGGAGAACTGACCCCGCGCCGCCTCGGTCGGGCCCCCCTCCCGGCCGAGGCTCCCTTCGCTATCCGAGCCGGGCGACGGACGCGTCCTGCTCTACGGTCCACGGCCAGGCGGACTCGCGGCCGGCCTCGATGGGACCGACCATCCGGAACGCGGCGTCCGTGAGGCCGCCGAAGGTGTGGCGGTGAGGGCCCGTGGGAGCGTGGGCGGGCTGATAGCCCGCCAGGTTCCACGTGTAGACCGGGATCTCCGCCGGGACCGGTTCGGGTGGCCCGCCGGGGCGGTGATCGGCGTTCTGCTCGTCGGTGACGATCAGGACGCGGTCGTGATCCCGGTAGTGCGTCCGGACGGCCTTGGTGGTGTGGGTGCCTCCGAGACGGTGGAACCGCTTCAGCACGTCGAGGACCGGCTCCCCCGCCTCGAACGGCACCTCCGCACTGGACCAGCCGAACTCCACCAGGTCCGCCTGCTGGGCCCGCAGGGCCAACGCGCTGCCGAACACCGCCGCCGCGTCCGCCCGGGTCAGCCGGGACCGCTCGGAGACGGTGTCCCAGAACATGGAGTCGGACCGGTCCACCAGGATCAGGGTCCGGCCCGGCAGGGACGGTACGCCGGCCAGGGAGAGGCCCAGCGCCCGTTCCAGCGCGGCCGCCCAGCGCTGCGAGGTCGTGTGTCGGTACGCGGCCAGGTACCGGAAGGGGAACTGCCGGGCGCGGGCGACCTCGGCGGCGTCCGACAGCCGTGCGGCGACGCGGGCCGCGACCTCCTCGGAGACCCCCGCCTCGTCGAAGTTCCGCAGGTTCCGCAGCAGGGCCATCGGCCCCATCGCGGGGATCACGGCCTCCCAGACGGGAGCGTCCATCGGACCCTGGAGCCAGCCCGCCAGGGCCTCCCACGTCATCCCCGCCGCGGCCAGCCGCTCGGTGCCGTCGGGTCCGGTCGCCACTGCCCGCCGCTCGTCCACCGGCAGCTCCATCAGTGCCCGATGCGCGGTCAGCAGGGCGTCGGAGGGCGGTGGCACGGCCCGCTCCGGGTGGTGACGGCGCTCCAGGGCGTACCGGAAGAGCGGGCCCTGCCAGGGCTTGTCCGGGTCGGGTGAGGCATGGACCAGGTTGAGGACGTCACCGAAGCGGAAGCCCCTGGACCCGGTGTCGTACTTCAGCAGAGACCGGGACGAGTACAGCCGTCGTACGGCATCGGCGATCCCTCGCTTCACGGGCTGCGGTACGTTCCGCCCGTACGCCGAGGTCCAGTGGGCGAGCAGTTCGCCCGGCTCGTCGGCGCGCTGCAGCACCGAGTCGATCACGGACCGGTTGGACGGGCCGTCGGACGATCCGGCCTCCAGCCGGGCCCGCACATACGCGGCCGCGCCCACCAGGGACGCCGTCCGCATGTTCCCCTCGCCACGCAGCCAGCGCAACAGACCGGCCGTCCATTCGGGTTCCTCGACGGCGAGTTCGCCCACGAGACGGGCGTACCTGTCGTCGCGGTCCGTGCCGCTCTCGTAGAAGGTCCGCTGAGACACGAAGTTGGCGACCGCCAACAGGAAGAGTTCCTCACGGGGTTCCCGGGTGAAGGCCGGGCCGCCGGCGTGGGTACGCAAGCCCTGTTCGGGAGGCTCGCGGCCGACCAACGGTGACAGTGGGGTGCGGGCCGCCGCCGAGACGTGCGGAGCCACGAGCATCTCCGACCAGACCTTGGAGACACGTCGGGTGTGACGAGGCAGTGAATCCCCCCGGATCCAAAGGAGTGAGGGGCCCCGGGAAGCAGTCGCGTCGGGGCCGGGGCGGCCACGCCCCCCGAGATCAAAGGTGGCGGCGGCGTCACTTGGTGTCGTAGGAAGTAGCCGCAGCCGGGCGCATCGGGGGCGCGGTCGCGGTGGCAGCCTACGCGAGCCTCGGGACCGCACACCACCGATTAATTCTCCGGCGGCGGGTGTCAGAGCCGGACGATGACGAGGGCCGTGTCGTCGCTGGCACCCACGGCCGGGAGCAGGTCGAACAGCAGGGCGTCGGCGAGCGCCTCGGGTTCGTCTCCTCGGTGGTGGCCGAGTGAGTCGGCGAGCCGGGCGAGGCCGACGTCGATGTCCTCGCGGCGGCGTTCGATCAGGCCGTCGGTGTAGAGGACGAGCGTGTCGCCCTCGGTGAACGTGCCGGCCGCCTGCGGGCGGGCGACGTGGTCGGGGCGGGCGCCGAGCGGGGGGTCGGTGGCCTGGTCGAGGAACTCGACGGTGCCGTCGGTGCGGAGCAGCGCGGGTGGGGGGTGGCCCGCGCTGCTGTACGTGATGGTGTGGGTGTCCCAGTCGATGTAGGTCTCGACGGCTGTGGCGTTCTCGGCGCCGTCGACGGAGCGCGCGTACAGCCCGAGGACCTCCAGGGCCTGGGCGGGACCGTCGGCGACGTGCGAGGTGGCACTGAGGGCACTGCGGAGCAGGCCCATGACGCATGCGGCTTGGAGGCCGTGGCCGACCACGTCGCCGACGGCGACGGCGATGCGGTCTCCGGGCAGGTCGACGAGGTCGTACCAGTCGCCGCACACGTTGAGCGTTCCCATGGCGGGCCGGTAGCGCACGGCGACCCGGTGGTGGCCGACGGGGCCGAGGGCGGGCAGCATCGCGTCCTGCAGGGCGAGGGCGACCTCCCGCTCTCGGGCGTGGGCCTCGCGGAGCCGTTCGTTGAGCTCCTGGAGCTCCCGGGCCCGGGTGTACAGCTCCGCCTCCAGCACCCGGGTGCGGCTGCCCCGCGCGCCGCGCGCCTTGATGAGCTCGGTGACCTCCTCGACCCGGTGCAGCAGCAGCGCCACCCGGCCGTCCGGGCCGAGCACCGGTGCGTTCACGGGGCTCCAGTAGCGCTCTTCCCACTCGCCCGGCCGTTCGAGTGACTCCACGTCGTAGCGCTGCAGCGCCATCGTGTCCCGCTCGCCGGTGTCCAGTACGCGCTGGAGCGACGCACGCAGGTTCCGCGCGCCGGTGGCGGCGGGGTCGTCGGGGTTGTCCGGGAAGACGTCGAACAGGTAGCGGCCGACCAGCTGCTCGCGCGTACGCCCGGACATGCGCACGAACTCCTCGTTCACGTCCACGTACACCAGCTCGGGAGTCAGCAGCGCGACCATCGCGGGCAGCGCCTGGAACACCGCCGCGTGGTCGATTCCCGCCTCCGCCATGGTGGGCCTGCCTCTGCCTCCGGTCCCGTCCGACAATTCCCACGATAAGAGCCAAGGTGCGCCATCGCGCCTTCGCCGGATCGGGGTGGGGAGGCCCCGGCCGCCCCGCCCCCGTACGACCGGCCCCCTGCCGGAGCTGCGCCGTGGCCCCCCGCACGACCACCGCGACCGGCACGATCAGGGCGAACGTCATCGGGTGACGCGCCGTCCCCGTGTCCCGTCGGCTCGACGAATCCGCTGCGGCCGTCCGCGGCGACCTAGTAGGTTCCTTCTCGGAACTCGGTGTCGAAGGGAGACCCGCTGTGCCCCTGCCTGCCCAGACCGCGCCGGACGACCCCTTCTACGGCCTCGTCCCGGGGAAGGTCGGTCCACCGTCGACCGCTGCGACGGAGAGCGAAGCTGCCCTGCTCCCACCGCACCAGAGCGCCGACGGCATCGCGCGCCGGTAGCCGCAGGAGTCGTCCGTGGCCCGCATCGTCGAGTTGTCCACCTATCCCATCAAGGGCTGCGCGGGCACGTCGGTCCCCGACACCGTGGTGACGCCCGCCGGCCTCGCCCACGACCGCAGCTTCATGGTCGTCAGTGACCTGGGCGTGTTCCGCACGCAGCGCAGAGATCCCCGCCTGGCCCTGATCAGGCCCGCCATCGACCCGGAGGGCACGCGGCTCGCGCTGCGCGCCCCCGGCGTCGAGCCGGTCACGGTCGACATCGACACGTCGGGTGCCCGGCGCGCGGTGGACCTGTTCGGTGCCCCCTACCGAGGCATCGACCAGGGCGATGGTGCGGCGGCGTGGCTGTCGGACGTGCTCCGCGCCCCCAGCCGCCTGGTGCGCGTACCGCCGGAACATCACCGTGTCACGGACGGCAGGACGCCCGGCACCTCCGGATACGCGGACAGTTGCCCCCTCCATGTGGTCTCGCGAGCCACCCTGGACCTCCTCGACCGGAGACTGGCCGCGCGCGGTGCCCCGCCCGTCCCCGCGAACCGCTTCCGCGCCAACGTCGTCGTCGACGGCTGGGACGAGGCCCACACCGAGGACCGCACCCACCGTGTCTCGATCGGTGAGGCCGAACTGGGCTACGCCAAACAGGCGATCCGCTGCGCCGTCATCCTGGTCGACCAGGAGACGGGCACACGCGCGGGCCCGGAACCCCTGCGCACGCTGGCCACCTACCGGCGAGCCTCCGAAGGCGGCATCGCGTTCGGTGCGAAGTTCGCCGTTCTCCGCCCCGGGAAGGTGTGCGTCGGCGACGCGGTGACCGTCACGGAGTGGGGCGCATCCGAGCTCTAGGCAGCAGGCGGACCGTGCCGCCGTCGCATCGCGGGGGCGCCGTCCGCGACGGCAGGCGCCGCGCGCGCTGTCCAACGATCCTCCCGCCTCGGGTCGCGGGGCCGACCCGCGCTGCCCACGGTCCTCCGGTCTCAGCTCGCCGGGCCGACCCGCGCTGCCAACGCTCCTCCCGCCTCAGGTCGCGGGGCCGATCCCCTCCGGGAGGGCGGCCACCACGACGGCGACGGCTTCTTCCGGCGTCTCGGTGCGCGTGATCAGCCCGCCGTCGTTCCGCACGCCGTACAGCCCGTCGTCGTACGGGCAGACGACGTACCCGACCCGCGTCCTCCCCCGCTCCTCGACGCTGGTGGAGAACCACAGGTTGAAGTGACTGTTGACCGGCATCAGCCGGCGGAGCACCGGCTGGGCGTACGCCGCCGCAAGCAGTGCGTGCGGGCGCGGGTGCCGGTCGTACGGTGGCATGTGGACGCGGTCGAGCTTGACCCGCCAGGTCAACTCGACGACGCCGAACGGCTCCCGCTCGTGGACGAGGGCCCAGGGCCTGAACTGGACGAACGGGGCGCGCGCCCTGGTCTCCTCAAGGCCCGCGCCGCCCGTCCACGCAGCCGTCGCCCTGACGACTTCGGCCAGGTCCGCGGTCCACCCGCAGGCCAGGCGTGTGCCGTTGTCCTGGAGGATCACCTGGAAGGCCCGCTGCCCCTCGCCGGGCGGACACACCAGCACGCGCCGACCGCTCCTCGCGTCGACGTACTCCGCGAGGCGACGCCACTTCCCGTCCGACTCGGGCAGGACGAGCCCGAGCCTCTCGGCCGTACGCCCCAGCGCAGCCCGGAGGGCCCCGTCATCGCCCCGGCCACCCTCGCCCGGCCCCGCCCCGAAGTCCATCGCACCAGTGTGGCAGCGTCGTGTCAGTGGTGCGCCGTACGTTGTGCCCATGGGCATGTACCTGGTCAGCGTCAGCGCTGAGGACTGGTTCGGTGGGGATGAGGGCGGATGGGGGGAGCTCGCCTCGGCGCTCAACGTGGAGCTGGAGAGGCGGGGGCTGCCACCGTACGAGTCCGTGCCGAAAGAGGCCGCGTTCGCTCGGGGGTCGGGGCGGAACTTCGAGGAGAAGCTGATCCCCTCCATGGACGGGTTCGTGGCGCTGTGCGAGGCGCACCTGTCACCCGAGGAGGTGGAGACGGTCTGCGGCTGGACGGTGATGGTGCCGCCGCCGCTCGACGAGGAGGTGCGGCTGTCCGTCGGCTCCCGCTACGCCGAGCCGTCGACCATGGTGGCCGCCGCTCCCCGGGTGCTGGCGATCGCGGAGCGGCTGGCGGCCGTCGTCGCGTTGCCGCCGGAGACACCGGAGATGTGCGACAACCTCGATCTGACGACGTGGTTCATGAGCGGAGCGGCGAAGGATCTGGCCGCCGCCCGGCCCGGAGCATGGGGCGAGGATCTGGACGCGGCCTTCTACGTCGCCCTCTATCTGCGTGCCGCCCAGCACGCGATCCGGCGTGGATGCCCGATCGTCTACTCATGAGCCCGATGGCCGCGCGGTCACCGGACGCGCTTCGTCGGGGAGCCCCTTCCCGACGCCACCACAGGCCGGTCGAGGGAAGGAACGGCGATGATTCTGCAGCTGCTGCCGGGAGTGGGCGTTGCCACGGTCAGGCTGGGCATGTCGGCCCATGAGGCGGTCCGGGCCGCGCGCCACGTGGGGTTCGCCCCGTCGGGCCCTGAGTGCGACGAGGCGCCCGGGCAGGTGCTGTGCGAGCACGGTGAGTCCGGGGCGGGGTTCACGCTCGGCTTCACCAAGGGCTTGCTGACCGACATCCATGTGCGCCGGTTCCGCGTCGAGGACGCGGACGTGGAGGTCGTCCTGGACGGTCTCGACGTCTTCCGCACCCCCAGCGACGAGCTGCTGGAGCTTCTTGCCGAGCGGGGCCACACGGTCGAGCCCAACGACGACGGTGTGGACACCCTGCCCGACCTCTTGGTGGTCCTGTCGAACGAGAGCAGTGACGACCACCCGGTGGACGAGGAAGGGGATCCGATCCACTTCGACTACGTCCTCGTGACCTCCGTGGACTTCCGCCCGCCTCCCGCGGCTTGACCGGACCCGCGAGGGGGGCGACGTCATCCGGCCACGGCGTCCCGGTCGTCCGGTTCCCCCGGGACCAGGCCGGTCCGGGCCCGGCGGGACCGGGCGACGGCGGGCCAAGCCCTCGCCGACGGCCGGACGTTGCCGGGCCGCGCCGCGCCCTCGGGCGTCGCCCGGTCGCTCGTGCCCGCGGTGCCACGGGTCCGGGCGACCAGGACGAACGTGACGCTGATCAGCAGCGCCCAGGCGCCGAACTTGTCCAGCGGGACCGGCTGCCAGCCGTCGAGCTGGTGGGGGTAGCTCCAGGCACCGACGTAGGTCGCCGCGTTCTCCGCGACCCAGAGGAAGAAGCCGATGAGCGCGAAGGCCAGGGCCAGGGGCAGCCGGTAGCGGGAGCGGCCCACCGTGAAGTGCACCCACGTGCCCGCCATCGCGGCGAGCAGCAGCACGGCGAGCAGGATCCTGATGTCCGGCAGCCAGTGGTGCGTGAAGAAGTTCACGTACACGGCGGCCGCGAGCACCGCCATGGTCCTCGGCCGGTACCCGCTCAGCGACAGATCCATGATCTTCCAGGCTCGGCAGCAGTAGCTGCCGACGGCGCTGTAGAGGAACCCTCCGTAGAGCGGAACGCCGGCGATCTTGAACACGGCCTCCTCCGGATAGCTCCATGAGCCCATCCGTACCTTGACCAGCTCGAAGAGCAGCCCCACGAGATGGCAGCCCATGATCACGGCCGTGTCCCGGGGACCGTCCCAGCCGACCTTGCGCGCCACGACGGTCAGCGCCACGCCGAAGATCAGCAGAAGGTCGTACCTGGCGACCGGCAGATCGGCGGGCAGCAGCCGCGAGGCGCCGATGCCACCGACGAGAACCACGGCGAAGGAGACGGCGCGCACCTGCGCGAGCCCGAAGCGCCAGAACTGCGCGCAGCCATGGATGATCTGCTGAAAGGTCATGCCCGAGCAGACATCCGCTCCCAAGCTCTTGGTTCCCTGACATCGGGAAACGCACCGCCGGGGCCGGGCCGAGGGGCCTCCCGGGCTTGCCCTCGGACCGGCCGCGCGGCAGGGCCCGCCCCTCCCGCTCGGAACGGCGCGCCCCGGTCAGCCCTCGGCCGCGGCCAGGAACTGGGTCGCCGCGAGCTCGGCGTACAGCGGGTCGGCGGTGACGAGTTCGCGGTGCGTCCCGACAGCGCGCACCCGGCCCGCGTCCATGACGACGATGCGATCGGCCATGGTCACCGTGGACAGCCGGTGGGCGACCACCATCACGGTCGTCGTGCGGGAGACGTCGGCCACGGTGTCCCGCAGCGCGGCCTCGTTGACGGCGTCGAGCTGGCTCGTGGCCTCGTCGAGGAGGAGCAGGCGGGGGCGGCGGAGCAGCGCGCGGGCGATCGCGACGCGCTGGCGTTCGCCGCCGGAGAGCTTGGTGCCGCGGTGGCCCACGAGCGTGTCCAGGCCCTTGGGGAGCCGGTCGACCAGGCCGTCGAGCCGGGTGGTCCCCAGCACCCGCAGCAGGTCCTCCTCGTCGGCGTCGGGGTTGCCGAGCAGCAGGTTGTCGCGGAGGGTTCCGGAGAGGACCGGGGCGTCCTGCTCGACGTAGCCGATCGCGGAACGGAGCCGGGGTATCTCCCACGCCTCCAGGTCGCGCCCGTCGAACACGATCCGTCCGGCGCTCGGATCGTAGAACCGCTCGATGAGGGAGAAGACGGTCGTCTTGCCCGCCCCGGACGGCCCGACGAAGGCCGTCATGCCGCGAGGGGGTACGGAGAAGGTCACGCCGTGGTGGATGTAGGGCAGATCGTCCGCGTAGCGGAACCGCACGTCCTCGAAGGCCAGCGCGGCGGGCTCGGCTCCGGGGGCGGGCAGCGGCGCCGGCGGGGCCGCCGGTTCGGCCGGCAGGCGCAGCGCCTCGCCGATGCGGGCGAGGGCGGCGGACCCGGCCTGGTACTGGGTGACGGCGGCGACGACCTCCTGGATCGGCGACATCAGGTAGAAGACGTACAGCAGGAACGCGACCAGGGTGCCGACGTCGATCGCGTCGGTGGCGACGCGGGCGCCGCCGACCGCGAGCACGGTGATGAACGCGATCTGCATGGACAGGCCGGCCGTGTTCCCGGCCAGCGCCGACCACTTGGCGGCCCGGACGCTCTGCCGCCAGGACTCCTCGGCCGCCGCGTGCACGGCCTGCTCCTCGCGGTGCTCGGCGCCGGACGCCTTGACGGTGCGCAGTGCGCCGAGGACGCGTTCCAGCGACGCGCCCACGGCCCCGACGGCGTCCTGCGCCTGGCGGCTGGCCTTGTTGATCCGCGGCACGATCAAGCCGATCACGACTCCCGCGCCCAGCACGACGCCGAGGGTGACCGCCAGCAGGACCGGGTCGACGACGCCCATCATCACCAGCGTCGCGACGAGGGTCAGACCGCCGGTGCCGAGACCCACCAGCGAGTCGGTGGTGACCTCGCGCAGGAGCGTGGTGTCGGAGGTGACGCGGGCCATCAGGTCGCCGGGTTCGCTCCGGTCCACGGCGGCGACGCGCAGTCTGAGCAGGTACGAGGTCAGGGTGCGCCGCGCACCGAGGACGACCGACTCGGCGGTGCGCCGCAGTACGTATCCCCCGAGCGCGCCGATGCCCGCGTTGGCAACGACGAGAACCGACATGAGGAGCAGTGCTCCGGCGATCGGACGGTCGTCGGAGAGCGCGTCGATGAGGTACTTGGCGACCAGCGGGAGTGCGAGCCCGGTGGCTCCGGTGACCAGCGACAGGGCGGCGCCGCCGAGCAGCGTCCAGCGGTGGGGTCGGACGTATCCGAGGAGCATGCGCCATGCGGGCACGGCGGGGTCGGTGGGCTCACCGTCGACGAGGCTGTCCTGCGGGGCCGGTGTGGTGGGTGGGGCGGACTCTGCGGTGGTGGCCACGCCTGCTCCTCGTCGTCGTGCTGTGTCTGGGTGGGCCGGGTCCGCCTGCGCGGGGAGGAGGCATCAATCTACGTCCGGGCCGGGGCCGACCGGGACGAGGGGTGAAGCGTGATGCCTCCCGGAAGCCAGACGCGACAGCGGGCACGACGGTTGAGAGCGGCGGTAGGGCCGGCCTTGCCGCGCACCGCCTGCGTACCTGACCGTCCCGTACCGGCCGGGTGGCCGGTACGGGACTGTCCCCGTACCGGCCGGGCGCCCCGGCCGGTACGGGGACAGTCCCGGCCCCTGCGGCGTCCG
>NZ_JBEZNW010000023.1:0-117469 GCF_040653355.1 Streptomyces sp. NPDC047971 | reverse complement strand
CTCCCTCTCTCCCCTTCGCCGCGCCGGGCGGGGTGGCGCGGGGACGAGAGACGCGCCGGGACGGGAGGCGCGGGGACGAGAGACGCGCCGGGGCGGGAGGCGCGGGTCCACGCGCGCGTGGACCCGCGGGCCGCTACTCCTCCGGCAGGTGGTCCAGGCGGCGCAGGATCACGCCCTCGCGGAGCGCCCAGGGGCAGATCTCCAGCTCGTCCACTCCGAAGAGGTCCATCGCCCCCTCGGCCACCAGCGCCCCCGCCAGCAGCTGGGGTGCGCGCCCCTCCGAGACGCCGGGGAGCCCGGCACGCTGGTCGGCCGTCATGGCGGCGAGCTTGGGAACCCACTCCTCCAGGGACGGGCGGGTCAGGACGCGGCGGAGGTAGACGCCCTTCTCGGAGCCGGGCGATCCGGCGATCCTGGCGAGCTGCTTGAAGGTCTTCGACGTGGCCACGACATGGTCGGGCTTGCCGAAGCGGCTGAACTCACCCACCGTACGGGCGATCTGGGCGCGCGCGTGGCGGCGCAGCGTCCGCACGTCCGCCGGGTCGGGCGGGTCGCCCGGCAGCCAGCCGGACGTCAGCCGTCCCGCGCCCAGCGGCAGCGACACCGCCGCGTCCGGCTCCTCGTCGATGCCGTACGCGATCTCCAGCGAGCCGCCGCCGATGTCGAGGAGGAGCAGCTTGCCCGCGGACCAGCCGAACCAGCGGCGGGCGGCCAGGAAGGTGAGCCGGGCCTCCTCCTCGCCGGTGAGGACCTGGAGGTCGATGCCGGTCTCCAGCTTCACCCGCTCCAGGACGGCGTCCGCGTTCGTCGCCTCGCGCACCGCCGAGGTCGCGAACGGCAGGACTTCCTCGCAGCCCTTGTCCTCGGCGGCCTGGATGGCCCCCTGGACGGTCGCGATGAGCCGCTCGACGCCACCGGGCGCGATGGCGCCTCCCTCGTCGAGGAGCTCCGCCAGCCGCAGCTCCGCCTTGTGGGAGTGGGCGGGCAGCGGTCGGGCGCCGGGGTGGGCGTCCACCACCAGCAGGTGCACTGTGTTCGAACCGACGTCGAGGACTCCGAGTCTCATGGACGGAACGCTACTGCTCCCACCCGCATACGCTTGTCGTGTGCCAAAGACGAAAAAGGCGAAGCCGGGCAAAGACAGCGCTGCCAAGGCTCAGAAGACCTCCAAGAAGCCGAGCGGCTCCCTCGGCCCGGGCGAGCCGGACGAGAAGGGGATCGACTTCGCGCGCGCCTGGGTCGAGTTTCCCGATCCCGCCGACGACGAGCAGGTCTTCCGCTGCGACCTGACCTGGCTCACCTCGCGCTGGACCTGCATCTTCGGCAGCGGCTGCCAGGGCATCCAGGCGGGCCGCGCCGACGACGGCTGCTGCACGCTGGGCGCCCATTTCTCCGACGAGGACGACGAGAAGCGGGTCGCCTCGTACGTGGACCGGCTGACGCCGGAGCTGTGGCAGTTCCACGACGTGGGGACGGAGACGGGCTGGACGCAGGTCGACGAGGACGGCGACCGGCAGACGCGCCGCTGGCAGGGATCCTGCATCTTCCAGAACCGCCCCGGGTTCGCGGGCGGCGCCGGCTGCTCGCTGCACATCCTGGCCCTCAAGGAGGGCAAGGAGCCGCTGGAGACCAAGCCGGACGTCTGCTGGCAGCTGCCGGTGCGGCGCACGTACGACTGGATCGAGCGCCCCGACGACACGAAGGTCCTCCAGGTGTCGATCGGCGAGTACGACCGGCGCGGCTGGGGCCCCGGCGGCCACGACCTGCACTGGTGGTGCACGTCCGCGACCTCGGCGCACGGGGCCGGCGAGCCGGTGTACGTGACGTACCGGCCGGAGCTGACGGAGCTGATGGGCAAGGCGGCGTACGACGTGCTGGTGGAGCTGTGCGAGGCCCGGCTCGCCTCCCAGCTGCCGCTGGTGGCACCGCACCCGGCGGACCCGGCGACGCGGTAGCCGTCGCGGAGGCGCGCGGAGGGGCCCCGGCACACCTGACGTGTCGGGGCCCTCTCCTGTACGGGCGCGGGAGCGCCCGGCGGGCCGGCCGGATGCGGGCCCGGGTCCGCGCGCCGCGCCGGTGCGCGCCCTGTCCGGTCGGTGATCCGGAACACCGGTGCGCACCCCGTCCGGTCGGCGATCCGGAACGTCGGCGCGCGCCCCGTCCGGTCGGCGATCCGGAACGTCGGCGCGCGCCCCGTCCGGTCGGCGATCCGGAACGCCGGTGCGCGCCCCTCCCGGTCGGTGGTCTAGGACGCCGGTGGGGAGTCCGAGCCGCTCGGCGTTCCCGGGTCCGTGGACGGTGGGGGTTCGCTCGTGGGGGGAGGGTCCGTCGTGGGCGGCGGGGTCGTCGGATCCGTCGTCGGGGGCGGTTCCTCGGTCGTCGGCGGAGGCGTCGTCGGGTCCGTGGTCGGGGGCGGGGTCGTCGGATCCGTGGTCGGCGGGGGCTCCTCCGTCGTCGGGGGCGGCGAGGTGCCCGCTCCGCGGCCGTCGATCCGTACCACCGCGCCGGAGGGGTTGACGCCGACCCGGGCGGACCACGCCCCGACGGGCTGGCGTGTCCTGTCGACGACGACGCGGACCGTCACCGACTCGCCGGGGCGCAGGGTGCCGGACGCCTGGCTCACGTACAGCCAGGGCGCGTCCGTCCACAGCGACCAGTCGACGGGGGCGCCGCCGGAGGCCGTGAGGGTGAGCAGGGTCGTGTCGCCGTCGCCGTGGGCGGCGACCGTGATCCGGCCGGGGCCCGGCCGGCCGGGGAGGGTGGGTCCCACCGGTCCGCCGGGGCTGATCACCTCGACCGAGACGTCCGGGGAGCGGCTGCCCTGGGTGAAGCGGGAGTCGGGGGTGGTCTCCGCGTTGCCCGCGTTCTCGTAGCGGTCGTACGGGGTGCCGTCGAGGCTCGTCGGTTCGTCCGCCTCGCGCGCGCTGACCGGGGCGCCCGCACGGTCGCCGTCCCCCGTGAGGGGGCCGCCCCGGTACGAGGCCCACAGGGCGAGCACGGGGGCCGCGACGACCGCCGCCACGACGGTCGTCGTCACCGCGCGGGCCCGCATCCGGTCGCGGCGGGCCGCGTGGTCCTTGGGGTCCATCGGGAAGCCGGTCGGGCCGAAGCGCGGGGCACCGGCACGCGCGCGTGGGGCGTGCAGCATCGCCACGTACGCGGCCGCCTTCGGCGCCTCGACCAGCGGGAGCCGGGCCGGGGAGACCGCGGCGGCGCCGGGCCAGGGGCCGCCCGCGCCCGCGCGTTCGGCGGCGCGGCGGCAGAGCGGACAGTCGTCGACGTGGCGGACGAGTTCGGCGCGCAGGGTCGCGGAGAGCAGCACCTGGTGGTCGCCGGTGAGCCGGGCGACGGTGGGGCAGTGGCCGGTCTCGACGACCGCGAGCGCGGCCCGGGTCCGCTCGACCTCGCAGGCGGCGGAGGAGAGCAGCTCCCGCGCGGCGAGCGGGTCGAGGGAGAGGACGGCGGCGACCTGGCGGTGGCCGAGGCCGTGCCGGACGGCGAGTTCGAGGGCCTCGCGCTGTTCGGGGGTGGTGCCGGCCGCCTCGGGCCAGGCGAGCAGGGCCAGTTCGGCGCGTCGGCGCTCGGCGACCTCGTCGGAGACCGGCGGCGGCTCGGGCGCGGTGACGACGGGGCGGCCGGTGTGCGCACCCTGACGCTTGCGGCGCTGCTCCGCGAGGCTGCGCAGGCAGGCCCAGCGGGCCAGCGCGTAGAGCCATGCCCTGCGCCCGTCCGCGTCGGACGGGCAGTGCCTGCGGTGGCGTTCGGCGACCGCGAGGACGTCGCCGAGGACGGCGGTCGAGGCGTCGTGGTCGCACAGCACGGAGAGGCAGTAGGTGAACAGCCCGTCCAGATGGGCCTCGTAGCGTGCGGGCGGGTGCTGGCCGATCGTGCGCGGGCTTTCGGGCGCCCGACGGTGCGCCCGGTGTGCGCCGGTGGCGTGTGTGGAGGGTTCCAGCCTGCTGCTCGTCACTGGGCGACCGTAGGCAGGACGTGGCGGGGTCTTCGTACCGGTTGAACACTTTTAATCCGTACGGGTGAAGGTATCGCTCGAAGGGGGACAGGAACACGACATTCCGCCGCCGGGGCCGTGCCCCGGTACGGGTGGGGGCCCGGCCCGGCCCCCGTTGTCAGTGCGGCCCGCTACGGTTCGGTGCATGGCTGCCCGTACGAAATCCGCCAAGGACAGGCCGTCCTACCGCTGCACCGAGTGCGGCTGGACGACCGCCAAATGGCTCGGCCGTTGCCCCGAATGTCAGGCCTGGGGGACGGTCGAGGAGTACGGCGCGCCCGCCGTCCGCACGACCGCCGCGGGCCGGGTCTCCACCGCCGCGCTGCCCATCGGCCAGGTCGACGGCCGGCAGGCCACGGCGCGCTCGACCGGCGTCGACGAGCTGGACCGCGTGCTCGGCGGGGGCCTGGTGCCCGGAGCGGTCGTGCTGCTCGCCGGCGAGCCCGGGGTCGGCAAGTCCACGCTGCTGCTGGACGTCGCCGCGAAGGCGGCGAGCGACGAGCACCGCACGCTGTACGTCACGGGCGAGGAGTCCGCGAGCCAGGTCCGGCTGCGGGCCGACCGGATCAACGCGCTGAACGACCATCTGTACCTGGCGGCCGAGACCGACCTCTCCGCCGTCCTCGGCCACCTCGACGCGGTCAAGCCCTCGCTGCTGATCATGGACTCGGTGCAGACCGTCGCCTCCCCCGAGATCGACGGCGCGCCCGGCGGCATGGCGCAGGTGCGCGAGGTCGCCGGCGCGCTGATCCGCGCCTCCAAGGAGCGGGGCATGTCCACGCTCCTCGTCGGCCACGTCACCAAGGACGGCGCGATCGCCGGCCCCCGGCTCCTCGAGCACCTGGTCGACGTCGTCCTGAGCTTCGAGGGCGACCGGCATGCCCGTCTGCGGCTCGTCCGCGGTGTGAAGAACCGGTACGGGGCGACGGATGAGGTCGGCTGCTTCGAGCTGCACGACGAGGGGATCACGGGTCTCGCCGACCCCTCCGGACTGTTCCTGACCCGCCGCGACGTCGCCGTGCCGGGCACCTGTCTGACCGTCACCCTGGAGGGCCGCCGGCCGCTCGTGGCGGAGGTCCAGGCGCTCACGGTCGACTCCCAGATCCCGTCCCCGCGCCGGACCACCTCCGGTCTGGAGACGTCCCGGGTGTCGATGATGCTGGCCGTCCTGGAGCAGCGCGGCCGGATCACGGCGCTCGGCAAGCGGGACATCTATTCGGCGACGGTGGGCGGTGTGAAGCTGTCCGAGCCCGCCGCCGACCTGGCGATCGCGCTCGCCCTCGCCTCCGCCGCCAGCGACACCCCGCTGCCGAAGAACCTGGTCGCGATCGGCGAGGTCGGGCTCGCGGGCGAGGTCCGCCGGGTCACGGGCGTCCAGCGGCGCCTGGCCGAGGCGCACCGTCTCGGCTTCACCCACGCCCTGGTCCCCTCGGACCCGGGGAAGGTGCCGGCGGGCATGAAGGTCACGGAGGTGGCGGACATGGGCGACGCCCTGCGCGTCCTGCCCCGCAGCCGCCGGGCGGCCGCCCCCAAGGGCGCGGACGCGTAGGGGGCGGGCGGCTCGCGGGCCCGTCCTTCGGAGGCCGGGTTCCGACGGCGCCCGGGCGGGGCAGGTGGCCGCCGGGGGGTCGGGACGGCCCGCGCGCGGGTGGTCTCCGGAGGTGCGGACCGGGTGGGAAGAAGGGGACGATCCGGCGCGCGGCGGAGGGCCGCGGGGCGGTGTCGCTAGACTTTGCCCTGGTCTCGCCCATCCGTACGAGCCGGAGGAGAGCAGTGGCAGCCAAGGACGGGAACGAAGCGCTGATGCGCGCGGCCCTCAGCGCGGTCGCTCCCGGCACCGCACTGCGCGACGGCCTCGAGCGTGTTCTGCGCGGAAACACCGGTGGTCTGATCGTGCTCGGCATGGACAAGACGGTGGACTCGATGTGCACCGGCGGCTTCGTGCTGGACGTGGAGTTCACCGCGACCCGGCTGCGCGAGCTGTGCAAGCTCGACGGCGGGCTCGTCCTCGACAAGGACATCTCCAAGATCCACCGGGCGGGTGTCCAGCTCGTCCCGGACGCGTCCATCCACACCGAGGAGACCGGCACCCGCCACCGCACCGCGGACCGGGTCTCCAAGCAGTGCAACTTCCCGGTCGTCTCCGTCTCCCAGTCGATGCGGCTCATCGCGATCTACGTGAACGGTGAGCGCCGCGTCCTGGAGGAGTCCGCCGCGATCCTCTCCCGGGCCAACCAGGCACTCGCGACCCTGGAGCGGTACAAGCTCCGGCTCGACGAGGTCGCCGGCACGCTCTCCGCCTTGGAGATCGAGGACCTGGTGACCGTCCGGGACGTCACGGCCGTGGCCCAGCGCCTGGAGATGGTCCGCAGGATCGCCACCGAGATCGCCGAGTACGTCGTCGAGCTGGGCACCGACGGCCGGCTCCTCTCGCTCCAGCTCGACGAGCTGATCGCGGGGGTCGAGCCCGAGCGCGAGCTCGTCATCCGCGACTACGTGCCCGAGCCGACGGCCAAGCGCTCCCGTACGGTCGCCGAGGCGCTCACCGAGCTCGACGCGCTCACCCACGCCGAGCTCCTCGAACTGCCCATCGTGGCGCGTGCCCTGGGCTACAGCGGCTCTCCCGAGACCCTCGACTCCGCGGTCTCCCCGCGCGGCTACCGGCTCCTGGCCAAGGTCCCGCGGCTGCCCGGCGCGATCATCGAACGGCTCGTGGAGCACTTCGGCGGGCTGCAGAAGCTGCTCGCGGCCAGCGTCGACGACCTCCAGACCGTCGACGGCGTCGGCGAGGCCAGGGCGCGCAGCGTCCGCGAGGGCCTGTCCCGGCTGGCGGAGTCCTCGATCCTGGAGCGGTACGTCTAGGACGGGTGGCGAAAGTCCCGCCTGCCCCGCGACGCCTGGCACGCGCGGACGCGAAGAAGGGCCGTACGGAGATTCCGTACGGCCCCTTCCTGTTCTCGCCTGTCAGTCCTTGGCCAGCGTGAACGAGGCCGGGAGGACCTTCACTCCCGGCATCACCGCCTCCACCAGGTACGTCCCGGGACCCACCGGGCCCGCCGGAGGAGTGGCGCACCGCGGGGCGCTCCGGCCGCGGTCCCAGTCCACGCTGTGCGTGACCGTCGAGCCCGCCGGGACGCGGAGCAGTACGCCACCGGCCGGACGGGGGCAGTCCTGGGAGGACCAGACCGCCTCGTCCTTGTTGTCACTGATCGTCAGAACGGCGCTCCTGGGGCCGAGATCGGCCTTGCAGTCGGCGGCCGAGGTGTTCTTGGCGACCAGGTGGAAGCGGGGCTTCTCGCCGGGAGCGTACGAGACCTGGGTGCTGCGGAGGGTCAACTGCAGGGATCCGGGCGCGCAGTTCGGCAGCGGGGAATCGGCCGGAACCTGCTGCCCGGCGCCCGTGCTCGCGCCGCCGTCGCCGCCCGCTCCGTCCGTGTCCCCGTTCTTGCCGCCGGACTCGGCGCCGGCGTCGGCGCCCTCGGTGCCGCCGGTGCCGCCGGTGCCGGCGTCTCCGCCGGAGTTCTCGCCGGAGTCTCCCGACTCGTCCCGTCCGCCCGGCTGTTCACTGATCGCGGGACCGGAACCGGAGGGCCCGGGGGTGATCGAGGGTGCCGGGGAGGAGCCGTTGGCGGAGTCGTCCGGCTTCTTCCCGCCGCCTCCGCCGGACGTGACGGCCCAGAGGGTGATCAGCGCGAGAAGCGCGATCAGGCACAGCGCGACCGCCCTCCGTCGCCAGTAGATGGAGGAGGGAAGCGGCCCGACCGGATTGCGCAGTGATCCCACGGCACGAACCTTACGAGAGATCGGCGCCAACTCCCGCCCCACCCGCCGCCCCAGGCATCAAGTTTTGCCGATGATCACATCCGGAACTCCGGAATGTCCCCGCTCACCCCCACTTTCGTCGGGGGTCGTCGTGGTCCTTCGGCACGGGTGCCCGCCTCTGCCGCCGGTTAGCGTCATGATCATGGATAACCTCCCCGGCCTCTCCGACGGTCTCTATCTCGATGTCACCGGCTTCGCCCACTCCACGCCGCACTGGTTCCAGCAGCTCGCCGAGGTGTGGACCGAGGCCGGACTGCTGCTCTTCGGCGTGCTGTTCGTGGCCGGCTGGTGGCGGGCCAGGTCCGGGACGAGCGACGCGATGGCCCTCGCGCTGCTCGCCCCGCTCGCGACCGCGTTCGGCTATGTGGTGAGCGAGTCGCTCAAGTCCCTGGTGGACGAGGAGCGTCCCTGCCGGGCGGTCGCGGGCGCCCCCGCCTCGCTCGTTGCCTGCCCGCCGACCGGCGACTGGTCCTTCCCCAGCAACCACGCGGCCATCGCGGGTGCGGCGGCGGTCGCGCTCGCCCTGGCCTGGCGCGGGATCGTGTGGCTGACCGTGCCGATGGCCCTGCTCATGGCCTCCTCCCGGGTCTTCGTCGGCGTCCACTATCCGCACGACGTGACGGTCGGGCTGCTGCTCGGAGGCGCGGTCGCGTTCCTGGCCGTCAAGGCGGCGACCCGGCCGGTCCGGGTGCTGGTGGAGACGGGCCGGTCCAGCCGTACCGGCGCGGTGGTGTGGTGCGCCGGGCGCGGGCCGCGCCCGCGCGCCTCCACGCGCCCCGAGGGCGTGCGCCACGGCGCGCGCTGAACGTGCCAGGATCGGAGGTGCCATGACTTCCACCGATGCCTCCACCCCCGTGTTCGACGACGCTCCCGCCCCGGCCCCGGCCGAGCTGCACGGGCCCGTCCTCGCCTGGTTCGACCGGCACGCCCGCGACCTGCCCTGGCGCCGCCCAGAGGCGGGGGCGTGGGGCGTGATGGTCAGCGAGTTCATGCTCCAGCAGACGCCGGTCGTGCGGGTCCTGCCCGTGTTCGAGCAGTGGCTGGCCCGCTGGCCTCGTCCCGCCGACCTCGCGGCCGACGCGCCCGGTGAGGCCGTGCGCGCCTGGGGCAGACTCGGCTATCCGCGTCGTGCCCTGCGGCTGCACGCGGCGGCCGTGGCCATAACGGAGCGGCACGGCGGCGACGTGCCGAGCGAGCACGCCGCGCTGCTCGCGCTCCCCGGGATCGGGGAGTACACGGCGGCCGCCGTGGCCTCGTTCGCGTACGGGCAGCGGCATCCGGTGCTCGACACCAACGTCCGCCGGGTGTTCGCCAGGGCCGCCTCGGGTGTGCAGTACCCGCCGAACGCCACGACCGCCGCCGAGCGGCGGCTGGCCCGGGAGCTGCTGCCCGAGGACGAGGCGACGGCGGCCCGTTGGGCGGCCGCGTCGATGGAGCTCGGGGCGCTGGTCTGCACGGCGAGGAACGAGGACTGCGGGCGTTGCCCGATCGCCGGGAGCTGCGTCTGGCGGTTGTCGGGGAAGCCGGCCCACGAGGGGCCGGCGCGGCGCGGCCAGACGTACGCGGGCACGGACCGGCAGGTCCGCGGCCGGCTCCTCGCCGTGCTCCGGGAGACGTCGGGCGCCGTGCCGCAGTCAGCCCTGGACGCGGTGTGGGACGAGCCGGTGCAGCGGGCCCGCGCGCTGGACGGCCTGGTCGCCGACGGCCTGGTCGAACCCCTCGACGACGGTCTGTACCGCCTGCCGCAGTCCTGACCGGCCGGCAGGGGCGGCCCCGTTCACGGTCCCGGAAGGGCGGGGTCGCAGCGTTCCCCGATCGCCCGCTCTCCTGGCGGGTGCACGCGCCGTCACGGGCCGAATTCAGGTTCCTACCCATCCCCGCGCCCTGTTACACAACCGATGGGCAGCCGTGCATCCTCCGACGGCTGCCCCGGACAGCCTCGTGACAACTGCTCCGTAACTTCGTCGACGTAAGCCAAACAGGCTGGTCACGGGGATCGGAGGCGGTTTCAGATGTCGCACGGAGAGGTGCTCGACTTCGAGGAGTACGTCCGCACTCGGCAGGACGCGCTGCTGCGCAGCGCCCGCCGTCTCGTCCCCGATCCGGTCGACGCGCAGGACCTCCTGCAGACGGCGCTGGTGCGGACGTACGGCCGCTGGGACGGCATCGCCGACAAGTCGCTCGCCGACGCGTATCTGCGCCGTGTCATGATCAACACCCGCACCGAGTGGTGGCGCGCCCGCAAGCTCGACGAGGTGCCCACCGAGCAGCTGCCCGACGCGTCCGTCGACGACGCCACCGAGCAGCACGCGGACCGCGCCCTGCTCATGGACATCCTGAAGGTGCTCGCCCCGAAGCAGCGCAGCGTGGTCGTCCTGCGGCACTGGGAGCAGATGAGCACGGAGGAGACCGCGGCGGCGCTCGGCATGTCGACGGGTACGGTGAAGTCCACGCTCCACCGCGCACTGGCCCGACTGCGTCAGGAACTGGAGAGCCGCGGCGTCGAGGACGCCCGTGCTCTGGAGCGGTCGACCGTACGACCCGACGAACGGGGGCAGCACCGGTGCGCGGCCTAGGCGCCAGACACGACGGCGACGACGACGGGTCCTGCGGCCCACGGCGTCGCCGGATCATCCGGGCGACGAGCACGACGGCACTGGCCGGGCTCGTCGCCATCGGGCTGTTCATGACCGCCTGTTCCACCGGCGGCACCGGTTCGCGCGACGAGGGCGCCGCCCGCGCCGACGAGGTGGGATCGGTCGCGCCGGCACCGTCCCCGTCGGCCTCCTCCGGGCAGATGCCCGCCAAGCGCGTCGACCCGATCGCCCTCATCAAGGCCGACCCGAAGATCGGCGAACGTCTGAAGGCCGATCTGAAGCCGTGCGTCGCGGACGCGTACCCGGTGGACACCTCCTACGGGAATCTGACCGGCGGAGCCTCGCCCGACGTCGTCGTCAACGTGATGACCTGCGGTGACGCCGTCGGCATCGGCACGTACGTGTACCGCGAGGAGGGCGGCGAGTACAAGAACGTGTTCATGGCCGAGGACGCCGCCGTCTACGCGACGATCGACCGGGGCGACCTGGTCGTGACGAAGCAGGTGTACGCCAAGGGCGACCCGGTGGCCTACCCCTCGGGCGAGGACGTGATCACGTACCGCTGGGCGGTGAGCCGGTTCAGCCAGCACGACTGGGTCCACAACGACTACAGCCGCGCGGTCGGCGACGGAGGCATCGACGGCCCCACGACCGCCGAGCCGAGCGCGGGCTGATCGCCGGGCGGCCGGCGATCGAGCGGAACGAGAAGGAACGGAAGGCAGGAAGGCGCACCATGGCCGAGACCCATGTGCTGTTCGTCGAGGACGACGACGTGATCCGTGAGGCCACCCAGCTGGCGCTGGAGCGGGACGGCTTCACGGTGACCGCCATGCCCGACGGGCTGTCCGGGCTCGAGGCGTTCCGGGCGGACCGGCCCGACATCGCGCTGCTCGACGTGATGCTGCCGGGCATGGACGGCGTCAGCCTGTGCCGACGGATCCGTGACGAGTCGACCGTGCCCGTGATCATGCTGTCCGCGCGCGCCGACTCCATCGACGTCGTCCTGGGCCTGGAGGCCGGGGCCGACGACTATGTGACCAAGCCCTTCGACGGTGCGGTGCTCGTGGCCCGGATCCGTGCCGTGCTGCGCCGCTTCGGGCACGCCGGCGGCCCCGCGCCCGGCGACCCCGGGCACGACCGGGGGCCGACGGGCGGGGTGCTGGTCTTCGGCGACCTGGAGGTCGACACCGACGGCATGGAGGTCCGCAGGGACGGCGCGCCGGTCGGGCTGACCCCGACGGAGATGCGGCTGCTCCTCGAGTTCTCCTCCGCGCCGGGCACCGTTCTGTCCCGGGACAAGCTCCTGGAGCGGGTGTGGGACTACGGCTGGGGCGGCGACACCCGGGTGGTGGACGTCCATGTCCAGCGGCTGCGCACCAAGATCGGCCAGGACCGGATCGAGACGGTCCGCGGCTTCGGCTACAAGCTCAAGGGATGAAGCGGGTCAGCGGGATGAAGCAGGTCAGCCGGTGAAGCGGGGCAGCAGGTGAGGCCGCTCGCCCTCCGTACGGGGGTCCGCTGGAAGATCGCCGTCGCCATCGCCGCCGTGGGCGCGCTGATCGCGGTCACCCTCAGCCTCGTCGTCCACAACTCGGCGCGCGTCTCGATGCTCGACAACGCGCGCGAGGTGCAGATGGAGCGGCTCCTCTTCGCCCAGCGGATGTACGAGAGCTCCAAGCCGAAGGAGCCCCGCTTCGGCACCAAGATCAACGACCCGATGCTGCCGCCGCAGCTGGACCAGCTGATGCGGGACAAGCGGCGCGGTACGTACGTCCAGGAGCACCGTCACGGCGGTCCGCCGGACGTCTGGGCGGCCGTACCGCTGGCCAACGGGGACGTGCTGTCGCTGCACATCCCGTTCGCCGACCGTTCCACGGCGATCATGAAGGATCTCGACCGGGCCCTGGTCATCGGCTCGGTGTCGGTGGTGTTCGGCGGCTGCGCGCTCGGCGTGCTCATCGGCGGCCAGCTCTCGCGCCGGCTGCGGAAGGCCGCCGCGGCGGCAGGCAGGGTCGCGCAGGGCAACACGGACGTACGGGTGCGGAAGGCGATCGGGGGAGTCGTCCGCGACGAGACCGACGAGCTGGCGCGCGCGGTGGACGCCCTGACCGACGCCCTGCAGGAGCGGATCGAGGCGGAGCGGCGGGTCACCGCCGACATCGCGCACGAACTGCGCACCCCGGTGACCGGCCTGCTCACCGCGGCCGAGCTGCTGCCGCCGGGGCGCCCCAGCGAGCTCGTACGGGACCGGGCGCAGGCCCTGCGGACGCTGGTCGAGGACGTGCTGGAGGTGGCCCGGCTCGACAGCGCATCGGAGCGGGCCGAGCTCCAGGAGATCGCGCTCGGCGAGTTCGTGGAGCGCCGGGTGCGGGCGCTCGACCCGGACGCGGTCGTGCACGTCGTCCACGAGTCCTGGGTGAACACCGACCCGCGGCGGCTGGAGCGGATCCTGGGCAACCTCCTCGCGAACGCGGCCAAGCACGGCAAGCCGCCGGTGGAGGTGACGGTCGAGGGCAGGGTCGTCCGGGTGCGGGACCACGGGCCCGGTTTCCCCGAGGCGCTGCTGCGCGAGGGCCCGAGCCGCTTCCGTACCGGCGCGAGCGACCGCGCGGGGCAGGGCCACGGGCTGGGGCTGACGATCGCGGCGGGGCAGGCCCGGGTCCTCGGGGCGCGGCTGACGTTCCGCAACGCCGCGCCGGAGGGGACGCCGCAGGGGGCGGGCGGCTCGATCGCGGTGCTCTGGCTGCCGGACCACGCGCCGACGAACACCGGCAGCTTCCCGATGATCAAGTTCGCGGAGTAGGGCGTACGGAGAGGGCCCCGGCACACCTGGTGTGCCGGGGCCCTCTCACGTGCGGGCGCGAGGTCGGACGGTCTCGGCGGCCGTCGGCCGCTCTCAGGCGTCCTTCGGCTTCGCCTCGGGTCCGGCGCCCCGCAGCGCCACCTCCTTGACGAGGAAGGCCAGCACGAAACCGAGGACGGCGACGGCGGACGCGACCAGGAAGGCGGAGTGCGTGCCGGCGGCGACCGCGTGCTGGTACGCCTCGCGCAGCGCCTCGGGCAGCTTCGCCAGGGAGGCCGCGTCGAGCTGGGCGGACTGCTGGGTCAGTGCCGAGCCGCCGCGCGCCGCCATCTCGTCCTGGACGCGGCTCGTGAAGAGCGCGCCCATGATCGCGACGCCGAAGGAGGAGCCGAGGGTGCGGAAGAGGGTGGTCGAGCTGGAGGCGACGCCCATGTCCTTCATCTCGACGCTGTTCTGCGCGACGAGCATCGTGATCTGCATCAGGAAGCCCATGCCGGCGCCGAGCACCGCCATGTAGACGCCGGAGACGAGGCGGGAGGTGCCGGTGTCCATCTGCGCGAGCAGGAACAGGCCGATCACCATCAGGGCCGTGCCGATGATCGGGAAGATCTTGTACTTGCCGCTGGTGGTGGTGATCCGGCCGGAGATCAGCGAGACGACCATCATCGACAGCAGCATCGGCAGGAGCAGCAGGCCGGAGTTGGTGGCCGAGGCGCCCTGCACGGACTGCTGGAACAGCGGCAGGAAGAGGACCGCGCCGAACATCACGAAGCCGGTGAGGAAGCCGATCACCGACATGAGGGTGAAGTTGCGGCTGCGGAAGATGTGGAGCGGCACGACCGGGTCGCTCGCACGGCTCTCGGCCCAGAGGAAGGCGGCGAGCGCGGCGACACCGGCGACCGCGAGGCCGACGATGGTCGCGGAGCCCCAGGCGTACTCCGTACCGCCCCAGGTGGTGACCAGGACGATCGCGGTGATGCCGACGGTCAGCAGCGCGGCGCCGAGGAAGTCGATCCTGGTGGAGCGGTCGCGCTCCTTCCTGGGCAGGTGGAGCACGGCGGTGACCATCGCGAGGGCGACGGCGCCGAGCGGCAGGTTGATGTAGAAGGACCAGCGCCAGCCCCAGTGGTCGGTGATGGTTCCGCCGACCAGTGGTCCGCCGATCATGGCGAGGGCCATCACGCCGGCCATCATGCCCTGGTACTTGCCGCGCTCACGGGGCGGGATCAGATCGCCGATGATCGCCATGACGCCGACCATCAGACCGCCGGCACCCAGGCCCTGGACGGCGCGGAAGCCGATGAGCTGGCCCATGTCCTGGGCCATGCCGCTGAGCGCCGAGCCGATCACGAAGATCACGATCGAGGTGAGGAAGACGCCCTTGCGGCCGTACATGTCGCCGAGCTTGCCCCAGATGGGGGTGGAGGCGGCGGTGGCGAGGGTGTAGGCGGTGACGACCCAGGAGAGGTGCTCCAGACCGCCGAGCTCGCCGACGATCGTCGGCATCGCGGTGCCGATGATCATGTTGTCGAGCATCGCGAGCAGCATCGCGATCATGAGGGCGAGGAGAACGACGCGGACGCTGCGCGGCTGCTTCGCCTCTTCCTCCCCGGATGTTCTGACTGCTTCGGTCGTCGCCATGTCCCGCTCCCCATAAGCCCTTCGGGCACTTACTTGCCGCCCGGCTAGTTACTACACTGGGGACGGTAGACCCGTAACTAGCCGGTCGTCAAGTAAGTAAGAGTGTGTGGGAGCGGACCATGGCCAGAGGCAACACCCGGCAGCGCATCCAGGACGTGGCCCTCGAACTCTTCGCGGAGCAGGGCTACGAGAAGACCTCACTGCGCGAGATCGCCGAGCACCTCGATGTCACCAAGGCCGCGCTGTACTACCACTTCAAGACCAAGGAAGACATCATCATCGGCATCTTCCAGGACCTCACCCGGCCCATGGACGAGCTGATCGCATGGGCGCGCGAGCAGCCGCGCACGCTGGAGGTCAGGGAGGAGATCCTGCGCCGCTACCAGCAGTCCCTGCTCGGCGCGGCGCCGCTGTTCCGCTTCATGCAGGAGAACCAGGCGGCCGTCCGCGATCTCAGCATCGGCCTGACCTTCAAGGAGCGGATGCTCGAACTGAGCGGTCTGATCCAGGAGCCGGACTTCGCCGTGATCGACCGGGTGCGCTGCGTCAGCGCGATCTTCACCCTGCACGCGGGGATGTTCTTCATGGACAACGTCGAGGGCGACGTCGAGGAGAAGCACGAAGCCGTCCTCGAGGTCGCCCTCGATCTGATCACGCAGGCGCACAGCGCGCCGTGAGGCGTTCCTCGGGTCAGATGGTGACGCCGACGGAGCGCAGGAACGCGGCCGGGTTCAGGGCCGAGCCGTAGTTCGGGGTCGTACGGATCTCGAAGTGCAGGTGCGGGCCGGAGGAGTTGCCGGTGTTGCCCGACAGCGCGATCTTCTGGCCGGCGCCGACCTTCTGGCCGATGTGCACGTTGATCTTCGACAGGTGGGCGTACTGCGAGTACTTGCCGTTGGCGTGCTTGACGACGATGGCGTTGCCGTACGCGGGACCGTCGCCGCCGCCGTTCGGGCCGGCCTTCACGACGGTACCGGCGCCGGCGGCCTTGACCGGGGTGCCGACCGGGACGGCGAAGTCCTGGCCGGAGTGCTTGTGGGCCCACATGGCGCCGCCCTGGTTGTAGCTGGCGGTCAGGGTGTAGCCACCGACCGGCTTGACCCAGGCGGGAGCCTTCTTGGCGGCGGCGGGGGCGGCCTTGACGGCCTTGGCGACGGCGGCCTTCTTGGCGGCGGCCTGAGCGGCGACGGCCTTGGTGGCGGCGAGCGCCTGGGCATCGGCCTGCGCGGCGACGGCAGCGGACGCACCGGTCGCGGCAGTCGCGATGGTGGCGGCCTTGCCCTCGGCGGCGAAGGCGGACCCGGCTCCGGCCACCAGCGACGCTCCCAGACCGGCGGTGGCAAGGGCGACGGCGGTGATACGGGCGGGGTTCATGACGCGCTTCGACATACGGGGGAAAACCTCCGGACAGAACGGGACCCGACGCGTTCGCTGCGCCGGGCGGGCTGTTGCTCATCCTTGGTAACCCGGACCCCCATTCGGCGTAAACCGCCCCATCTACGACATTGCGTCGTAGCGATCTCCAGGGATGTTCGGGTCTTGACGACCCCGGACACCCCTCCTTGAAATCGGACATACCGGCACAAGAGAAACGGTTTATGCGCACGTCGGACCTGCCCGGATCGGACCGACAGGCCGCTTCTCGCACGGTTCGCGCACCCCTGGGACCAAAGTCCCGACGCCCCGGCCCTGAACGTCCCGAAACGACACCAAACGCCGGCACTAATCCCGTTAGTACCCCTGAAAACGCCTGTGCGCCTTGTCACGGCGCGCCCGCCCCCATTGCGACCTGGGTCACGCAACCACGGGCTTTTCGATCACGTCCCGCACTACGCTGACGACGTCGCGAACCACCGGGGGGACACCAATGGATCCGTTACTCGTGGGCACCCGTCTCGCCTCGTCGGCGATGGGACCGCTCCTGAAGAGACTGCTGGTCAGCGACGGTCCAGGGGCCGGCATACCGGGCTCGGCCCGGCGCATCCGGCTCTCCGGGCTCGTCTCCTTCCGCGGCGAGAAGCGCACGCTCACGGAGAAGGACGTCCGCAAGCTCGCCGCCACCCTCGTCGAACGAGCCGCCGCGGGCCCCGGGGAGCCGCCGTTCCCCGCCGACGAGACCGAGGCGCTCACCGACACCCTGGCCGCCACGCTCCTCGCCCTCGGCGACCTCGACATGGACGACGTCCAGGCCGTCCACCTCGGCGCCCCGGCCCTCGCCCGCAGCCTGCGCACGGCGGCCCCGGCCCCGGACGGCCTCTCCGCGGACTCCGTCCACTTCCTCGGCTCGCTCACCGAGTGGGCCTGCCTGCACATCCTGGAGTTCTTCACCCAGCGGTCCACGTTCGTGGCCCGCACGCTCGTGGAGCAGAGCCGCGGCCGGCAGGAGCTGACCGCCAAGGTCGACGAGGTGATCCGCCGGACGCCCCGGGTGGACGCGCGGGACGCGGAGTTCGAGCGGCGCTACCTGGCCTACGTGGCGAGGAAGCACGGCAGCCTCACGATCTACGGGGTGGACCTGGAGGGCGCGCAGGAGAAGTGGCCGCTGGACGTCGCGTACCTGTCGCTGGAGGCGACGGGGACGAGGCTCACGGAGGAGGCCCTGCTCCACGCCCTGGACGCGGGCGGCCCCGCCGACCAGGCCCTCGCCCGCCACGCCCGCGTGCTCCTGCGCGGAACGGCCGGCTCGGGAAAGACGACGCTCGTCCAGTGGCTGGCCGTCTCGGCCACGCGAGAGGAGTTCGCCGACGACATGGCGTACCTCCGCGACCGGATCCCCTTCGTCCTCCCGCTCCGTACCCTCACCCGTCACGGCGAGCGGCTCCCCGCCCCCGACCGCTTCCTCACCGCCGTCGGCTGCCCCCTCACCCCGCCCGACGGCTGGGCCGACCGCGTCCTCGCGGCCGGTCGCGGCCTCGTCCTGGTCGACGGCATCGACGAGATCCCCGAAGCCGAACGCGACCGCGCCCGCCGCTGGCTCCGCGACCTCCTCGACACCTACGACGGCAACCGCTGGCTCGTGACCTCCCGCCCCACCGCCGTACGCGACGACTGGCTGGCGTCGGACGGCTTCACCGAGCTCCGCCTCGCCCCCATGTCCACCACCGAGGTCGGCACCTTCGTCCGCCGCTGGCACACGGCCGCGGGGCCGGAGGCGGCGCCGTACGAGCAGCCCCTCCTCGACGCCCTGCGGACCACCTCCGACGTCGCCCAGCTCGCCACCAACCCCCTGATGTGCGGTCTGATCTGCGCCCTGCACCGCGGCCGCCGCGGCTTCCTGCCCCGCGGCCGCAAGGCGCTGTACGAGGCCGCGCTCTCGATGCTGCTCACCCGCCGGGACCGCGAGCGGGACATGGGGACGCCGTACGGGATCGAGCTGAGCGAGGCCCCCCAGATCCAGCTGATCCAGCGGATCGCGTACTGGCTCACGCTCAACGGGCGTACGACGATGGACCGTTCCCGCGCCGAGTCGGTCGTGCGGGAGGCGGTGCCCGCGATCACGGAGGCGGCCGGCCACGACCCCGACACCGTCTTCACCCACCTCCTCCACCGCAGCGGCCTGCTCCGCGAGCCCACCGCGGAGACCGTCGACTTCGTCCACCGCACCTTCCAGGACTACCTCGCCGCGAAGGCCCTGGTGGACCGCTGGGACATCGGCGTCCTCGTCCGGCACGCGGCGGACGACCAGTGGGAGGACGTCATCCGCATGGCCGTCGGCCACGCGCGGCCACGCGAATGCGCGGAGATCTTCGAGGAGTTGCTGAAGGCGGCGGACGCGGCGCCGGACCGCGGTACGCGGCTCCGCGTCCTCGTGGTGGCGGCGACGGCGCTGGACCACGCGACGGAGGTGGCACCGGAGATCCGGGAACGGATCCTGGCGAGGACGGCGGCGGTGATTCCGCCGAGCGGGGTGGAGGAGGCACGGGAGCTCGCGTCGGTGGGCCGGGCGGTCCTCGGCCTGCTGCCGGGGCCCGAGGACCTGGACGCCGAGGCGGCGCGGAACGTGGTGATCACGGCGACCCACGTCGTCGACGACACGGCGCTGCCCTACCTCGCCCGGTTCGCCCGCCATGGCGATCTGACGGTCCGCTCCCAACTCATGTGGGGCTGGAGCCGGTTCGACCCGGCCACGTACGCCGACGAGATCATCGCCCGGCTGGACCTGACGGGACTCGACGTCACGGTGACGACCGACGAGCACGCGGCCCAGCTCGCGCGCCTCGGGCTGCGACCGGAGCGGCTCGACCTCCGCGGCGGCCTCACCGCCGAGGGGGTCGCCCTGCTCGGCGCCTCGCTCGGGGAGGTCAGGCTGCTTCGCCTGAGCGGGGTCGTCGCCCAGGTCCTGGAGTCCGTCCCGGCCGAGAACGAGCTGGAGACCCTCAGCCTGGACACGTACCCCGACGGAGGACTCGGCGTGCTCCGTCGCCTGACCGGCCTCAGGCATCTCTCGTTCTCCTCCGACCTCCCGATGGCCCCGGCGGACTGGGAGGCACTGGCCGATCTCCGATCGCTGGCGACGCTCTCCGCACCCGCCCTGGCCCTGCGGGGGATGCCGGGCTCGCTGAGACTTCCGGTGCGGGCCCTGCACCTGACCGGCCGGGGCACCGACACGCTCCTGAAGACGGTCGGCCGCGCCTTCCCCCGCCTGGAGACCCTGAGCATCAGAGATTTCCTCGCCGTGGGCACGGTGCACGACCTCACGCCCCTCGCCCCGCTGGAGCACCTCACCCACGTCACCGCCCTGGGCGCGGAGTTCACCGGAACCGAACACCTCCGCCCCGCTGTCGAGCTCCTCGTGAGCCGCACCCCCACCAGCCCGGAAGGGTCCCGCCCATGACCGACATCGAACTCGCCGACGCCATCGAGTCCGTGCGCGACCAGCTCGTCGACGCCGCCACCCGCGCCACCGGAAAGCCCCTCGCCTTCGAAGTGGGCGACATCGAGATGGAGTTCACGATCGAACTCCGCAAGGAGGTGAAGGGCGGCACCAAGGTCAAGGCATGGGTCGTCGAGGCCGGGGCCGACGCCTCCCGGACCCGCGGCGAGACCCATCGCGTCTGCTTCACCCTCAAGCCCCGCGACGCGACGACGAACGGTCCCTGGCTCGTCGGCAACGACGACGCCGGTGACACCTCGGGATTCGGTGACTGATGGGGCTGCCGCCCGGTCGGCGTGCGGTCGCCGTCCACTCCCAGCACTCCGGACGGCAGGGCAGCGGCGTGCTGCTCACCGACGACACCGTCCTCACCTGCGCCCATGTGCTGGAGGCCGGCTACTCGGCCTGGGTGTCCGTGCCCGGGCTCCGTGACCGGGCCCTGTGCCGGGTGATCTGGGCGGATCCGCAGCTCGACGCCGCGCTGCTCCAGGCGCCGGAGAGCCTCGTCGCCGGACTCGTCACCACCCTGGTGGGCGCGACCGCCCTCCGACTCGCCGAAGTCGCCACCGAACGCCCCCTGCCCGACTGCGAGATCGTCGGCTTTCCACGGATCCAGCGGTACGACGAGGGCCGCAGACTGGAGTGCGACCAGTACACGGGCACGGTCCTCCCCCTCGCCGGACTGATCCGCCGCACCATGGTCCTCGAACTGGACCGGGCCCCGGCGACCGAACGGGCCGACGGCGGCTCCCCTCTCGCGGGGCTGTCCGGAGCGCCGGTGTTCGCGGGCAGCGGGCTGCTCGGGATCGTCAAGGGGGTCCCGCGCGGCCGCGGCCACCGGCGGGTCGAATGCGTCCCTCTGGCCATGATCATGGCCGCCGACGGGTTCAGAGGCGCGTACGCCAAGGCGACCGGCAGCCTGCCGCCCGAGCCGGCCGCCCAGACGCGCCACACCTCGGTCGACTCCTCGCACGAGCAGGAGTACGCCGAAGCCCTCGCCGCCGCGTACCGCCGCACCAGGATCTTCGGGCTCGACGAGCTCGGCCGGCGGGCGTCCGAGTGGGACCTCGACACCGCCTACCTCTCCCTGGAGGCCGCCTCCGAGGAGCCCGGGTCCCCGCCCGTCCCCCACCGCATCGACGAACTCCTCGCCGCCCGCCCCCGCGTCCTCCTCCGGGGAGACGCCGGCGCCGGCAAGACCACCCTGGTCTGGTGGCTCGCCGCCCACGCCGCCGCCGGCACCCTCGGCCCCCGACTCGCCGAGCTGAACGGACTCGTACCGTTCGTCGTCCCGCTCCGGACCCTCCGGGCCCGCGGCTCCGGCTTCCCCTCCCCCGCCGAACTCCCCGCCGTCGCCGGGCTGATGGTCGACCCCGCGCCCGACGGCTGGGCGGGCCGGGTGCTGGCCGGCGGCCGGGGGCTGCTGCTCGTCGACGGACTCGACGAGGTGCCCCAGGAGGACCGGGAAGCCGCCTACGCCTGGCTCTCGGGGCTCCTCGCCCGCTACCCCCGTACCCGCTGCGTGGCGACCGTACGACCGCTCGCGGTGGAGCCCGCGTGGCTGGCCGCGGAGGGCTTCGAGGAGCTGACCCTCCTGCCCATGCGGGACCCGGACATCCAGGCGTTCGTCACCGCCTGGCACGACGCTGCGGGCCTCGACGGCGAGGACGCGGACGTCCTCAAGGAGCTCGCACAGGATCTGCTCCAGCAGTTCCGCCACAACCCGACCCTGTCCGACCTCGCCCGCACCCCGCTCCTGTGCGGGGTGATCTGCGCCCTGCACCGGTTACGGGAGGGGTTCCTGCCCGAGACCCGCTGGGCGCTCTACGACTCCGCGCTGCAGATGCTCCTCGGCGCCCGCGACGACCGGCGCCGGATCGACGCCCCCGACGGCATCCGCATGTCGGTGGAGGAGAGCCGGCAGCTCCTCCAGCGGCTGGCGGCCTGGCTGGTCCGGGGCGGCCAGACGGAGTTCACCCGCGACCAGGCCCTGCACCGGCTGAACCGGGCGCTGCCGGGAATGCCGAGGGTCGCCGGGCAGGGCACGCCCGAGGAGATCCTCACCCATCTCCTCAACCGCAGCGGCCTCCTCCAGGAGCGGAGGGACGACGTCTTCCAGTTCGCGCACCGCACCTTCCAGGACTTCCTGGCCGCCAAGGAGTTCGTGGAGGACGACCTCGTACCGGAGCTGCTGCGGCACGCGCGGGAGCAGCAGTGGCACGACGTCCTCCTGCTGGCGGCGGGCCACTGCTCCCGCCGGGAGCTCCCGGTCCTCGTGGAGGGCATCCTCGCCGCGGGCTCCGCCACGCGGAGACGAGACCAGAAGACGAGCCTGTACGTCCTGGCGGCCCTGTGCGCCCAGCACGCGGCCTGGCTGGACCAGCACCTGCACGGCAGGGTCGAGGCGGCCGTCGGCTCGGTGACACCCCCCATGAACCACACCCAGGTGGGGCAGCTCGCGCGACTGGGCTCGTTCGTGCTGCCGCTGCTGCCGGCGCCGGACCGGATTCCCGCCGAGGCCAAGGCCCGCGTGATCGAGTTGATCGCCGCGATCGGCGGGCCGCAGGCCCTCCCCTACGCGGAGTCCTTGGCCCGGGCGGGGGACGCGGCCCCGCTCCAGCAGCACTGGAGCGGCTTCCCCACCGAGGGGTTCGCGCGTCGGGTCCTCCCGTACCTCGGACGCCACGAGATCCTCGCCGTGCACGGCGGGGACCAGCTCCGGCACGTACGGCACCTGCCCCAGACCCGACTGTTCGTCTCCGGCGATGTCGCACCCGACGAACTCGTCGAGGTGATCGGCGGGCGCCCGCTGGAGTATCTGGCGCTCGCGCGCAGCACCCTCCTGACCGATCTGAGCGTGCTGCGCGCGCTGAACACGACGGTTCTCCGCGAGCTCATGGTGACGTCGACCCCGAAACTGACGGATCTCGGCGCGCTCACCGGCCTGGAAGCGCTGGAGCGCCTGCGTCTGGGCTCCCTGCGGGTCGCCCCTTCCGCGCTGGAGACGGTGGCCCGGATGCCGGCCCTGCGGCTGCTGACGCTGGACACGCCCCGGCTCGACGACGACCGGCTGGACCTCACCCCGCTCGTGGGAGCCCCCGACCTCAGGGTGTGTGTCGTCGACGTCTCGGCGAAGAAGATCCACGGCCGGTCCGCCCTGGGCGACCGTCTCTTCTTCGACAACGAGGGGGGCTGACGACAAGGGGCTGCCCCCGACCCTTGCAGGTCGGGGGCAGCCCCTGTGCTTCCACCGCTCGGCGGTGTTACGCGTCCTTCGAGAGGTTCGGGCCCGCTCCGCCCGTGGCCTGCTCGATCGGCGGGACGTCGGGCAGGGCCGACTTCTCCTCGCCGCGGAAGGTGAACTTCTTCTCCTCACCCTCGCCCTCGGTGTCCACGACCACGATGTGGCCGGGGCGCAGCTCGCCGAAGAGGATCTTCTCGGAGAGCGAGTCCTCGACCTCGCGCTGGATCGTCCGGCGCAGCGGCCGGGCGCCCATGACGGGGTCGTAACCCTTCTTGGCGAGCAGCTCCTTCGCGGACTGGGAGAGCTCGATGCCCATGTCCCGGTCCTTCAGGCGCTCGTCCACCCGGCTGATCATCAGGTCGACGATCTGCAGGATGTCGTCCTGGGTGAGCTGCGGGAAGACGATGATGTCGTCCACACGGTTCAGGAACTCCGGGCGGAAGTGCTGCTTCAGCTCGTCGCTGACCTTGGCCTTCATCCGCTCGTAGTTGGACTTCGTGTCGCCCTGGGCCGCGAAGCCCAGGTTGAAGCCCTTCGAGATGTCCCGGGTCCCGAGGTTGGTCGTCATGATGATGACCGTGTTCTTGAAGTCCACGACCCGGCCCTGGGAGTCGGTCAGTCGACCGTCCTCCAGGATCTGGAGAAGGGAATTGAAGATATCGGGGTGGGCCTTCTCGACCTCGTCGAAGAGGACGACGGAGAACGGCTTGCGGCGCACCTTCTCGGTGAGCTGGCCGCCCTCTTCGTAGCCCACGTATCCGGGGGGAGAACCGAAGAGACGGGAAACCGTGTGCTTCTCGCTGAACTCCGACATGTCGAGGGAGATCATCGCGTCCTCGTCGCCGAAGAGGAATTCGGCGAGAGCCTTGGACAGCTCGGTCTTACCGACACCGGACGGGCCGGCGAAGATGAACGAGCCACCAGGACGCTTCGGGTCCTTCAGACCGGCTCGCGTACGACGGATCGCCCGCGAAAGGCCGATGACGGCGTCCTTCTGCCCGATGACGCGCTTGTGGAGCTCGTCCTCCATGCGGAGCAGACGCGAGGACTCCTCCTCGGTCAGCTTGAAGACCGGGATGCCGGTGGCGGTCGCGAGGACCTCGGCGATCAGCTCGCCGTCGACCTCGGCGACGACGTCCATGTCGCCGGCCTTCCACTCCTTCTCCCGCTTGGCCTTCGCCGCCAGCAGCTGCTTCTCCTTGTCGCGGAGAGACGCCGCCTTCTCGAAGTCCTGGGAGTCGATCGCGGACTCCTTGTCCCGGCGGACGCCGGCGATCTTCTCGTCGAACTCGCGGAGGTCCGGCGGCGCGGTCATCCGGCGGATGCGCATCCGGGAGCCGGCCTCGTCGATCAGGTCGATCGCCTTGTCCGGGAGGAAGCGGTCCGAGATGTACCGGTCGGCCAGGGTCGCGGCCTGGACGAGGGCCTCGTCGGTGATGGAGACCCGGTGGTGGGCCTCGTACCGGTCGCGCAGACCCTTGAGGATCTCGATCGTGTGCGGCAGGGACGGCTCCGCGACCTGGATGGGCTGGAAGCGGCGCTCGAGAGCGGCGTCCTTCTCCAGGTACTTGCGGTACTCGTCCAGCGTGGTCGCACCGATGGTCTGGAGCTCACCGCGGGCCAGCATCGGCTTGAGGATGCTGGCGGCGTCGATCGCGCCCTCGGCGGCACCCGCACCCACCAGGGTGTGGAGCTCGTCGATGAACAGGATGATGTCGCCGCGGGTGCGGATCTCCTTGAGGACCTTCTTCAGGCGCTCCTCGAAGTCACCGCGGTAGCGGGAGCCGGCGACCAGCGCGCCGAGGTCCAGGGTGTAGAGGTGCTTGTCCTTGAGGGTCTCGGGCACCTCGCCCTTGACGATGGCCTGCGCCAGGCCCTCGACGACGGCGGTCTTGCCGACGCCGGGCTCGCCGATGAGGACCGGGTTGTTCTTCGTACGGCGGGACAGCACCTGCATGACCCGCTCGATCTCCTTCTCGCGCCCGATGACCGGGTCGAGCTTGGATTCGCGGGCCGCCTGGGTGAGGTTGCGGCCGAACTGGTCGAGGACCAGGGACGTCGAGGGCGTGCCCTCGGCAGGACCGCCGGCCGTGGCGGCTTCCTTGCCCTGGTAGCCGGAGAGCAGCTGGATGACCTGCTGCCGCACCCGGTTGAGATCGGCGCCCAGCTTCACGAGGACCTGGGCGGCGACGCCCTCGCCCTCGCGGATCAGGCCGAGCAGGATGTGCTCGGTGCCGATGTAGTTGTGGCCGAGCTGGAGGGCCTCTCGGAGCGACAGCTCCAGGACCTTCTTGGCACGCGGGGTGAAGGGGATGTGACCGGACGGGGCCTGCTGCCCCTGGCCGATGATCTCCTCAACCTGCTGGCGGACCGCCTCGAGCGAAATCCCGAGGCTCTCCAGGGCCTTAGCGGCGACACCCTCACCCTCGTGGATAAGGCCCAGGAGGATGTGCTCGGTGCCGATGTAGTTGTGGTTGAGCATCCGGGCTTCTTCCTGAGCCAGGACGACAACCCGCCGCGCGCGGTCGGTGAACCTCTCGAACATCGTTAATCGCTCCTCAGAGCGGTCAGTCAGTTAGGGGTCGATCCCCTCCCTGTCCTTCCGCAGCTTAGTCCCGCAAGCGGGGACCGCTCATTCCAACTGCCGACATCCGTCCGGATCACCCCCTCTCAAGCGGGGAGACCTGCTGCCGAACAGCCGACAAATGCTCCAACCCGATGGTGCGAGACGATGTTCCCGCAGGCCAAGCAGTTACCCCCGCCATCTGTACGCCGATGGCGAACGTGAGACGCCAAAGCCCGCAAGTCGTCCCTCCTCACTAGGAATGTCTTACCCGTAAGCACTGACACTCCATGCGGCACACCCCCGTTCCCTCCGCTACGGGCGAACATCCTTGCGCTGCCGAATGCGCCCGTACGCACCCATCACGGACACTCTGCGCATCGGATCGAGGACACTGTGTCATCACCGGCGTAACCAACCGGCGCTCTCGGGAGTTCCCCGGACATGGCCCTCACCGTCCCGCTCCCCCGTTCGCCGATCGACGACGGCGTGGCGCGGTGGTACGAGCGGGAGCTCGGCTGGGCGGCCGTGGACGGGCCGCCGGCGCAGCTGGTCACCGGGGTGCGCTTCGACGTCCTCGAGCTGCCGGCGACGGCCGGTCGCGCGGTGCTGCGCAGGATGGGCCCCGCCACCGGACCGGTGGCCCTCATGGGGCGCAGGATGCGGCTGCTCACGGCCGCGGGGAGCGCGGAGGAGCTGCCGGGGCTGCTCGACTGGCTCGAATGGGGCGGGATCTCACTGGATCTCGTCGCCCTGGGCGCGGGCGGCCGGATGACCGCTCCCATTCCCCCAGGACGGAGCGGTTCCGGCGCGCCGGGCGCCGCGGTGTGGCTGCGGGCCCCCGAGCCCGGCGGGGCCTGGGAGGGCTCGCTTCCCGCGCTGCGGACCGCCAGGCGGGGCGATGCGGGCGCCCCCTGTCTCGCACGGCTCGTCGCCGTCGCGGCCGCGGAGTGCCATCGGGTGCGGCTGCTGAGTGCGCGCCCTCACGGATCGGCGCCTCAGCAGCTGACGCCTCAGCGGTTCGCGTCCTCGTAGGCCGCCTTGATCTCCGCGGGGACACGGCCGCGGTCGTTCACGTTGTATCCGTTCTCCTTCGCCCACGCGCGGATCTTCGCGGTGTCCGGGCTGCCACCCGTGGCGACGCGGCCCTTGCCACGCGTACCGGCGCTGCGGCCACCGGTGCGACGGCCGCTCTTGGTGTACGGCTCGAGCAGGCCACGGAGCTTGTCCGCGTTGGCGGTGGTGAGGTCGATCTCGTAGGTCTTGCCGTCCAGCGCGAACGTCACGGTCTCGTCCGCCTCGACACCGTCGAGGTCATCGACAAGAAGGACCTGAACCTTCTGTGCCACCGGATTTCCTTTCATCGAAAATGCAGTACGCGGAAAGGAAACCGCTTTTCCCGGAAAAACACAAACCCCTGGGAGAGGTTCAGAAGCCCGGCAACGCGGGAAACGTGCGCGATTCGGACATAGGGTTCCGCGCGCGCTCGGCAGGATCACAGATGCAGAAGCATCCGGCTGTTGCCCAAGGTGTTCGGCTTCACTCGTTCGAGACCGAGGAACTCGGCGACACCCTCGTCATAGGAACGCAGGAGCTCGCTGTAGACATCTCCGTCGACGGGGGTCTCGCCGATCTCGACGAAGCCGTGCTTCGCGAAGAAGTCGACTTCGAAGGTGAGGCAGAATACCCGGCGCACCCCGAGCCATCGGGCGGTGTGCAGCAACTTGTCGAGCACGTGATGTCCGACGCCCCCGCCCTTGAACTCCGGATCGACCGCGAGAGTGCGGACTTCCGCGAGGTCTTCCCACATCACGTGGAGTGCGCCGCAGCCGACCACGACGGCGTCCTCGTCGCGTTCGGCGACCCAGAACTCCTGGATGTCCTCGTAAAGCGTCACGGTCGCTTTGTCGAGCAGGATGCCGCGGCGGACGTACGGGTCGACAAGGCGGCGGACCGCGGCGACATCACTGGTGCGTGCACGGCGAACGGTGACGGCTTTTGAAGCGGTGGAGGACGACGACATGGGGGGACGTTATCGCCCCTCGCCGGCCGTACCGGCGCCGCCCTCGCCCGCGGTCCGGTCGCCGCCGCCCTCCGGGGTCGGGGCGGGGGTCTCGGGGACGTTGTACCCGACGATGCGGATCGCGTCGCTGAGGGCTTCCCGCTGCTCGCTGGACATCATCCCGAAGAAGGCGACGAGCGCGGAGGCCGGGTTGTCGCTCTGGGACCACGCTTCGTTCATCAGTGCGGCCGAGTAGGCGGCGCGGGTGGAGACCGCGGTATATCGATAGGCGCGGCCGTCGACTTCCCTGCGCACCCAGCCCTTCTGATGGAGATTGTCCATTACCGTCATGACGGTGGTGTAGGCGATGGACCGTTCCTGCTGGAGATCCTCCAGGACTTCCCGGACGGTCACCGGGCGGTTCCATTGCCAGACGCGTGTCATGACGGCGTCTTCCAGCTCTCCCAATTGGCGGGGCACAACTGCCACCTTAGTCAAGCGAACCGGGAATGGCTGGTTATTGGCGGAGGAAACGCAACAAAAAGGACGCACGACGGGGAAACCGTCGTACGTCCTCGATGCGGGCGGGACTAGGAGGCGCTGCCGCCGTCCACCTGGCGGGTGGCCTCGGCGCGGGCGAGGGCCGCGTCCACGGCCGCGTCCTCCTTGGCCTTGTTCGGGCCGCCCTGGCTCTTCACGATCGTGACGACGAGGCAGATGAAGAACGTGGCCATCACGATGGGGGGCAGGAGCGCGGATACGTAGTCCATGCCGACCAGAGTAGCTATCCGGCGACGCGTTCCTCGGGCGGGGGCGGGGGTACGGGGCGTCGGCGCGGCGGGAACACCTCGGAGGGCTTGGGCGCCGGTCGCTTGACGGGGGCGGGCGGCTTCGGGGTGGACGGCTTGGGCTCGTCGGCGGCGCGCCCGCCGGCGAGGGCGAGCAGCCGGGCGCGGGGCGCGGTGGCCACGGCCTGGGAGACCCGGGCGAGGCGGGCGCGCACGGAGCGCTCGACGAGGATCTGGCAGCGCTCCAGGAGGTGGGCGGCCCGGGGGTGCGCCCGCAGGGTGCGCAGCGCGGAGAGGTCGTCGGCGACGGGTTCGTAGCCGTCGGCGAGGGCGTCCTGGAGGAGCTCCAGATAGCCCGGGCGCGAGCCGGGAAGGGCCTCGCGGTAACGGGCCAGATCGGCGACGAGGAAGGCGCGCAGCCGGCCGGCCTCGCGGACGGCGTCGTCCACGGATTCGGCGAGGCGCAGGCAGTCCTGGACGTCCTCGTCCTGAAGGGGGGCGGGGTTGAGGGCGGTGGCAAGGGCGCGTCGGAGCACACGCAGCTCGTCCGCACTGAACGCCATGCCGCCGCGGGATCCGTATGGCGTGGGCATGGGGTGACGATACGCGCTAATCGGACAAATTTCGTTTACCGATCATTTCGGCGCGTTGCCCTCGGAGGCGGGACCGCCGGTGGGGCGGACGGCCGCGGGCCGGGGTGGTGGGCCCCGGCCCGGGAGCGGCTACAGGCGGGACATGTTGCGTTCGTAGACGAGCCGGAGGCCGATCAGGGTCAGCCAGGGCTCGTGCTCGTCGATCTCCTTGGAGTCGGCGAGGACCATCGGGGCGAGGCCGCCCGTCGCGATCACCGTGACGTCGGAGGGGTCACCGTCCGGGCCGACCAGTTCGCGCTTCATCCGGGACACCACGCCGTCGACCTGGCCCGCGTACCCGTAGACGATGCCCGACTGCATCGCCTCGACCGTGTTCTTGCCGATCACACTGCGCGGGCGGGCCAGCTCGATCTTGCGGAGCATCGCGCCCTTGACGCCCAGGGCGTCCACCGAGATCTCGATGCCCGGCGCGATCGCCCCGCCCGCGTACTCGCCGCGTGCCGTGACCGCGTCGTACGTCGTCGCCGTGCCGAAGTCGACCACGATCGCCGGGCCCCCGTAGAGCTCGACCGCCGCCGCCGAGTTGACGATGCGGTCCGCGCCGACCTCCTTGGGGTTGTCCGTGAGGACCGGTACGCCCGTCTTGATGCCGGGCTCCACCAGGACCGCGGGGACGTCGCCGTAGTACCGCCGCGTCACCTCGCGCAGCTCGTGCAGCACCGACGGGACGGTCGAGCAGATCGCGATGCCGCCGATGCCGTCACCGAGCTCCACACCCAGCAGGGGGTGCATGCCCATCAGGCCCTGGAGCAGGACCGCCAGCTCGTCGGCGGTGCGACGCGGGTCCGTGGAGATGCGCCAGTGCTCGACGATCTCCTCGCCGTCGAAGAGCCCGAGGACGGTCTGCGTGTTGCCGACGTCGATGGTGAGGAGCATCAGACCGCCGCCTCGGAGGCGTCGCGCAGGTCGAGGCCGATGTCGAGGATCGGGGACGAGTGGGTGAGCCCGCCCACCGCGAGGTAGTCCACGCCGGTCGCCGCGTACGCCGCCGCGTTGTCGAGCGTGAGGCGGCCCGAGGACTCCAGGACGGCCCGCCCGGCGACCAGCGCGACGGCCTCCTCGGTCTCCAGGGGCGTGAAGTTGTCGAGCAGGATCAGGTCGGCCCCGGCGTCGAGGACCTCGCGGACCTGGTGCAGCGTGTCGACCTCGACCTCGATCGGCACGTCCGGGAACTGCTCCCGCACGGCCTTGAACGCCTGCGCCACCCCGCCGGCCGCCACCACGTGGTTGTCCTTGACCAGGGCCGCGTCGGACAGCGACATGCGGTGGTTGACCCCACCGCCGCACCGCACCGCGTACTTCTCCAGCGCCCGCAGGCCCGGCGTCGTCTTGCGGGTGTCACGGACCCGGGCCTCGGTGCCCTCCAGCGCGTCCGCCCACGCGCGCGTGGCGGTGGCGATGCCGGAGAGGCGGCACAGGATGTTCAGCGCGCTGCGCTCGCCGGTGAGCAGGTCGCGGGTGCGGGTGGTGACCGAGAGCAGCTTCTGGCCGGCCTCGACGCGCTCGCCGTCCTCGACGTGCCGCTCGACCTCGAAGGTCTCCGTGCAGACGATGGACAGCACCGCCTCGGCGACCCGCAGACCGGCGACGACGCCCGCCTCGCGGGCGGTGAAGTCGGCCGTGGCGATCGCGTCCTCGGGGACGGTCGCGACGGTCGTGACGTCCACACCGCCGTCGAGGTCCTCCTCGATGGCCAGGTGGGCGATGTCCTCGACCTGGACCGGGTCGAGCCCGGCGTCGGCGAGCAGCTGGGCGAGCGCGGGGTCGAGGCCGCACTCGTAGACCTCGTCGCCCCCGGCGCAGCCGCAGCCGTCACCGCAGCCGCCCGCGTCCTCGGAGGGGGCGCTGATCTGGATCAGGGGTACGTCCACGGGCTCGGGACGGCGTTCCTCTGGCGTGCTCACGGTTGCGGCTCCCTGGGGGCTTCGGGGGTTACGGAGGGAAAGTCTGCGGTGGCGGTACGGCGGACCACGAGCCGCCGGTCCGAGGTGAGGCGCACGATCAGATGGCGCTGCCAGCCCTCGTCGCGCTCGGGGTGGTCCTCGCGCCAGTGGCAGCCGCGCGTCTCCTCGCGCTCCCGGGCGGCGGCCACCAGCACACGGGCGACGCAGAGGAGGTTCGTCGTCTCCCAGGACTCCACGCCCGGCTCGGCCGCCTTGCCCGGCCGGCCCTCGGCCGCCGGGAGGCTCAGCGCCTCCAGGGCTTCGGCGGCGGCCGTGAGGCTCTCGGCGGAGCGGAGCACTCCGGCGTTCGCGCTCATGACCCGCTGGACGCGGGTCCGGGTCTCCGGGGCGAGCAGCGGCAGCACCGAGGCGGTGGGGGACACGAGGGGCAGGCCCTCGCGGTGCGGGCCGTTCGTGGCGATGTCCTCGGCGATGCGCTCGGCGAAGACCAGGCCCTCCAGGAGCGAGTTCGAGGCGAGCCGATTGGCGCCGTGGACGCCCGTGCAGGCCACCTCACCGCACGCGTAGAGGCCCGGGACGGTGGTCCGGCCCGTCAGGTCGGTGCGGACGCCGCCCGAGGCGTAGTGGGCCGCCGGCGCCACCGGGATCGGCTCGGTGACCGGGTCGATGCCGTGGGCCCGGCAGGCGGCGAGGATCGTGGGGAACCGGTTCTCCCACATCTCGGCGCCGAAGTGGCGGGCGTCCAGGTACATGTGCTCGGCGCCCTGCTCCTGCATCCGGCGCATGATCGCCTTGGCGACGATGTCGCGGGGGGCGAGTTCGGCCAGCTCGTGCTGCCCGACCATGAACCGGACCCCGTCGGCGTCGACGAGATGGGCGCCCTCTCCCCGTACCGCCTCGGAGACCAGCGGCTGCTGGCCCTCGGAGTCCGCGCCGAGGAAGAGCACGGTGGGGTGGAACTGGACGAACTCCAGGTCGGAGACCTCGGCACCGGCGCGCAGGGCGAGCGCGACGCCGTCGCCGGTGGAGACGGCCGGGTTGGTGGTGGCCGAGAAGACCTGGCCCATGCCGCCGGTGGCGAGGACCACGGCGGGGGCGTGGACGGCGCCGACGCCGTCGTGCTGGCCCTCGCCCATGACGTGCAGGGTCACGCCCGCCGTGCGGCCCTCGTCGTCGGTGAGGAGGTCCAGGACCAGGGCGTGCTCGATGGTGCGCAGGCCACGGTCCCGTATCGCCTCGACGAGGGCGCGGGAGATCTCCAGGCCGGTGGCGTCGCCGCCGGCGTGCGCGATGCGGCGGCGGTGGTGGCCGCCCTCGCGGGTCAGCGCGATCTCGCCGTCGGCGGTCTTGTCGAAGTCCGCGCCGGTGGCGATCAGCCGGCGGACGGCGTCCGGTCCCTCGGTGACGAGGAGCCGTACCGCGTCGGTGTCGCAGAGCCCGGCGCCGGCCACCAGGGTGTCGTCGAGGTGCTGCTCGGGGGTGTCGCCGTCGCCGAGCGCCGCGGCGATGCCGCCCTGCGCCCAGCGGGTGGAGCCGTCGTCCATGCGGGCCTTGGTGACGACGACGGTGCGCAGTCCGGCCGCGGTGCAGCGCAGGGCCGCGGTCAGTCCCGCGACACCGGAGCCGACCACGACGACATCGGCGTCGATGGACCAGCCCGGCGCGGGCGCTTGCAGCCGTATTCCGGTCACTTGGAGGCTCCGAACGTCAGCGGGATGTTGTCGATCAGCCGCGTGCTGCCCACGCGCGCGGCGACGGCGAGGATCGCCTCGCCCTCGTGGTCGTCGGCGACCTCGGTGAAGTCGGCCGGGTCGACCAGGGCCAGATAGTCCAGGGTGAGCGGCGGCTCGGTCTTCGCGGCCTCGTCGAGGACCGCGCGGGCCGCGGCCCGTACGGCTTCCGCTCCGTTGCCCTCGGTCGCCTGGGCCACCGCGTGGGCGTCGGCCGCGGCACGGGCCTCACCGAGCCGGGAGAGCGCCTCGGCCCGGGTCTCGGCGCGGTTCTGCGCCCCGGGGAGCGAGTCGGCACGCGCGCGCAGCGCGTGCTGGGCGGAGAGCCGGTCGCTCGCGGCGAACAGGGCGCGGGAGAGGGCGAGGGCGGTGCGGCGCTCGCCGTGGGACAGGTAGCGGTTGCGGCTGGACAGGGCGAGGCCGTCGGCCTCGCGGACGGTCGGCACGCCGACGATCTCGACCGGGAAGTTCAGGTCGCGGGCCATCCGGCGGATCAGGGCCAGCTGCTGGGCGTCCTTCTGGCCGAACAGGGCCAGGTCCGGGCGGGTGAGGTGGAGCAGCTTGGCGACGACGGTGAGCATCCCGTCGAAGTGGCCGGGCCGGGAGGAGCCTTCGAGGCGCTCGCCCATGGGTCCCGCGCTGATCCGGACCTGGGGCTCCCCGCCCGGGTAGACCTCGTCGACGGCGGGCGCGAAGACCGTGTCGGCGCCGGCCGCCTCGGCGGTCGCGAGGTCGGCGTCCAGCGTGCGCGGGTAGCGGTCGAGGTCCTCTCCCGCGCCGAACTGGAGCGGGTTGACGAAGACGGTGACGACGACGAATCCGTCGGGTCCGACGTACTCGCGGGCGGTGCGGACGAGCGTCGCGTGCCCCTCGTGGAGGGCGCCCATGGTCATGACAACAGCGGTACGGCTGTTTTCGGCCGCTCCCGGGGCCGCGACGGAGGTCCGGCCGGCGCCCGTCCGGCCCGCCACCAGCGCGTGCAGTTCGTCCGCGGTGCGGACCAGTGCGAACGTCGCGGACGACGTGGACCTCATCGGGTCTCCCCCTCTGCGAGCACACCGAGCAGATCCTCGGCCAGCTCGGGCTTGAGCAGACCGTGGGCGAGCGCCCGGTCCGCGGTCGTGCGCGCCATCGCCAGATAGCCGGCGACGGTGCCCGGCGCGTGCTTGCGCAGTTCGGCGACGTGCGCGGCGACCGTGCCCGCGTCTCCGCGCGCGACGGGGCCGGTCAGGGCCGCGTCGCCCGAGCGCAGGGCGTTGTCCAGGGCGGCGCCCAGGAGGGGGCCGAGCATCCGGTCCGGGGCGGCGACCCCGGCCGTGCGGAGCAGCTCCATCGACTGGGCGACCAGCGTGACCAGGTGGTTCGCGCCGAGGGCGAGGGCCGCGTGGTAGAGCGGGCGGGCCTGCTCCTCGATCCACTCGGGTTCGCCGCCCATCTCGATGACCAGGGCCTCGGCCGCGAGCCGCAGCTCCACGGGCGCGGTCACCCCGAAGGAGCAGCCGGCCAGCCGCTGGACGTCGACGGAGGTCCCGGTGAAGGTCATGGCCGGGTGCAGGGCGAGCGGCAGCGCGCCGGCCCGCCGCGCGGGGTCCAGGACCTGCACGCCGTACCGCCCCGAGGTGTGCACGAGCAGCTGACCGGACCGTACGGCCCCGGTCTCCGCGAGGCCCTCGACCAGGCCGGGCAGGGCGTCGTCGGGGACGGTCAGGAGCACCAGGTCGGCGTGGGCGAGCACCTGCGCGGGCGCCATGATCGGCACGTCGGGGAGCAGGTTCGCGGCGCGGCGTACGGACGCGTCCGAGACGGCGGAGACCGCGACGGGGCGGTGACCCGCGAGCTGGAGCGCGGCGGCGAGGGCGGGTCCCACCCGGCCGGCTCCGACGACTCCGACGGTGAGTCGCGCGGGTCGGTCTTCCGCTCGGGGTTCTGCTGGTTGGTTCACGCGGCAACGGCCTTCCGTTCCAGTCCGCGGGGGGTACCGGACGATTTCTGGTCATGCTACGCCAGCGTTTCGCGCTCCTCCGTGGCTGTCCACAGGGTGTGGGTGGTGGTGTGATGATCGGCCCATGGACGAAACGGAAGCGCGGCTGATCCAGGCGAAGGCGTGGGGCGCGGCCCGGCGGAGGCTGTGGCACTCGCCGGTGGAGGGCACGGTCGGGGAACGTCTGCGGCAGCTCGCCGACTGGGCGGCCGAGAGCGAGGACGACGGGGGCCGGCTCGATGTGTACGGCGACGGTCTCGTCGAGGAGGTCGAGCGCCGGGTCGCCGACGCGCTCGGCCTCCCGGCGGCGGTGTTCTTCCCGACCGGGACGATGGCCCAGCAGGTGGCGCTGCGCTGCTGGTCGGGACGGACCGGCAGCCCCGTCGTGGCCCTGCATCCGCTGGCGCACCCGGAGGTCCACGAGGGCGGCGCGCTGGGTGTGGTGAGCGGGCTGCGCACCGTTCATCCGACGGACGAGCCGCGGCTGCCGACGGCCGAGGAGGTACGGAACCATCCGGAGCCGTTCGGGACGCTGATGCTGGAGCTCCCGCTGCGGGACGCGGGGTTCGTGCTGCCCTCCTGGGAGGAGCTGGTGGCCGTGGTGGAGGCCGCGCGCGAACGTGAAGCGGTGGTGCACGTCGACGGCGCGCGGCTGTGGGAGTGCGCCCCTCACTTCGGCCGGGACCTGCGGGAGATCGCGGGGCTCGCGGACAGCGTGTACGTGTCCTTCTACAAGTCCCTGGGCGGTCTGTCGGGGGCGGCGCTGGCGGGCCCCGAGGAGGTGATGGAGGAGGCCCGGGTGTGGCGTCACCGGTACGGAGGGCTGCTCTTCCAGCAGTTCCCGGCCGCGGTGTCGGCGCTGCGGGGGCTCGCCGTGGAACTCCCGCGACTGCCCTCGTACGTGGCGCACGCGCGCGTGGTGGCCGAGGGGCTGCGGACAGGCTTCGAGGAGGCGGCCGTGCCGTGGTTCCGGATCCACCCCGCGACCCCGCACACCCATCAGTTCCAGGTGTGGCTCCCGTACGACCCCGAGGCGCTGACGGCCGCGTCGGTGGCGCAGGCGGAGGAGACGGACACGGTCCTCTTCCGCCGGTGGCGCGGTCCGGGCGCGGGGGGACCGCCGGGGGTGGCGGTGACGGAGGTGACCGTGGCCGAGCCCGGTCTGGGCTGGACGGAGGACGACGTCCGGGAGGCGGTGCGGGAGTTCCTGTCGCGCCTGGCGTGAGCCCCCCGGGGAGCCGGCGGCCCGCCTCGGCGCGCGCGGGAAGGGCGGACCCGGCTCGCGGGAAGGGCGGACACCCCCCGCTCGCGCCGCGGGGAAAACCGGCCCCGCCTCGGCGCGCCCGCGGGGAAACCGGGCCCCCGCACGGCTCCCGTCTCAGCACGCCCGCGCCCGGGGATGCAGCCACCGGGCGAGCGCCGCGCGCAGCCGCCCTCGGGCGGGGCGCCCGGCGACGACGGCCTCGAAGCGGCGGGCGTCGCGGACCGCGCGGAGGGTCTCGATGTCGTGCGTCCCGGGCACGGGGGGCATCCGCTCGCCGCGCTGCTCGGCCCGGTAGCTGTCGAGAAGGTACTGGTGGAGTGCGTTCATGCCTTCACCATGCGCCGGGCGGGGTGCGCGGTCGCGCCGATTGACGGCCACCGTCAAACGGGCGGCGCGGTGCCCGGCCCGACCCGCACCATAGGGGGGTGAGCCTGACCATCGACATCACCGGACTGCCGCACGAGCGCATCTCCTTCTGCCCCTCACCGCTGGCCGAACTCGGCGCCGCGCTGCACGCGCTGTCCGAGCCGGCGCACCACGCGGGGCTGCACGGCTGGGCCACGACCACGGCCGCCGCGCTCAAGCCCGAGCTCGCCGACCGGCTGCACGAGGCCGACTTCATGTGGCGGTCCACCCGGTCCGACTTCCTGCTGCCCGCACAGCCGCGCGAGACGCTCGCGGAGGAGCTCGACGACCTCGACCGGATGGACGACGAGACCTACGTGGGGGCGGCGCTGGAGATCTCCTGCAGCACGCAGTACGCCGACGGACTGCCCTCGCCGCTCGTCGACGCGCACTCCCGGCGCCGCGCCCTCGACCTGGCGGCGGCGCGCGGCCCGCGCCAGTACGCGTTCGTGGAGCGGATGCTCGCCGATCCCACCGGCACGCGCGCGTGGATCCGCCGGCTCCTGGAGGACTGCGACGACGCGTTCTTCGCCGACACCTGGCGCCGGGTCCGGGTGCAGCTCGCCGCCGACGCCCGGCACAAGACCGACCTCCTGCACCGCAAGGGCCTCGCCGACGCCGTCACCGCGGTCTCCGGCGCGATGAGCCTCGAAGTGGACGCCCACGGTTCCCGGATCGTCATCGACAAGCTGGTCCACGGCCGTACGCACACCCAGGGCTCGGCGCTCACCCTCGTGCCGACCGCCTTCGGCTCGCCCCACCTGATCGCCCTGCACGCACGGGGCTGGCAGCCGGTGATCCAGTACCCCGTCTCCACCCGCGAGCTCGCCGGCACCGCCCCCGTGGAGACGGTCAAGCTCCGTCTGGAGGCCGTCGCCCACCCGATGCGGATGCGGATGTGCCGCAACCTCGCCCGGGCCTCCTACACGACGAGCGAGCTGGCCGACGCGTACGGCATCACCGCGCCGGAGGTCTCGCGCCACCTCGCCGTCCTGAAGAAGGCCGGGCTGCTCACCACCCAGCGCCGTGGCCGCTACGTCCTGCACCAGCTGGACGTGAGCGTCGTCGCCCGCCTGGGCAGCGACTTCCTCGAAGCGGTCCTGCGCTAGGGCGGTGAGGCGCCCTCGGCCCGAGGGCGGTGGCGTGCCCGACCCGCGCGGACCCGCCCGCCCTCGGCCGAAGCGGACTCAGTCGAAGCGGATGTGGGCGAGCCCGACCCGCAGTCGGCGCAGCCGGTGCCGCAGCGGCCCGTCCGTGTTCGGCGCGAGCCGCAGCCCCGCCGTGCGCGCCACCTCGTCCGCGACCTGCGGGACGGTCAGCCGGTCCGTACGGATGTGGTGCGCGAACTCGGGTCCGTTCAGCCGCTCCAGGCAGCCGTCCAGCCTGCCCACCGCGAAGCTCTCCCGCTTCAGTCCGCGCCCGAGCCCCCGCTCCGTCAGCCGCTTCAGCACCGTCTCGCGCCGCGCGAGCAGCGCCACGTGGTGCACCCGGTCGGCGCCGTGCGCCGCGCGCAGCCGGCCGACGACCTCCTCGAAGTACGCGGGCTCCACCAGCGTCATCGGCACGATCACCGGACCGGCCGTGTGCTCCCGCAGAGCCAGGTCCAGGACGTCGTACACGCCCCGACGCCACGCCCGCAGGTCCTGGAAGTCGCCTCGGAGGGCCGGCGGCAGGGCACGGTGGAGGCCGAAGCCGACATGCTCCGGATCGCACACCACACTGCCGGGCAGCCGCCGCAGCAGCTCGTGAGCCGTCTGCGTCTTGCCGCCCCCGAAGGGTCCGTTGATCCACAGCAGCGGCACGGTTCAGACCGTCCCGCCGCCCGCCCGCACCAGGCCCGTCTCGTACGCGAGGACCACCACCTGGACCCGGTCGCGCAGGTCCAGCTTGGTCAGGATCCGGCCGACGTGCGTCTTCACCGTCGCCTCCGAGAGCACCAGCCGGGCGGCGATCTCGCCGTTCGACAGCCCCTGCGCGACCAGCATCATCACCTCGCGCTCCCGGTCGGTCAGCCGGTCGAGCTCCTTGTGCTGCGGCTCCTTCCCCGACGACGGCAGCATCGGCGAGAAACGGTCGAGCAGCCGGCGCGTGGTCGACGGGGCCACGACCGCGTCGCCGCTGTGCACCGAGCGGATCGCGCCGAGCAGCTCGCTCGGCGGCACGTCCTTCAGCATGAAGCCGCTCGCGCCCGCCTTCAGCCCGGAGAAGGCGTACTCGTCCAGGTCGAAGGTGGTCAGGATCAGCACCTTGGGGGCGTCGGGCTCCGAGCAGATCCGCCGGGTCGTCTCGACACCGTCGAGCTTGGGCATCCGTACGTCCATCAGCACGACGTCCACGGCCGTGGAGCGCAGCACCTCCAGCGCCTCCACGCCGTCGCCCGCCTCGGCGACGACGTCCATGTCCGGCTGGGCGGCGAGCACCATGCGGAAGCCGGTGCGCAGCAGCACCTGGTCGTCGACGAGCATCACGCGGATGGACATGTGGGGTTCCTTCGTGTCGTCAGTGGGCGGGCTTCAGGGGGAGCAGGGCGCTGATGCGGAAGCCGCCGCCCGGACGCGGTCCCGCGTCCAGGGTGCCGCCGACCATGCCGACCCGCTCGCGCATGCCGATCAGGCCGTGGCCCCGGCCGTCGGCGCCCCCGTCCTCGTACATCTCGTGCGTCGCGCCCCGGCCGTCGTCCTCGACGAGCAGCCCGAGGCCGTCGTCGAAGTAGACCAGGCGGACGCTGGCCCCGACGTCCGGACCGCCGTGCTTGCGCGTGTTGGTGAGGGCTTCCTGCACGATCCGGTAGGCGGTGAGCTCGACGCCGCTGGGCAGCGGCCGTGGCGTCCCCTCGATCCGGAAGTCGACGGTCAGACCGGCCCCGCGGACCTGCTCGACGAGCTCCTCGATCTGCTCCACGTCGGGCTGGGGCACGTACTCCCCCGCCTCCTTGTGCTCGCCCGTGCGCAGGATGCCGAGCAGCCGGCGCATCTCGGCGAGCGCCTGGCGGCCGGTGGAGGAGATCGTCTCCAGGGCCTGCTTGGCCGTCTCCGGGGAGGAGTCCAGGACATAGGCGGCGCCGTCGGCCTGGACCACCATCACCGACACGTTGTGCGCGACGACGTCGTGCAGTTCACGGGCGATCCGGGCACGCTCGGCGGCGACCGCGACCTTGGCCTGCGCCTCGCGCTCCTGCTCCAGGCGGGAGGCGCGCTCCTCCAGCTGCGCGAAGTAGGCGCGGCGGGTGCGCAGGGAGTCGCCGAGCACCCAGGCGAGGGCGAACGGCACGGTCATGATCACCGTGAAGAAGACGTGCGCCAGCGTGGAGCCGGGGCTGGTCTCGGCGGGCCATCTCAGCATCGAGAGCGTCGCGGCGCTGAGACCGCCGGCGAGCGCGAGACGGGACGCCCAGCGCGGTCCGTCGTGCGCCGCCACGGTGTAGATGATCACCAGCATGGCGAAGTCCGCGAAGAACGGCTGCAGCCCGAACGCGAGCTGGACCAGGCCCAGCGCGACGGCGAGCAGCAGCATCTTCTCGGGCGCGCGCCGGCGCAACGCGACGACGAGGGAGAACAGCGCGCCGACCACGCCGTACGCGGCGGCGTTGCCGACCGCCGGGTAGGAGGTGCCCACCCACAGCACGGAGAACCCGAGCAGGACGACGGCCCAGAAGCTGTCGACGCCCGTCGGGTGTCTGCGGATGAAGTCGTAGAGGCGCTGCACGTCACCCAGCGTAGGGAAGGCGGATAGGTGCAGGGGTCAACCGTGGGGTCGATCCTTGACGGGAGGACCGTACTCCGCAAGGTGGAGACTGTGCCCTGTGACGGATGAGACGTGTCAGTGGCAGGGGTGGCGCGAGGCCACGGAGCGGGCGCTGTACGGCCCGGGGGGTTTCTTCCTGCGCCCCGAGGGCCCGGCAGGCCACTTCCGCACGTCGGTGCATGCCTCGCCGCTCTTCGCCCGGGCCGTCGCCCGGCTCCTGGCGGGGGTGGCGGAGGAGCTGGGGACGGACGAGGTCGCGTTCGTGGACGTCGGCGCGGGGCGGGGCGAACTGCTGACGGGCGTGCTGGCGGCCGCGCCCGCGGGGCTGTCGGTACGGGCGTACGGCGTCGAGCGGGCGGACCGGCCGCCGGGGCTCGACCCCCGGGTGGAGTGGACGGACCGGGTCCCCGACGGGCTCCGCGGACTGCTCTTCGCCAACGAATGGCTCGACAACGTGCCGGTGGACGTCGCGGCCGTCGACGAGTCGGGTGCGGTCCGGTACGTCGAGGTGCGGGCGGCGGACGGGGCCGAGCGGCTGGGGAGGGTCGTGGCGGGCCGGGACGCGCAGTGGCTGGAGCGGTGGTGGCCGCTCGCGGAGCCCGGCGAGCGGGCGGAGATCGGGTGGCCCCGGGACGAGGCGTGGGCGGCGGCGGTCGGAGCGCTCGCGGAGGGGACGGCGGTGGCGGTGGACTACGGGCACGTACGGGAGTCCAGGCCGCCCTTCGGGACGCTGACGGGGTTCCGGGCGGGGCGGGAGGTGGCGGCGGTGCCGGACGGGTCCCGCGACATCACGGCACACGTGGCGATGGACGCGTGCGCCGTGGGGGGCGGGGACGTGACGACGCAGCGGGAGACGCTGACGGGGCTCGGGGTGCGCGGGGAGCGGCCGCCGCTCTCGCTGGCGTCCAGCGATCCGGGCGCCTACGTGCGGGCGCTGGCCGGCGCGGGCGAGGCGGCCGAGCTGACGGCGCGTGGCGGGCTGGGGGACTTCCTGTGGCTGACGCGGAGGGTTCGGGGGCGGTAGGGCGTGTATCGAACGTCCCGCCTGCCCCGCGACGCCTGGCACACGCGCTGGGTCCCGCCGTCCTGTGGACGGGTTCCCGGGCCGACGGGCCCGGCAGGGATACTGGGCCCATGACGGAGACGACGGTCGGAATCGGCGGCGCGGCGGAGAGCACCGACATGGTGCTGAACATCGGGCCGCAGCATCCCTCCACCCATGGTGTGCTCCGCCTCCGTCTCGTCCTCGACGGCGAGGTCATCCAGCACGCCGAGCCGGTCATCGGGTACATGCACCGCGGCGCGGAGAAGCTCTTCGAGGCGCGCGACTACCGGCAGATCATCATGCTCGCCAACCGCCATGACTGGCTGTCGGCGTTCTCCAACGAGCTCGGTGTCGTCATGGCCGTCGAGCGGATGCTCGGCATGGAGGTTCCCGAGCGGGCCGTGTGGACCCGCACGCTGCTCGCCGAGCTGAACCGGGTGCTCAACCACCTGATGTTCCTGGGGTCGTACCCCCTCGAACTGGGCGGTATCACCCCGGTCTTCCACGCGTTCCGGGAGCGCGAGGAGCTGCAGGCCGTGATGGAGGAGGTCTCCGGCGGCCGGATGCACTACATGTTCAACCGGGTCGGCGGCCTCAAGGAGGACCTCCCCGCCGGATGGCTCGGCCGGGCCCGCGCCGCCGTCGCCGACGTGCGGTCGCGGATGGACGTGTACGACAAGCTGGTCCTCGGCAACGAGATCTTCCGCGGCCGCACCCGGCGCGTCGGCGTCCTGACCGCGGAGACGGCGCACGCGTACGGCGTCTCCGGGCCCATCGCGCGCGCCTCGGGCGTCGACTTCGACCTGCGCCGCGACGAGCCGTACCTCGCCTACGGGGAGCTTCAGGACACGCTGAGGGTCGTCACGCGGCAGGAGGGCGACTGCCTCGCCCGCTTCGAGTGCCTCCTGGAGCAGACCCACAACTCCCTGGACCTCGCCGACGCCTGCCTCGACCGGATCGACGACCTCCCGCCGGGGCCGATCAACCAGCGGCTGCCGAAGGTGCTCAAGGCGCCGGAGGGCCACACGTACGCCTGGACCGAGAACCCGCTCGGCATCAACGGCTACTACCTGGTCTCCAAGGGCGAGAAGACGCCGTACCGCCTCAAGCTGCGCTCGGCGTCCTTCAACAACATCCAGGCGCTGACCGAGCTGCTGCCGGGGACGCTGGTCGCCGACATGGTGGCGATCCTGGGTTCGCTGTTCTTCGTCGTCGGCGACATCGACAAGTAGGGCGGTCGCCGCAGGCCGGGTCAGTCCTTTCGGCCCATGACCACGAACTCCCTCGGGTCCTTCTCCGGCCACCGCCGCTCCACCACGCTCCAGCCCCACCGCTCGTAGCGTTCGCGCAGCTCGGGCACGTCGAGCGTCATCAGCAGACCCGGGGCGGGCGCCCGGGCGAGAAGGGTGTCGTGCAGGGCGCGGCCCAGGCGCTTCCCCTGGTGGGCGGGGGCGACGACGAGTTCGGCGAGTTCGAACGTCACGTCCTCGCCCGAGAGCGCGTTGTCGAGCCAGCCCGCGGCGAACCCGGTCAGTGCGCCGTCCGGGTCGAACGAGGCGACGAAACGGAAGCCGGGCTGGGGTCCGGACGCCATGCCGAGCAGCCGTTCCACCGTCCGCAGCGCTCCGCGCGGCGGCTCGTGCCAGGGCGGACCGCAGAACGCCTGCGCGCACAGGGCGATCAACTCGTCCCGCAGCGACGTCACTTCCTCCGCGGCGAGCGCCCGGAGCGTCACGAGTTGACGGCCCCGCGGAGCTCGACGACGTCGATCTGTTCGGTCTCGTCGTGTGCGGTCAGATCGATGACCTGGCCGATCGCGCGCTGTTCCGGGGTGCGGCGGGCGACCGACGCCAGGACCTCCTCGCCCACCACGTCCGCGAGGTCGGCGTCCTGCACGGCCTCGATGGCGGCCGCCGCCTTCTGCATGCCGAAGAAGTCGAAGCCTCCCTCGGGGCGGGGGGCGCGGCGCGAGGCGTGGGGGACGATCGCGGACGCGACCGGGACGGCCCGGACGGCGGGCAGGGCGGCGGGGGCGAGGGCGGGAACCACGGCGGTCGACGGGCGAGCGTGCTGCTCGGCGCCGGCGGCCGCCGCGTGCTTCCCCTGCGGCTCCTCCGTCTCCCGGGCGCGCTCGGCGAGATCGCGGCTACGGGCCGCCTCGGCCGTACGCCGGGCCTCCTGGGCGGCGGCGTTGCGCGCCAGGTTGCGCAGGGCCTCGGCGGCCTGGCGGTACGCGGCCGGGGTGGGCGCGGATCCCGCGGTCGGGAGTTCCTTGGCGGGCGCCGCGGACTCCAGGGCGAGCTGCCGGCGGCCCTCCAGGGCGCTGGCGCGCTCCGTCTCGGCGGTGGCGTACCGGCGTAGCAGCGCCGCGTGTTCACCGCGCAGCCCGGCGAGCTCGACCCGCTTGGCGCGCAGCTTCGCGTCGAGCCTCGCGCGCAGCTCGCGGGACTCGTCGAGGTCGGCCTCCAGCTCGGCTATCCGCTCCTCGGTCTTCCACTCGTCCGCGGTCCGGGCCCGGGTCAGCTCGGCGACCTGCCGGCCGGCGCTCCGGTCCCAACTGCGCATGATCACACCGCCGGTGACCGCGGCCGCCGCGGCGGCCGCCACGAGCAGCCGAAGCGCCACGGGATCGGCGAGCAGCCAGGCGCCCGCGGCACAGACGACCGACGCTCCGGCGACCGCCGAGGGCGGCAGGAGCTTGTGCAGAGGAGGTGAATGGCGGTGGCGTCCACGTGGCATGGCCTGAAATTTACCGTGCGTAGGCGCTGTATGGGGTGTCGGCCCGGCAATCTCTTGGCCACTTCTCGCCGTCGTTCTCGACGCCGGGCCCGCGCCCCCGCCGGACCGGGCCGACTCCCCTTACCGGGCCCCTACTTCTTGACCAGCCCCTTCGACTCCAGATAGGTCTTCGCGACGTCCTCGGGCTTGGCCCGCTCCGCGTCCACCTTGCGGTTCAGTTCGGCGAGATCGGCCGTCGTGAGGACCTTTGTGATCTTGTCGAGGGCGGCGGCGATCTCCGGCGATCCCGCGTCCTCGGCATTGACGACGGGCAGCACATTGTCGGCGTTCTGCAGCTTCTTGTCGTCGGTCAGGAAGACCAGACCGAAGCTGTCGATCGTCGCGTCCGTCGTGGTGGTCAGCACCAACTGGTCCACGCCGTCCTTGACCGCCTGCTTGGACTGCGGCGTACCGACACCCTTGGGGTCGATCCCGGTCACGTCGATCCCGTAGGTCTTCTTCAGACCCGGCGCGCAGAAGGGCCGTATCTCGCATTCGTCGCCCGCCGCGATCCTCACCTTCAGCTTCGCGGCGCCGAGATCCGAAAGCGTCTTCAGCTTGTTCTTCTCGGCGAATTCCTTCGAGACCGCGAAGGCGTTCTGGTCGACCGCCTCGCCGACCGCGAGAACCTTCAGTCCGCGCGGCTCCGCGAGCTTCTTCAGCGCCTCCACCGTGGCCACGGCGTCTCCGGAGGCGACCGGCTTCTCCTCGGGCGCCTTCGGACCGTTCACCTTGGCATTGAGGAATTCCGCGATGGTCGCCGCGTATTCGGGTACGACGTCGATCTCGCCCTTCTCCAGCGAGGGTTCGTACAGCTCGCGGTTCTTCACCGTGGTGACGCTCGCGGAGTATCCGGCGTCGTTCAGCACCTGTGCGTACAGTTCGGCGAGCACCTTGGACTCGGTGAAGGCGGCGGCGCCCACGACGAGCGAGCCCTTGCCCTTGCCCGAACCCGTCGACGGCGCGTTGCTCTGCTCCAGGCTGTCACCGCCGCACGCGGCGAGGCCGGCGGTCAGCGCCGCCACGCCCAGCACGGCACCCGCGGTGCGCGAGATCCTGCTCACGAGATCACCCATTCCATTCGTCGTTCCGAAGTCACAGCGGCCGGCGGCCGAGCAGCCTGTCCGCCCCCACGAGCACGGCCTCCACCAGGAGGGCGAGCAGCGCCACGAGAAGCGCGCCCGCGACCACCTGCGGGGTGTTGTACGTGTTGAACCCGGCGGTGATGATCCGGCCGAGACCGCCCTGGCCGACCATCGCCGCGATGGTCGCCGTGGCGACCACCTGCACGGCGGCCGACCGCAGCCCGGTCATGACCAGCGGGCGGGCGAGGGGCAGTTCGACCCTGAGGAAGAGCTGTCCGCCCGACATCCCCATCCCCCGGGCCGCCTCGACCACCGCCCGGTCCACCTCGCGCATCCCCACGTACGCGTTGGTGAGCAGCGGGGGCACCGCGAAGAGCACCAGCGCGATCACCGTCGGGACGTACCCCGCGTTGCGCAGCGGCGACACCATGAAGAGCGCGAGCACCGCGAAGACCGGGATCGCCCGTCCGGCGTTGGAGACGTTGACGGCGACCGCGCCGCCCTTGCCGAGGTGTCCGAGCCCGAGTCCCAGCGGCAGCGCGACGGCGCAGGCGAGCAGCAGCGCCAACCCGCTCACGTACACATGCTCACCGAGCCGGTGCCACACCCCGCCGTCACCGGCCCAGTTGGCTCCGGTCGTCAGCCAGCTCCAGGCGTCCGCCATCACCCTCATGTCACTCGCCCCCGCTCACGGCGCGTATGCGGGTCCACGGCGTGAGCAGCCGCTGCACGCCCAGGAGCAGCAGGTCCGCGGCGACCGCCAGGAGCACGCACAGCACGGAGGCGGCGAGCACCTGCGCCTTGAAGAAGGTCGGCAGCGCGTCCTCGATGAGATTGCCCAGGCCACCGCGGCCGACGATCGAGCCGACCGTGGTCAGCGCGATCGTGGAGACCGTCGCCATGCGCACGCCGGCCATCAGGGCCGGGAGCGCGAGCGGCAGTTCGACCTCCCACAGCAGCCTTCCCGAGCCGTACCCCATGCCGAGCGCGGCCTCTCGCGTCTCGGCCGGCACCGCCTGGAGGCCCGCCAGGATGTTCCGTACCAGGATCGTCAGCGAATACAGCACGAGTCCCGTCACCACGAGCGCGGCGGAGAGCCCGAGGAACGGGAGCAGCAGCGAGAACATCGCCAGCGACGGGATCGTGTAGAGCAGCGTCGTCAGACCGAGGACCGGCCCGGCGAGGCGGGGACGGGCCCGCACCAGCAGCGCCAGGGGGAAGGCGACGGCGAGTCCGATCAGGACGGACACGGCCGTGATCCCCACGTGCTGGAGCAGCGCGCTCGTCAACTCCTCGCTGCGCGTGCGCAGATACTCCCCGCAGATCCAGTCGTTCGTCACCAGACAGTTCGCCGCGCTCATCCGTCCTCCCCCCGGTCGCCCGCCCTGCCGAACGTATGTCCAGCGACCCTAACCCCCGCCACCGACAATCTCCGAAGACCGCCACAATGCGGCAACACCCCCTTCACACGGACCCCGCCGCCGGACGTAAGAATGGGGACATGATCCGGTTCGAACAGGTGACCAAGCGGTACGCGGACGGAACGACGGCCGTCGACAGCCTCTCCTTCGAGGTCGCCGAGGGAGAACTGGTCACGCTCGTCGGCCCGTCCGGCTGCGGCAAGACCACCACCATGAAGATGGTGAACCGGCTCATCGAGCCGACCGAGGGGCGCATCCTCCTCGACGGCGAGGACATATCCACGATCGACCCGGTCCGACTCCGGCGCCGCATCGGCTACGTCATCCAGCAGGTCGGGCTCTTCCCGCACCGAACGGTCCTCGACAACACCGCGACCGTCCCCCACCTCCTCGGCGCCCCGCGCGCCCGGGCCCGCGCCCGCGCCGCCGAACTCCTCGACCTCGTCGGCCTCGACCCGAAGACGTACGGCGACCGCTACCCCGAACAGCTCTCCGGCGGACAGCGCCAGCGCGTCGGTGTGGCCCGCGCGCTCGCCGCCGACCCGCCCGTGCTCCTGATGGACGAGCCCTTCGGCGCGGTCGACCCCGTCGTCCGCGAGCGGCTGCAGAGCGAGTTCCTCCGGCTCCAGTCGCAGGTCCGCAAGACCGTCCTGCTGGTCACCCACGACCTGGAGGAGGCCGTCCGCCTCGGCGATCGGATCGCCGTCTACGGACAGGGCACGATCGAACAGCTCGACACCCCGGCCCGGGTGCTCGGCGCCCCGGCCACCCCGTACGTCGCCGAGTTCGTCGGCGCCGACCGCGGCCTCAAGCGGCTCTCGGTCACCCCCGTCGACTCCGCCGCCCTGGACGAGGCCCCCGTCACGCGGCCCGGCGACACCGCGCCCGACGCGCCCTGGTCCGTCGTCCTCGACGCCGACGGCCGGCCGCTCGGCTGGGTGTCGGCGGACGAGCCCGGCCGCACGCGCCCCACGCCCGAACCGGTCCCCCTCGGCGCCTCCCTGCGGGAGGCGCTGGCCGCGCTTCTCCAGCACGACACCGGCTGGCTCCCCGTCACCGACCCCGCCGACGGCGGCCGGTTCGCCGGCGTCCTCACCCCGGCGGGCGTCCACCGGGCGCTGCGCGCGGCCACCGAGGCGGCCGGGGACCTGCCGGTCGGCTCACGCTGAGCCCGGCCGCGGGCTCCTCGGTCAGTTCGTGCCGAGCCTCGCCGCGGGCTCCTCGGTCAGCGCGCGCCGAGCCCGACCGGCGGGCCCGTCGGTCAGTTCGCGCTGAGCCGACCGCTCATCCACACCAGACCCGGCGGGATCTCGCGGTTCCACGTGTTGAAGTTGTGCCCGCCGCTGTCGAGCGTGATCGAGGAGACCCGCGCCGGCGCCTTCACCTTATTGACGAACGCGAGGGTCGGCCCGCGGTTCCCCTCCCCCTCCTTCGACGTCGTCACCAGGAACGACGACTTCCCCTGCGGCGCGTGGTCGAGGCTCCACAGCAGGTCGGCCCGCTTGCGCGCCGCGTCGTCGCCATGGAAGAGATCGCCGGTCGTCACGTCCTCCGCGGCCTTGTAGTACGCCGAGAAACCGGCGCCCGCCGCGAACCGGTCCGGGTGATGCAGCGCGATCTTCAGGGCGCAGTAGCCGCCGGTCGAGTTCCCCATGAAGCCCCAGTTCCGCGCCTTCGTCCCCACCCGGTACGTCTCCGAGACCGCCTTCGGCAGGTCCTCGGCGAAGAACGTCTCGGTCTGCGGCCCACCGGGGATGTCCACGCACTCCGTGTCCCGGGGCGGCGCCACGGTCGGCCGCAGCATCACCAGGATCATCGGCCGCATCTTCTTCTCCTTGGCCTGGAGGAAGGCCGTCTTCGGGTACTTCAGCCCCTTGAGGAGGTTCTCGGCCGTGCCCGGGTAGCCCGTCAGCACCACCGCGGCGGGAAAGGTGCTCTTCGCGTACTCCTTCTGGAAGTACTCCGGCGGCAGATACACGTAGGCGGGAGAGTCGATCTTCGACTTCTCGCCGGCGACGACGATCTTCTGGATCTGTCCGCCGACCTCCGGACGGCCACCGCCGGGCACGTCCATCGCCTGCGTCCCGACGACCTTGATGTCCTTGGACCCGGCCGAGTGGTCGACGACCACCCCCAGGTCCTGCTCCTGCCCGAAGAGGTCCGCCCAGGAGCCGTAGAACAGGAAGGAGTTGTTCGCCGCCAGACCGACCGAGGCGAACAGCGCCAGCTGGGTGGCGAGCAGCAGTCCGATCCGGCCGACGACCGACCGCACGCCGCCGCGCGCCAGCCGTGGCCACAGCCAGACCGTGGCCACGAACAGCACCACCGCCACGACGACGGCCAGCGCCAGAACCTTGTTGCTGGTGAGACCCATGAGACGCCCCGAGCCCTCTTCCTGATCCTGCTTGCCGAGAATTTCCCGTGCCCGAATGAACCCGCTCCGCCACGATGCCGTCCTAGAGGGCGCAAAACCTCCGGCCCGGCCCGCCCCTGACCACCGCGCGGCCGCCGGAAGTCAATCTTTCGCGGAGCCACGGGAAGCACGGGAAGCGATGTCTGTCACGGTAGATGGGGACAAATCAGGATCGGTTCCGGATCGGGTACGCCGGATTCTGCGCGGACCTCGACCCGAGAAGGTCCCCTCCCTCGTCGGTACGGCCTGCACCCTCGTCGGCCTGATCGACATCGCCGCGGGCGTCTTCCCGCGCTTCCGGGCCAGCCGGATGCACGCCGTCGCCGAGGTCCTGCCCGGCACCCTCGGACCGCTCTCCGCGGCCCTCTCCCTCAGCGCCGGCGTCCTGCTCCTGCTCCTCGCCCACGGCCTCAAGCGCCACAAGCGCCGCGCCTGGCGCGCGGCCGTCGTCCTGCTGCCGCTCGGCGCCGCCGCCCAGTTCGTCTGGCGCCACTCGATCCTCGGCGCCGTGCTCTCCCTCGCGCTGCTCGCCCTGCTGCTGCGCCACCGGAGCCAGTTCGCCGCCCTGCCCGACCCCCGCAGCCGCTGGAAGGCCCTCGCCAACTTCGTCCTCATGGGCGCCGGATCCATCGCCCTCGGCCTGGTCATCGTCAGCGCCCACCCCCGCCGCGTCATCGGCAGCCCCGGCCTCACCGACCGCCTCGAACACGTCCTCTACGGACTCTTCGGCTTCGAGGGCCCCGTCGGCTACACCGGCAGCGTCGACTGGACCGTCGGCTACTCCCTCGGCGCCCTCGGCATGCTCACCGCCCTCACCACCATCTACCTCGCCTTCCGCCCCGAACACCCCGCCGCGCGGCTCACCGAGGACGACGAGACCAAGCTGCGCGCCCTCCTCGACAAGCACGGCCGCCGCGACTCCCTCGGCCACTTCGCCCTCCGCCGCGACAAGGGCGTCGTCTTCTCCCCCAGCGGCAAGGCCGCCGTCTGCTACCGCGTCGTCTCCGGCGTCATGCTCGCCAGCGGCGACCCCATCGGCGACGTCGAAGCCTGGCCCGGCGCCATCGACCGCTTCATGGACGAGGCCAAGGCCCACTCCTGGACCCCCGCCGTCATGGGCTGCTCCGAGACCGGCGGCGAGGTCTGGACCCGCGAGACCGGCCTCGACGCCCTCGAACTCGGCGACGAGGCGGTGGTGGACGTCGCGGATTTCTCCCTGGCCGGGCGCGCCATGCGCAACGTGCGCCAGATGGTGAAGCGGATCGAACGGAACGGCTACACCACCAAGGTCCGCCGGGTCCGTGACCTCTCCGACGGCGAACTGGCCCGCATCCGCCGCGCCGCCGCCGACTGGCGCGGCACCGACACCGAACGCGGCTTCTCCATGGCGCTCGGCCGCATCGGCGACCCCGGTGACGGAGACGCCGTCATAGCCACCGCCCACAAGGACGACCCCGACTCCCCCTACGGCGACCTCAAGGCGATCATCCACTTCGTGCCCTGGGGCACCGACGGCATGTCCCTCGAACTCATGCGCCGCGACCGCTCCGCCGACCCCGGCATGAACGAACTGCTCATCGTCGCCGCCCTCCAGGACTCCCCGCGCCTCGGCATCGAACGCGTCTCACTCAACTTCGCCATGTTCCGCTCCGCGCTCGCCCGCGGCGAGAAGATCGGCGCCGGCCCCGTCCTCCGCCTCTGGCGCGGCCTGCTCGTCTTCCTCTCCCGCTGGTTCCAGATCGAGTCCCTGTACAAGTTCAACGCGAAGTTCCGGCCCCGCTGGGAACCCCGCTTCGTCGTGTACCGCAAGAGCCGTGACCTGCCCCGCATCGGCTTCGCCGCCATGCAGGCCGAGGGCTTCGTCAACCTCGCGCTGCCCCGCCCCTTCGCCCGCCGCAGGACCACCGCCGAACCCCGCCCCTGCGCCCACATCGTCGCCCCGCAGCCGGACCGCGAGATCCGCGCCGCCTGACCACGACGACCACGCCACCCCACCCGGACGCGCCCCCGACCCGGGCACCCCCGACGCGGCCAGCCCCTAGTCTGGACATATGAGTACGTTGATCGGCCGGGGCACGGCCCGGGGCCTGCCGGAGTGGGACCGCTGCGCGGTCATGGGCGTCGTGAACGTGACCCCGGACTCCTTCTCCGACGGCGGCCGCTGGTTCGACACCACGGCCGCCGTCAAACACGGGCTCCACCTCGTCGCCGAAGGCGCCGACCTCATCGACGTCGGCGGCGAATCCACCCGCCCCGGCGCCAGCCGCGTCGACGAGGAGGAAGAGCTGCGCCGGGTCGTCCCCGTCGTCCGCGGCCTCGCCGCCGAAGGCGTCACCGTCTCCGTCGACACCATGCGCGCCTCCGTCGCCCACGCCGCCGTCGCGGCCGGCGCCACCCTCGTCAACGACGTCAGCGGCGGACTCGCCGACCCCGGGATGGTCCCCGCCGTCGCCGCCGCCGAAGTCCCCTTCGTCGTCATGCACTGGCGCGGCTTCAGCCAGGACATGAACAGCCTCGCCGTCTACGACGACGTCGTCGGCGAGGTCGTCACCGAACTGCGCCACCGCATGGAGGCCGTGGTCGAAGGCGGGGTCGCCCCCGAGCGGATCGTCATCGACCCCGGACTCGGCTTCGCCAAACTCGCCCCCCACGACCTGGCCCTCGTCGCCCACCTCCCCGAGCTGCGCGCCCTCGGCAGGCCACTGCTCGTCGCCGCCTCCCGCAAGCGCTTCCTCGGCCACGTCCTCACCCGCGAAGGCGCCACCCCGCCCCCCGCCCGCGAACGCGACGCCGCCACCGCCGCCGTCTCCGCCATCGCCGCCCACGAGGGCGCCTGGGCCGTCCGCGTCCACGAGGTCCGGGCCACCGCCGACGCCGTCCGGGTCGCCCGAGCCGTCGAAGGAGCCGTGTGACCCACCAGACCGACACAGAAGCGGTCGAGGCCGCCAACACCGCCTTCTACGAGGCGATGGAGCGCGGCGACTTCGAGGAGATCTCCGAACTCTGGCTCGACGACGGCGCCACCCCGATCAGCTGCGTCCACCCGGGCTGGCCCGTCCTCACCGGACGCGGCGAGGTCCTGCGCTCGTACGCCCTGATCATGGCGAACACCGAGTACATCCAGTTCTTCCTGACCGACGTGAAGATCTCCCTCGCCGGCGATGTGGCCGTCGTCACCTGCACCGAGAACATCCTCAGCGGCGGACCCGCCGAGGACGGCGCCGAACTCGGACCCCTCGTGGGCCAGCTCGTCGTCGCCACCAATGTGTTCCGCCGCACATTCGACGGCTGGCGCATCTGGTCCCACCACGGCTCCCCCGTCCTCACCGAAACGGACGACGAGGAGGACGAGGAACCCGGCTCCTGACGGGCTCCACCGTCCTTTCGGGTGACCCGGTGGATTGGAATCCAGCGCTCTGGGTAGGGGCCGCTCCCAGCCCCTGTGGCCGTCGCCGCAACCCCCCATGGGCAAGCGCTGTCGGTGCTCGCAGGTAGATTCGATGCTGGACACCCGGCCGTCCGCACCCGGCTGCGTGGCCACAAGAACTACGACAGCAGGAGTGATTCGCGTGGATCGTGTCGCGCTGCGCGGCCTCAAGGCCCGAGGACACCATGGCGTCTTCCCCAAGGAACGCGAGGAAGGCCAGACCTTCATCGTGGACCTCGTCCTGAGCCTGGACACCCGACCCGCGGCAGCCGACGACGACCTGACGAAGACCGTGCACTACGGCGTCGTCGCGGAGGAAGTCGTCGATGTCGTCCAGGGCGAGCCCGTGGACCTGATCGAGACGCTCGCCGAGCGCATCGCCCAGCAGTGCCTCAAGCACGCGGGCGTCCAGGAGGTCGAGGTCGTCGTCCACAAGCCGGACGCGCCGATCACGGTCCCCTTCGACGACGTGACCATCACCATCACCCGGAGCCGAGTATGAAAAGCACGCACAGCGACCCCACCGTGCAGCCCGTACCCGCCTCGGTCGTCGAAGCGGTCGACGCCGCCGACGTGACGCTCTCCAACCCCAAGTGGGCCGTCATCGCCCTGGGCTCCAACCTCGGCAACCGCCTGGAGACGCTCCAGGGGGCCGTCGACGCCCTGGAGGACACGCCGGGCCTCCGGGTCAAGGCCGTCTCCCCCGTCTACGAGACGGAGCCCTGGGGCGTCGAGCCCGGCTCCCAGCCCTCGTACCTCAACGCGGTCGCCCTCGTGAAGACGACCCTGCCGCCCAGCTCCCTCCTGGAGCGGGCACACGCCGTCGAGGAAGCCTTCCACCGCGTCCGCGAGGAGCACTGGGGCGCCCGCACCATCGACGTCGACATCGTGGCCTACGCCGACGTGGTCTCCGACGACCCGGTCCTCACCCTCCCCCACCCCCGCGCCCACCAGCGCGCCTTCGTCCTCGCCCCCTGGCACGACGTCGACCCCGAGGCCAGCCTCGCCGGGCACGGCTCCGTCGCCGACCTGCTCACCGCCGTCGGCAGCGAGGGCGTCGTGCCGCGCGCCGACCTGGAACTCCGTCTGCCCGAGTAGTCGTTACGCTCGTGGAACATCGCCCCCACGACGACACGAAGGACACCCGGTGAAACAACTGCGGCTCAAGGTTCTCGCCGGACTGTTCGTCGTCGCCGGAGTCCTGTCCTGGGGCGCGGCACGCCTCTGGGACGCGGTGGGCACCCTGCCGAGCGTGCCGCTCGCCGCCCCCATCGTGCTCGCCGCCATCGCGGTCGTCCTGACCGCGACGGCCCTCTCCATCCGCGCCCGCCTGAAGGCCCAGCGGGAGCGCCGCCCCGGCGCGAAGGGCGTCGAGCCGCTGATGGCGGCCCGCGCGGTGGTCTTCGGCCAGGCGAGCGCCCTCGTCGCCGCCCTGGTCGCCGGCATGTACGGCGGCACGGGCGTCTTCCTCCTCGGCTCCCTGGACATCCCGGCCCGCCGCGACCAGGCGATCTACGCCGGCTTCTCCGTCCTGGCCGGCATCGCCGTGATCGCGGCGGCCCTCTTCCTGGAGCGCGTCTGCAAACTCCCCGAGGACGAGGACCACAACGGCAAGGGCGCGGCGCCGGTCGCGTGAGGCTCAGCGGCAGAGCTCGTCGATGTCGTCGGAGAAGCTCGGAAACTCCGCCTGAGCCTCGATGACGATGTCCCGGCCCGCCCGGCGCGGGGTGACGGCATGCCGCCCCGCCAGCTCGGCCAGCGCCCCATCGGGCCGCGCCTCGCGCTCCGCGTACAGAGCGGCCTCCATCGGCCCGAAGCCGTCGGCCAGGACCCACAGGAAGTCCGACAGATTCCCGGCCACGACGCCCCGCTCACCCTCCGAGCCCATGAACACCACGGGCTGCTCCGTGAGCGGCCGACCCACCCGCACACACCAGATCGCGGCGAGCCCACCGGTCCCGTCCTGCCCGAAGACCCGGTAGTCACCGCCGTCGAGCTCGTGGTTGCCGGTCCAGTGCCGCAGCCAGTCCGTCGTCTCCTCGGCGGAGTCGAAGGCGTCGTACGGCTCGAAGTCGACGCCCTGCCCCTCGTCGTAGTCGAACTCCGCCCGGGCGACATCGGCCAACGCGGCAGGAAATCGGCGGTCGTCGCCGGTCGTCTCGATCATGAGCGCAGGCTAACGACCCCCACTGACACCCCGGCCTACCAGGGCTCCCGCACGAGGTGGCCGTTCACGAGGAAGGTGGGGTGGGGTTCGAGTCGGTAGCTGTAGAACGTGAAGGGCTTGGTACCGAGGGCGGGGCGGGGGCGGATTTCGTGGACCTGGATCCAGGAGGACTCCGGAGGGTCGATGGGGTGGTGCTCGGAGACGAAGGTGCCGCGACTCTGCCAGCGATCGCTCACGACAAGCTGCGAGGCCGGTCCGCGCTTCGAAGGGGTGAACCGCGCGCCGATGAGCCGCGCCAGCTCCGCGAGGAATGGGACGTTGGCACTCGCGATCATGTTCGCCGGCCAGCGCTTGATGCGGCAACCGTCACCGGCGATGTATCCATCGAGGAACCCGTTGAAAGTGTCGATGTCCCGCAGCACCACCCGCGGAAAGCGCTGCCGCATGTGGTGGGCATCGCCGCCCACGTAGTGCCGCATCGCGTCGGAGAGGTACGAGGAGACCACCCGCACACGGAAGCCCGGCAGATCCCGCTTCAGATAGCCGGACGGCCGGGTCACCGCCTCGAGGCGTGCGGGAAGCCCCGTACAGGCCGTCAGCGCGGTCGCGTACCGGGTCGCGAAGTGCTCCTCGTTGACGACCAGCGAGACGTAGTTCTTGCCGACCGTGCCATCGGCGCACGTGGCACCGACGAAGTAGCCGAACTCATAGCCCGCCCTGATCGTCAGCCGCTCCCGGCACAGCTTCCGTGCATGCGTCCAGGCGATCGTCGTCCCCGCCGCGTCCGCGGCGTGCGTCCACCCGTCCGGCGTGGCCAGCAGCAGATCCGGGCTGCTGACGAAAGCCATGTGGTCGGTGACCACCTCGACAGCCGTGCGCGCCTTCACTGCGGTGACCCCGACGACCGTGGTCTGCACGGTCCGGTCGCCGTCCAGCGTCCACATCACGCTGCCGGGCGCCACGCGCTTCGCCTGGACGCTGCCGCCGACCAGATTCACCAGCTGCTTGCTGGAAAGCCCGTACCCCATACCGATCCCCCTTGATCAGCGATCAACTCCACTGATCGGGGACGGTATGGAGCAAGGCGGACAGCTCGCCACTAACGAGCCAATATCAGGGACATAGCCTCGGCTCGTGTAGTAGCGTCACGAAGTTGCCCACGTACCGCCGAGGTCGTCGTCTTCGCGCCCGGCTTACGGATGCCGCGCAGCGACATGCACATGTGCTCGGCCTCGATCACGACGATCGCGCCCCGCGCGTCAAGGATCTTCATCAGCGAATCGGCGATCTGCGTCGTCAGCCGCTCCTGCACCTGTGGACGCCGAGCGAAGACGTCGACCAAGCGCGCCAGCTTCGAGAGCCCCGTGATCTTCCCGCTCTCGGCCGGGATGTAGCCCACATGTGCCACACCATGAAATGGGAGCAAATGATGTTCACAGAAGCTTACGAGTTCAATGTCCTTCACGAGGACCATTTCATCGTGCCCGATGTCAAAAGTCGTGGTCAGAACATCCTCAGGCTCCTGACGCATCCCTGACAATAGTTCCCTATATGCACGTGCAACGCGCGCAGGGGTCTCCAGCAACCCCTCGCGGTCGGGGTCCTCGCCGACGGCGATGAGGAGCTCCCGTACGGCGTTCTCGGCGCGCTTCTCGTCGAACTCGCCGATCGTGCCCTCGCCGTCCAGCGTCACCGGGTCGGTCATCTGTGCCTCGTTCCGTCTGAGCCTTGGCGCGAAAAGTGCCGCGCCCCCACAGGCTAGAACCTGTGGGGGCGCGGCATCCATTCCGGGTGGTCGGAGGTCAGGCCTCCGGGGCCTCCTCGGGAGCGACCTCGATCGCCTTCGTGGTGTCCACCGGCGCGCTGCCGTTCGCGCCGTTCGTCAGTGCCAGCTCCTTGGGGGAGAGCACCGGCGGACGGGTCGAGGGCGTGCGGCGGGAGGAGCCGGTCCAGGCCGGGCGGGCCGGGCGCTTGACGATCGGGGCGAAGATCTCGGCGATCTCCTCCTTGCCCAGCGTCTCCTTCTCCAGGAGCTGCAGGACCAGGTTGTCGAGGACGTCACGGTTCTCGACGAGGATCTCCCACGCCTCGTTGTGCGCGGTCTCGATGAGCTTCTTGACCTCTTCGTCGACCAGCGCGGCGACCTCTTCCGAGTAGTCGCGCTGGTGCGCCATCTCACGGCCGAGGAACGGTTCGGTGTTGTCGCCACCGAACTTGATCGCGCCGAGCCGCTCGGTCATGCCGTACTGCGTGACCATCGCGCGTGCGGTGGCCGTGGCCTTCTCGATGTCGTTCGCCGCGCCCGTGGTCGGGTCGTGGAAGACGAGCTCCTCGGCCGCGCGCCCGCCCAGCATGTACGCGAGCTGGTCGAGCATCTCGTTGCGGGTGGTCGAGTACTTGTCCTCGTCCGGGAGCACCATCGTGTAGCCCAGGGCGCGGCCGCGGGACAGGATCGTGATCTTGTGGACGGGGTCGGAGTTCGGCGAGGCCGCCGCGACCAGGGCGTGACCGCCCTCGTGGTACGCGGTGATCTTCTTCTCCTTGTCCGACATGATCCGGGTCCGCTTCTGCGGGCCCGCGACCACACGGTCGATCGCCTCGTCCAGGGAGTGGTTGTCGATCAGCTTCTTGTCCGAGCGGGCGGTGAGGAGCGCCGCCTCGTTGAGGACGTTGGAGAGATCGGCACCGGTGAAGCCGGGGGTGCGTCGGGCGACGGCGCCGAGGTCGACGTCCGGGGCGACCGGCTTGCCCTTCTGGTGGACCTTGAGGATCTCCAGACGGCCCTGCATGTCCGGGCGGTCGACCGCGATCTGCCGGTCGAAGCGGCCGGGGCGCAGGAGCGCCGGGTCGAGGATGTCGGGGCGGTTCGTGGCGGCGATCAGGATGACGCCGCCCTTCACGTCGAAGCCGTCCATCTCGACGAGGAGCTGGTTGAGCGTCTGCTCGCGCTCGTCGTGGCCACCGCCGAGTCCGGCACCGCGGTGTCGGCCGACGGCGTCGATCTCGTCGACGAAGACGATCGCCGGGGCGTTCGCCTTGGCCTGCTCGAAGAGGTCGCGGACCCGGGAGGCACCGACACCGACGAACATCTCGACGAAGTCGGAACCGGAGATCGAGTAGAACGGCACGCCGGCCTCGCCCGCGACGGCGCGCGCGAGGAGGGTCTTGCCGGTTCCGGGCGGGCCGTACAGCAGCACGCCCTTGGGGATCTTGGCACCGACGGCCTGGAACTTCGCCGGCTCCTGGAGGAACTCCTTGATCTCGTGGAGTTCCTCGACGGCCTCGTCGGAGCCCGCCACGTCGGCGAAGGTGGTCTTCGGGGTGTCCTTGGTGATCAGCTTGGCCTTGGACTTCCCGAAGTTCATGACTCGGGAGCCGCCGCCCTGCATCTGGTTCATCAGGAACAGGAAGACGACCACGATGAGGACGAAGGGCAGCAGCGAGAGCAGCACCGACAGGAACGGGCTCTGCCGCTCCGGGGAGACGGTGTAGCCCTTGTCGAGGTCGCCGGAGGCGGCCTGCGCCTGGAGCGTGGTGGTCAGGTTGGCACCCTGGTCACCGATGTAGCTGGCCTGGATCTTGGTGCTGCCGCCGTACTTGTTCTTGTCGGCGCCGTTCTTGAGCTCGACCTTGATGACCTGCTCGTCGCCGGTCGTCAGCTTGACCTGGTTGGCCTGCTTGTCATTGATCGCCTGGACGACCTTGCTGGTGTCCACCGTCTTGTAGCCCTCGGACGAGCCGACGACCTGCATCAGCACGACCACGGCGAGGACGGCCAGCACGATCCACATGACCGGCCCACGGAAGTATCGCTTCACGTCCATCCATACGGAGCGAGAACGCTCCGTCCCTCCTGCCCGTAGGTAAATGCTGCTGTGAGAGCTGCTGTGAGAAAAAAGCTGTTCTTCGGAAGGTACCTCAGCACGGGGACCCGTGACCGCCTTCCCTTGCTCCAACGGCGGGAGGGCGGTACGGGTTCCCGTGTGTCAGCCCCCGTAGACGTGCGGCGCGAGCGTGCCGACGAAGGGGAGGTTGCGGTACTTCTCGGCGTAGTCGAGGCCGTAGCCGACGACGAACTCGTTGGGAATGTCGAAGCCGATCCACTTCACGTCGATCGCGACCTTGGCGGCGTCCGGCTTGCGCAGGAGGGTGCAGACCTCCAGGGAGGCCGGCTCGCGCGAGCCGAGGTTCGACAGCAGCCACGACAGGGTCAGGCCGGAGTCGATGATGTCCTCGACGATCAGGACGTGCTTGCCCTTGATGTCGGTGTCGAGGTCCTTGAGGATGCGGACGACCCCGGAGGACTGGGTGCCGGCGCCGTAGGAGGAGACGGCCATCCAGTCCATGGTGACGGGGGTGGACAGCGCACGCGCCAGGTCCGCCATCACCATCACGGCGCCCTTGAGGACGCCGACGAGGAGCAGGTCCTTGCCCGCGTACTCCGCGTCGATCTTCGCGGCCAGCTCGGCCAGCTTCGCGTCGATCTCTTCCTTGGTGATGAGCACCGACTTGAGGTCGGTGCCCATGTCCTTCTCGTTCACCCGGGTCACTTTCGTTGCAGCTTGCGTCAGCCTTGCCGAATGACCAGTCTGCCACCCTGCCGTCGTGCCTCGACGCGGCCGGGCAGATTGATGGCTCCCTGGCCGCGCCAGCCGGTGATGAGCCGGTCGACCTCTTCGATGTGGCGGGCGAAGAGGGATCCGGCGGGCGCGCCTTCGGCGATCATGGCGCGGCGCAGGATGCGGCGGCGGACGGCGGGCGGGAGTCCGTAGAGCTTGGCGCATTCGAGCCGGCCGGATTCGTCGCGTACGGCGGTCTCGGCGTCGGCGGCCCAGGAGTCGAGGGCGTCGGCGTCGTCGCGGGAGAGCTGGGCCGTCCGGGCGAGGGCTTCGACGACGCCTTTGCCGAGGGCCTTCTCCAGGGCGGGGAGTCCCTCGTGGCGGAGCCGGGAGCGCGTGTAGGCGGGGTCCGTGTTGTGGGGGTCGTCCCAGACGGCCAGTTCCTGGGCGACACAGGCCTTGCGGACGGTCTGCCGGTCGAGCTCCAGGAAGGGGCGGCGGTAGCGGCCGGCGGCGCCGGAGACGGCGGCCATGCCGGACAGGGAGCGGATGCCCGAGCCGCGGGCGAGGCCGAGCAGGACGGTTTCGGCCTGGTCGTCGCGGGTGTGGCCGAGCAGGACGGCGGTGGCGCCGTGGCGTTCGGCGGCGGCGTCGAGGGCTGCGTAGCGGGCGTCGCGGGCGGCGGCCTCGGGTCCGCCTTCGCGGCCGACGGTGACGGCGACGGCTTCGACGGGGTCGAGGCCGAGTGCGGCCATGCGTCCGGTGACCTCGGCGGCGCGCTGGTCGGAGCCGTCCTGGAGGCCGTGGTCGACGGTGACGCCGCCGGCGCGGACGGCGAGTTTGCGGGCCTCGAAGGCGAGTGCGGAGGCGAGCGCCATGGAGTCGGCGCCGCCGGAGCAGGCGACGAGCACGAGGGGGTGCTCGCCGGGTGTCGCGGCGGGGTCTGTCCGGTGCTCGGTGATGACGTCGTGGAGTACGCGGCGGACCGCCAGGCGTATCGCCGCGACCGCAGGATGGGGACCCATGTCCGGTGCCCTTCGTGATGGGGTGGGGTGCCTCGGTCGGAGTCTTAACGGTCGGAAGAGGGGTTTCGGTCACTCAGAGTGCGTCGATGGTGACAGAACCTGGCCGTTACCCGAGCATTGCACGCCCCACCCGTTGCCTAGGGTCCCTCGGATGGGTGATTGGTGGTGTGTTCTTCCGTCGTACGCCGCACCCGTCTCACGAGTCTGCCCTACGGTGCACCCTCGCGACCCAGTCGGCGGGCTTGGCGATCTCGGCCTTGGTGGGAAGTGTGTTCGGCGAGGTCCAGACGCGGTTGAAGCCGTCCATGCCGACCTCGTCGACGACGGCGCGGACGAAGCGTTCGCCGTCGCGGTACTGGCGGAGTTTGGCGTCGAGGCCGAGGAGCTTGCGCAGGGCGAGGTCGAGGCGGGAGGCGCCGCGGGCGCGGCGCTGCTGGAACTTCTCGCGGATCTCGGCGACGGAGGGCACGACCTGGGGGCCGACGCCGTCCATGACGTAGTCGGCGTGGCCTTCGAGGAGGGACATGACGGCGGTGAGGCGGCCGAGGATCTCGCGCTGTTCGGGGGTCTGCACGAGTTCGACGAGGGAGGGGCCGGGCTCGCCCTCCTCGCCCTCGGGGCGGCCGCCGGCGAGGGCCTGGGCGGCTTCGCGCAGTCGTTCGACGACGGTGGAGGGGTCGACCTCGGTGGCGCCGAGGAAGGACTGGATCTCGCCCTGGAGGTGGTCGCGAAGCCAGGGGACGGCGGTGAACTGGGTGCGGTGGGTCTCTTCGTGGAGGCAGACCCAGAGCCTGAAGTCGTGGGGGTCGACGGCGAGTTCGCGCTCGACGTGGACGATGTTGGGGGCGACGAGGAGGAGGCGGCCGCCGCCGTTGTCCCCGGCGGGGAATTCGCGGGTGGCGGGGGCGAAGGTCTCGTACTGGCCGAGGATCCGGGAGGCGAGGAACGACAGGAGCATGCCGAGCTCCACGCCGGTGACCTTGCCGCCGACCGCGCCGAGCACGGTTCCGCCGGGGGTGCTGGAGCGGCGTTCCTGCATCTTGCCGAGGAGCGGGGAGAGCAGTTCGCGGAAGCCGGCGACGTTGGCCCTGATCCAGCCGGCCCGGTCCACGACGAGGACGGGGGTGTCCCGTGGTTCGTGGCCTTCGGGGATCATCCGGGTGAAGGCCCGTACGTGCTCTTCGGACGCCTTGGCGTGCCGGCGGAGTTCCGCGACGACGTCGCGGGCCTCGTCGCGGCTGACCTCGGGGCCCGCCTTCACCAGTCGGGTCGCGGTCGCGACCGCGAGATTCCAGTCGACCATCTCGGCTCCACCGATGCTCGTCATGCGTCAACCGTACGTTCTCGGGGCCCGATCAGGGCAGGTTCGGTGCGGTTCCGGCTCGGGGGGCGAGGGCGGCGGAGAGCCGGTCGAGGGCGGGCTGCGCCTGGTACGGGGAGGGGGTCCGGCCCGCGAGGAACGCGAAGGCGAGGAGCCGGCCGTCGGCGGTGACGACGGTTCCGGCGAGGGTGTTCACGCCCGTGAGGGTGCCGGTCTTGGCGCGGACGAGGCCGGCGCCGGTGGTGGCGGGCGCGGTGTCGAAGCGGCCTTCGAGGGTGCCGCTGAAGCCGCCGACGGGCAGGCCGGTGAGGACCGGGCGCAGTGCGGGGCGGGTGGGGTCGGCCGCGCGGGTGAGGAGGCCGGTGAGCAGCGCGGCGGAGATCCGGTCGTCGCGGGAGAGGCCGCTGCCGTCGGCGAAGCGGGCTCCGGTGGTGGGGAGGCCGAGGGCGGTGAGTTCGTCGCGTACGGCCTTGCCCGCGCCCGCGAAGCCGGCGGGCTGTCCGTGGGCGAGGGCGGTCTGCCGGGCGAGGGCTTCGGCGAGGTCGTTGTCGCTGTGGGTGAGGGTGCGCTCGACGAGGGCGGAGAGCGGGGCGGATTCGGTACGGGCCAGGGTGGTGGCGCGGTCCGTGCCGTCCTTGGGGCCCTGGCCCGCCTGGGGGTCCTTGGTGGCCTCGGGGCGCTGGGGTGTCTTGGGAGCGCGGGCCGGGGTGGGGGCGCCCTGGACCTTGGCGCCGGCCTTGCCGAGGAGTTCGGCGAAGGCGTCGGCGGTGTCTCCCGCCGGGTCCGGGGTGCGCGGCGCGGGTCCGCGGTCGGAGCGGTCCAGGCGGCCCTCGTCGAGCATCAGGGCGCTGACGGGGGCGATGTTGTCGTTGGGGCCTATGGGGTGCCGGGCGGGGCCCTGGTAGAGGCTCGTGTCGTAGGCGACCCGTACGCCGGTGACGCCCCGGTCCTTGAGGGCACGGGCGGTGCCGTCGGCCAGGGCCTTGAGGCGGGTGCGGTCCAGGGTGGGGTCGCCGCCGCCGACGAGGGTGACGGTGCGGCCGTCGGGGGAGGCGACGACGGTGGTGGGGATGCGGTGGTCGGGTCCGAGGGCGGAGAGCGCCGCGACGGAGGTGGCGATCTTGATGGTGGACGCCGGGGTCATGGGGGTGGCGGCGCCCTCTCCGAAGAGCTGCTTGCCGGTGGCCACGTCGACGACCGAGGCGGTGCGCAGCGTGCCGAGGCCGGGGTCGGCGAGGAGCGGCACGAGGGTGGTGGCGAGGTCGCCGGGGCGGCCGGCGGCCGGGGCGTCGAGCGCCCGGAGCACCCCGGCGGCACTCGGGGCGGGGGCGGGCAGCTGCGGGCCCGCCGGGGGCCGGGATTCCGCGTGATGTGCGCCACCTGTCGGGGTCGTGGCGGCCGCGCGGGCCCGCTCGGCCTTACGCTGGCCGTTGTCCCACGGGCCGGCGGCGGAAACCGCTCCGGCGGCCAGGGCCAGACCGAGCACGGCAGATCCGGCCGTGACCTGCCACGTCCTCGGCTCCGGCATTGCTGACCAGCCCCTTTCGCGATCACACACAGGCGTGAGGGACACTTAATCACTGCGCGTTGCCGCAGGCATTCACATGTGTTGATTCAGGAGGAGCCACCCGTGGAGTTCGACGTCACCATCGAGATCCCGAAGGGGTCGCGGAACAAGTACGAGGTCGACCACGAGACGGGTCGTATCCGCCTGGACCGTCGCCTCTTCACCTCGACCAGCTACCCGGCCGACTACGGCTTCGTCGAGAACACCCTCGGCGAGGACGGCGACCCGCTGGACGCGCTGGTCATCCTGGACGAGCCGACCTTCCCGGGCTGCCTGATCAAGTGCCGCGCCATCGGCATGTTCCGCATGACGGACGAGGCCGGCGGCGACGACAAGCTGCTCTGCGTCCCCGCGTCGGACCCGCGTGTCGAGCACCTGCGCGACATCCACCACGTGTCGGAGTTCGACCGCCTGGAGATCCAGCACTTCTTCGAGGTCTACAAGGACCTGGAGCCCGGCAAGTCGGTCGAGGGCGCCGACTGGGTCGGCCGCGCCGAGGCCGAGGCCGAGATCGAGGCCTCCTACAAGCGCCTGGAGGCGCAGGGCGGCGCCCACTGAGTGGGTCTTCGCTGAAGTTGTGACGGGCGGTGCACCTACGGGTGCGCCGCCCGTCTCGCGTGCTGTCGTATGCCCGTGCCCATACTGGGCAGACGGCGCGAATGGGAGTGAGGGCGAAGACAGTGGTCGTGGAGGCGGACGGCCCGGAGGACCGGAAGCCGCAGTCGGACGAGGCGCGCAGCGCCTTCGCGCCGCCGGCGGGGGTCGAGCAGCCGGTGGTCCCGGAGGAGGAGCATCCGACCTCCGAGTTCGCCGTTCCCGAGGGGCTGGCCCCTGAGCCGCCCGCGGAGCCGGAGGGTTCGGCGTTCGCGCCGCCCTCCACGTACTCCGCGAAGCATGCGCCGCCGGCCTTCACGCCCGCCCATGGCCTGCCGATGGTGCGGCTGTCGAAGGACGCGCCGTGGCAGGACCGGATGCGGACCATGCTGCGACTTCCGGTGGGCGACCGGCCGGTGCCGGAGAAGCGGAAGGTGGAGGACGAGGCGGGGCCCGCGGTGGGCCGTGTGCTCGACCTGACCCTGCGTATCGGTGAACTGCTGCTCGCAGGCGGGGAGGGCGCGGAGGACGTCGAGGCGGCGATGTTCGCGATCTGCCGCAGCTACGGTCTGGACCGGTGCGAGCCGACGGTGACGTTCACACTGCTGTCGATCACGTACCAGCCGTCGCTGGTGGACGATCCGATCACGGCGAACCGGACGGTACGGCGCCGGGGCACGGACTACACCCGGCTGGCGGCGGTCTACCAGCTGCTGGCCGACATCAACACGGAGGAGCACGACGTCACGCCGGAGGAGGCGTACCGGCGGCTCGCGGAGATCCGACGCAACCGCCACCCGTACCCGGGATGGGTGCTGACGTCGGCCGCGGGTGTGCTGGCGGGTGCGGCCTCGGTGCTGCTGGGCGGTGGCCTCACGGTCTTCCTGGTGGCGGCGCTGGGCGCGGTGCTGGGCGACCGGCTGGCGTGGCTGTGCGCGGGGCGCGGGCTGCCGGAGTTCTACCAGTTCCTGGTGGCGGCGATGCCGCCGGCCGCGATGGGGGTGCTGCTGACGCTGCTGCACGCCGATCTGCGGCCCTCGGCGGTCATCACCGGTGGTCTGTTCGCCCTGATCCCCGGACGGGCGCTGGTGGCGGCCGTCCAGGACGGTCTGACGGGCTTCTACATCACGGCCTCGGCCCGGCTCCTGGAGGTCGGGTACTTCTTCGTGGCGATCGTGGTGGGTGTGCTGTCGGTGCTGTACGTCGCCGTGCAGTTCGACGCGCAGCTGAACCCCGAGGGGACGCTGGATCTGGTCGAGCGGCCGGTGGTGCAGATCCTGGCGGCGATGGTGCTGTGCGCGACGTTCGCGATCCTCTTGCAGCAGTCGCGGGCGACGGTGCTGTTCGCGACGCTGAACGGCGGGGTGGCCTGGGTGATCTACGCGTCGATCGCGGTGACGGCGAACGGTTCCGCAGTGATGGCGACCGCGGTGGCGGCCGGCCTGGTGGGCCTCTTCGGGCAGCTGATCGCCCGGTACGAGCACACCTCGTCGCTGCCGTACGTGACGGCGGCGATCGGACCGCTGCTGCCGGGTTCGGCGACGTACTTCGGGGTGCTGTCGATCGCCCAGAACAACCTGGACCAGGGCTTCGCCAATCTGGCCAAGGCGGCGGCCCTGGCGCTGGCGATCGCGATCGGGGTGAACCTGGGAGGCGAGCTGGCCCGCCTCTTCATGCAGGCCCCGGGCGCCGCGGCGGCCCGCCGGGCCGCGAAGCGTACGCGTGGTTTCTAGGCGGGGCGCGGCTCAGCGGGGCCTTGTCGGGCGGGGTGCGACTGGCCTTGCCGGGCGGGGCGCACTTGGCCTTGCCGGGCGGGGTGCGGGCCGGGCGGGCGTCCGGCCCGGGGCGCCCGGTGCCCGTCCGTCGGACGGGCACCGGGCCGCCGGCTAGCGCTTGGCGTGGCGGCCGCGCTCGGTGGGGGTGTCGTGGTCGCCCTGGTCGCCCTGGGCGCGGGCCTTCTTGGACTGCGAGCGGGCGCGGAGGTACTCGATCACGATCGGGACCACGGAGATCAGGACGATCAGGATGAGGATCGCCTCGATGTGCTCGTGCACGAAGTCGATCTTGCCGAGGGAGGCGCCGAGGATGGTGACGCCGGCGCCCCAGAGCACGCCGCCGATGATGTTGAACGTGATGAACGAGCGGTAGTTCATCCGGCTCACACCGGCGATGATCGGCGTGAACGTGCGCACGATCGGGACGAAGCGGGCCAGGATCAGCGACTTCGGGCCGTGCTTCTCGAAGAACTCGTGGGCCTTCTCCACGTTCTCCTGCTTGAAGAACTTGGAGTCGGGGCGCTTGAAGAGGGCCGGGCCGACCTTGCGGCCGAAGAGGTAGCCCACCTGGTCGCCGATGATCGCCGCGGCCACGATGAGCGTGCAGACGATCCACAGGGGCGTGTCCAGCTTGCCGGTGGTGACCAGCAGGCCGGTGGTGAAGAGCAGCGAGTCGCCGGGCAGGAAGAACCCGATGAGAAGGCCGGACTCGGCGAAGACGATGACGAGGACACCGATCAGGCCGAAGGTCTGGATCAGATAATCCGGGTCCAGCCAGCTCGGTCCGAGGGCAAGCGTGTTCACGGGTTCCGGGCTCCTGCGTGTGAGGGGGGCGTGGGACGGCTGCCCCAAAGTATCAACGCTTTCTTACGGCCCCGGGTTCCATGCTCCCACCGGTCCTCTCCGGGATGCGAGGGGGGACGGCCGGGCCGAGGCTGGGGGCCAGGAGGTGGATGCTCATGGGCATCGACGAGTACGGGGGCGGTCAGGGACCGCAGCCCGACGTGCTGGTCGTCACGACGAACGACGTTCCCGGCTACGAGGTCCGGCAGGTGATCGGCGAGGTGTTCGGCCTGACCGTGCGCTCCCGGCATCTGGGCAGCCAGATCGGCGCGGGCCTGAAGTCGATGATCGGCGGGGAGCTGAAGGGTCTGACGAAGACCCTGGTGGAGACCCGTAACCAGGCGATGGAACGGCTGGTCGAGCAGGCGAAGGCGCGCGGGGCCAACGCCGTGCTGATGTTCCGCTTCGACGTGACGGAGGCGGCCGACGTGGGGACGGAGGTCTGCGCCTACGGCACGGCGGCCGTCATCGCTCCTCGCGCCTGAACGGACGGCGACACCCCCAACTCTCGGGGTGTTATGCGGCATTTGTACCCCTATGGTGGGGCGGTGGCCATCGATAACCCGTCGTCCGGGCCCCCGCCCCCCGCCCCCCGGTCGCCCGCACGAGCTCTGCTGCCGCAGGTCTTGCCCGCCCTCGTGATCGGGGTCGGCGCCAGTCTGCTGTTCCTCGCCATCGAGTGGCTGTCCGAGGAGCTCAAGGACGTCCTGTGGGACACCCTTCCGGGCGCACTGGGCATCGGGGACTTCTCCGCCCTCTGGATGATCGTCATGCTCACCGCGACCGGGATCGCGGTCGGGCTCGTCATCTGGAAGGTTCCCGGGCACGCGGGAGGGGATCCGGCGGAGGGCGGACTCGACAGCGCCCCGGTGTCACCGATGGTGGTCCCCGGGCTGCTGATCGCGGGCACCCTCACCCTGGCCGGCGGCGTCAGCCTCGGCCCGGAGAACCCGATCATCGTGGCCAACGGCGCGCTCGCCTACTGGCTCGGCCGCAAGGCGGCACCGTCCGTGCCCGGAGCGTTCTGGGTCGTGCTGGCCTCCTCCGCCACCATCGGCGCCCTCTTCGGCACCCCGGTCGCCGCGGCGCTGGTCATCTCCGAGGCCCTGGTCCACAAGCCGGGCCAGGGGCAGGGCTCCCTGTGGGACCGGCTCTTCGCCCCGCTGATGGCCGCCGGGGCCGGGTCGATGACCACGACACTCCTGGCGCACCCCAGCTTCGACCTGTCCCTGCCGCCGCTGCCCGAGCCGGGATGGGGCGACCTGCTCGCCGCGATGGTCGTCGCCACCGTCGCGGCCCTCTTCGGCCTCCTCTGCTGCTACGGCCTCCCCTACGTCCACCGGGCCTTCCACCGGCTGAAGCACCCCATGCTGAGGCTGCCGGTCGGCGGCCTGGTCCTCGGCCTGCTGGGCGTGCTCGGCGGGTCCCTGACGCTCTTCAAGGGCCTGGACGAGATGAAGGAACTGACCGCGAACATCGGCGGCTGGTCCTCGGGCGAGCTGGCCAAGATGGCCGTGGTCAAGCTCGTCGCCCTGCTGGTCGCCTCCTCCTGCGGCTTCGTCGGCGGCCGGATCTTCCCCGCCGTCTTCATCGGGGCCGCCTTCGGCCTGCTGGCCCAGGCCCTCGTCCCCGAGATCCACCCGGCCGTCGCCGTCTCCTCCGCCGTGCTCGGGGTGCTGCTGGCGACCACCCGGCAGGGCTGGCTGAGCCTCTTCGTCGCCGCCGTGCTCGCCTCCTCGCCCTCCCTGCTCGCCCTGCTCTGTCTGGCCACCCTGCCCGCCTGGCTGGTCGTCACCGGCCGGCCCCAGCTCGAACTGGACGATTCGGGCACCTCTCTGCACTGAACACCCCTGGAAGGAATCCCATGCCGCTGCACAAGGGTCCCGCCGACGCCGAGCCGGAGCCGGACCGGCACCTTTCCATCAATCCCTTCTACGCGACCGACCCGGTCGGCGGCATGACCGAGGCGCCGCCGCGCCACCGGCTCCCCGACGGCCCGCTGCCGCCCATGAGCGCCTATCAGCTGGTCCACGACGAGCTGATGCTCGACGGCAACTCCCGGCTCAACCTGGCCACTTTCGTCACCACCTGGATGGAGCCCCAGGCCGGTGTGCTGATGGCCGAGTGCCGTGACAAGAACATGATCGACAAGGACGAGTACCCGCGCACCGCCGAACTGGAGCGCCGCTGCGTGGCGATGCTCGCCCAGCTCTGGCACGCCCCGGACCCCTCGGCCGCCGTCGGCTGTTCCACCACCGGCTCCAGCGAGGCGTGCATGCTCGCCGGCATGGCCCTCAAGCGCCGCTGGAGCAAGAGGAACGCCGACCGCTATCCGGGCAGCGCCAAGCCCAATCTGGTGATGGGCGTCAACGTCCAGGTCTGCTGGGAGAAGTTCTGCAACTTCTGGGAGGTCGAGGCGCGCCTCGTGCCCATGGACGGCGACCGCTTCCACATGGACGCGCAGTCGGCCGCCGAACTCTGCGACGAGAACACCATCGGCGTGGTCGCCGTGCTCGGCTCGACCTTCGACGGCTCCTACGAGCCCGTCGCCGAGATCTGCGCCGCCCTCGACGCCCTCCAGGAACGGACCGGCCTCGACATCCCGGTCCATGTCGACGGCGCCTCCGGCGCGATGGTCGCCCCCTTCCTGGACGAGGACCTGGTCTGGGACTTCCGGCTGCCCCGGGTCTCCTCGATCAACACCTCCGGTCACAAGTACGGCCTGGTCTACCCGGGTGTCGGCTGGGCGCTGTGGCGCTCGCCCGCCGAACTCCCCGAGGAGCTCGTCTTCCGGGTCAACTACCTCGGCGGCGACATGCCCACCTTCGCCCTCAACTTCTCCCGGCCGGGTGCCCAGGTCGTCGCGCAGTACTACACGTTCCTGCGGCTGGGCCGGGAGGGCTACCGGGCGGTCCAGCAGACCACCCGGGACGTCGCACGGGGGCTCGCCGAACGGATCGAGGCGCTGGGCGACTTCCGGCTCCTGACCCGGGGAGATCAGCTGCCCGTCTTCGCCTTCACCACCGCGCCCGAGATCACCGCCTATGACGTCTTCGACGTCTCGCGTCGCCTGCGCGAACACGGCTGGCTCGTACCGGCGTACACCTTCCCCGCCAACCGGGAGGATCTCTCCGTCCTGCGCGTGGTCTGCCGCAACGGCTTCTCCGCCGACCTCGCCGAGCTGTTCATGGAGGACCTCAAGCGCCTGCTGCCCGAACTGCGCAGCCAGCCGCATCCACTGAGCCACGACAAGGCCGCGGCCACCTCCTTCCACCACTGACCGCTCGTCAGGGCGTCTCGTCCTCACAGGCCAGGGCGAACTCCGCCCAGCGCTCGCCGTCCACGGATATCCCGTAGAGACAGCCCGTGCTGTGGCGGAGCAGCCCGAGGGGCGTGCGGCGGGTGAAGGTCGAGCCCCCGCCCGAGGGGCGGAACCCGATGCCGCCGTCGAGGCTCACGTACTCCCGGTCCTCGGCTCCGATCAGCACCCGGCCATCGGGTCCGGGCACCGGCATCCCGAGGAGCGTGCGGGGCTCGGTCGTCGGCCCCGTGGTCCACATGCGCTGCCAGGTCCGGCCGCCGTCCAGCGAGCGGTGCAGCGCCCGCATGGGGTTCTTGACGGGGTCTCCGCCCTTCAACTCCCCCATCTCCGCCGCGTAGACGACGGACCGGCCGACCGCCACCGCCGTGTACCAGCCGGGCTCGGAGGTCGGGCTCGGCAGCCGGCTCACCGACCAGCTGCGCCCCTGGTCCCGCGACACGGCGACGGCGGCCCGCCCCGACAGCGGGTCGGTCCCCGAGACCCACCACGAGCCGTCGGGCTCCGCCACCTCGGCCGGCCTCGGACGCGCCCCGAGCAACGGCTGCTCGGCGAGGGCGCGCCGCCGCCCGTCCTCCGGGGAGATCACGACCAGCCGCTGCCGGACGCAGTCGTCCACCTGCGCCCCTGCGGGGCGCGCGCAGTCGGTGGTGAGCACGGCCCCGGCCGGGATCGCCTCCGTCACCCCGACCGTCCGCGGATCGCCGACGCGCCAGCTGCGCCCGCCGTCCCTGGTGAACCAGGCCCGGCGCTTCTCCGGCTCCGCGCCGCCCTCCTCGATCAGGGCACGTCCCGGCCCGAGCGCCAGCAGGTTCGACGAGATGCCCTCCGTCCCCCGTGTCTCGGGAAGGGGGGAGCCACGCAGCACCCAGCTCGTCGCGCCCCGGTCGAGGACGGCCACACGCTGCCTGCAGAAGCCGTCCTCCGGGACCCGCTCGTCCGTCACGCAGTCGGCCAGCAGGGCGAACCCGCTGCCGTCGGAGGCGAATCCCAGGGAGTGCGACCAGCCGGGGAGCTGCCGCCCGGACGGTATCCGCGGCGGCGGGACGGCCGACGCCCCGGCACCGGCACCCGCCGTCCCGCCTCCACCCGAGGCTCCGGGCGCACCCGGGCCCTCGGAGCCCGAGCCCGAGGACCCCGGACCCGAGGAACCCGAGCCCGAGGACCCCGGACCCGAGGAACCCGAGCCCGAAGACCCCCCAGCCGAAGAAGCCCCCGAGCCCGCCGGTCCGGGGCCCGGCGCCCCCGCGCCCGTACAAGCCGTCAGCACCAGCGCCACGACGGCGCCGGCCACTCCACCGAGCCTGCGCATCGCACGTCCCCCGTCCCCTCGCCCGGTCCGCGGTGAACCGTCTGCCCTAGGTACACCGCTCGACCGGTCGCGGTTCCCCCTAGACGCTCAGCCGCCTGAACTTCCGCACCGCCAGCGGGAAGAAGACCGCGAGCAGCAGCAGCGGCCACACCACCGCGGCCATCACGTGCCCCGGCTCCCCTCCGGGGTTGCCGAAGAGGTCCCGTACCGCCGTCGCGGTCGCCGACATCGGATTCCATTCGACGACCGCCCCCAGCCACCCCGGCATGGACCCGGGCGCGGCGAACGCGTTGGAGAGGAAGCCGATCGGCCAGACCAGGATCTGCACGGCCATGACCAGCTCCGGCCGCCCCGCCACCATCGCCAGGAAGATGCCGATCCACAGCATCGCGAAGCGCAGCAGGAGCAGCAGTCCCATGGCCCCGAGGAAGGCGCCGAATCCGCCGTGCGCCCGCCAGCCGATCGCGTACCCGACGCCGACCATCACGACCAGGCCGGCCGCGGACTGGAGCATGTCGGCCGCCGAACGCCCCACGAGCACCGCGCCGTCGACCATCGGCATCGAGCGGAAGCGGTCGATCACGCCCTTGTTCAGGTCCTGGGTGACGGCGGTCATCGTGCCTTCGAGACCGAAGACCATCGTCAGCGTGAGCATCCCGGGCACGAGGTAGTCGACGTAGTCGCCCTCGATCCCCCGGCCACCGCCGACGAGATAGCCGAACATCAGCAGCATCATGACCGGGAAGACCAGGCCGACCAGCATCACGACCGGCTGCCGCGCCCAGTGGGCCAGTTCCCTCCGGGTCATCGTCCAGCAGTCGCTCATCACGTACGCCACGCTCATGCCGCCGCCTCCGCCTTCTCGCCGCGCGCGTCGTCCGCGCCCTCGTCCTGTGCGTCGCCGGTCAGATGCAGGAAGACCTCGTCGAGGGTCGGCCGCCGCAGGGCGATGTCCTCCGCCTCGATCCCGGCCGCCTCCAGGGCCCGTACGGTCTCGGCCAGGGCCGCCATCCGGTCGGTGACGGGGGCGCTGATCCGGCGTCGGTCGGCGTCCACCGTCACCTCGGCACCGGGCACGGGCAGCAGGCGCGTCGCCTCGGCGAGCCGCCGTCCGTCCCGCAGGACGACGTCGATGCGGTCGCCGCCGACCCTGGCCTTGAGCTCGTCGGCCGTGCCGTCGGCGACGACCCGGCCGTGGTCGACGACCGAGATCCGGTCGGCGAGCTGGTCGGCCTCCTCCAGGTACTGCGTGGTGAGCAGCACGGTCGTGCCTCCGCCCACCAAGGAGCGCACCGACTCCCACACCTCGCCGCGGCCGCGCGGGTCGAGTCCGGTCGTGGGCTCGTCCAGGAAGAGCACCTCCGGCTCCGTGATCAGCGAGGCCGCGAGGTCCAGCCGGCGGCGCATGCCGCCGCTGAACTGCTTGACGGGCTTGCGGCCGGTGTCCGCGAGCCCGAACCGCTCCAGGAGCTCGTCGGCCCGCGCGCCCGCCCGCCGGGCTCCCAGGTGGTACAGCCGGCCGAACATCTCCAGGTTCTGCCGGCCTCCCAGCTCCTCGTCGACGGCCGCGTGCTGCCCGAGGAGCCCGATCCTGCGCCGCACCTCGGCCGCCTGGGTCCGGACGTCGAAGCCCGCGACCCGCACCAGGCCCTCCTCGTGCCGCAGCAGCGTGGCCAGGATCCGCACCGTCGTGGTCTTGCCCGCGCCATTGGGGCCGAGCAGGCCGTGCACCGTGCCGGCACCGACGGCCAGGTCGAGACCGTCGAGCGCGGACTTGTCGCCGTACCGTTTCCGCGCGCCTGCTACGACGATCGCGTCAGTCATTTCCAGCCCTCCAAGCCAGTAGTCAAACTTGACCACTCGATGAAGGTATGCCCGTTCGATCGATTAGTCAAACTTGATTAGTCGTTTTCCGGGTCCGGGTCGCCCGTCGCGAACGGGTTCTCCTCACCCTCGGCCAGCACGCCCACGAAGGGGTCCCCGCCCTCGCCCGCGAAGGAGTACGCCCCCGCCTCGATCCGCTCGATCAGGCCGAGCGTCCACTCCTTGCCGGCGTCCGACGAGTGGATCCAGAGGTGCATGATCTCGCCGATGTGCCCGAGCTGCTGCGGGCCGCCCTCCGGCGTGTAGTACTCGGTGACGGAGGTGCGCCACTCGTCGAGCGCCCGCACCCGCGCGCGCAGCAGCTCCACGACCTCCGCCCGCGGGAGGTCGACGATGAACCCGATCCCCGCCGACAGGACGTCCATCTTCTGGTCGTAGGTGGTCAGCGCCTCGCGCAGCAGCGCGAAGTACTCCTCCGTGCCCTTCTCCGTCACCTCGTACTCGGTCCGCGGCGGGCCGCCCGCCGTGCTCGGCGCGATCTCGTACGCGTGCAGCAGACCTTGCTTCGCCATCTGCTTGAGCGCGTGGTAGATCGAGCCGGGCTTGGCGTTCGACCACTCGTGCGCGCCCCAGAACTCCAGGTCGTTGCGGACCTGGTAGCCGTGGGCCCGTCCGTGCTGGCGGACCGCGCCGAGGACGAGAAGCCGGATCGCTGACATCCTGGTACCTCCTAGTCAATTTTGACTAAGGTACGCGCGTCTGCCCTCCCCGTCCCCCCTCCCCGCCGGTCAGCCCTCCCCGCCGGTCAGCCCTCCCCGCCGGTCAGCCCTCCCCGCCGGTCCCTCGCCGGGTCAGCCTCCCTCGCCGGCCGGCCCTCCTCGCCGGTCAGCCCTCCTCGGCGATCAGCGTGAAGGAGTCCTTCCCGTCCAGCGACTCCCTGATGACGTCCGCGTGCCCGGCGTGCCGCCCCAGCTCCTGGACCAGGTGGAGCAGCATCCAGCGGTTCGAGACCCGGCCGTCCTTCGGGAACCAGGGAGCCGGGGGCAGCGGGAAGGTGTCGTCCAGGCTCGGTGCGGAGCGGACGAACTCCTCGGTCTCCTTGGCCACGCCGGCCCAGAAGGCCAGCATCTCCGGCACGGTCTCGTCGTCGACCAGCCGGAAGCCGTCGCCCCAGGTGTCCCGCGAGCGCTGCTTCTCGTTGGGGCGCCCCTGGGCCAGCCGGAGCCAGTTCAGCTCCACCTCCGCGACATGCTTGATCAGCCCGGACAGGCTGAGCTCGCTGGCGCTGGGGCGGCTCGCCGCCTGCTCCTCGGTGAGACCGAGGGCGGCGCGGCGGATCGCGGCCCGCTGGGCCTCGATGAAGTTGAGGAACGCTCCGCGCTCGTCACCCTGGGCCTCCGCGGGAACAAGAGCAACCATGCTGTCCGCCTTCCTGGCGCGAAAGAGATGGTGGGTGTCGGGGAGGCTTCCTCTCCCGACACCCACCACGTTATGCAGACTTGAGGACAGCTTCTGTCCTAGAAGGGGAACCGGCTCCGGCCGTGCTGGATCGAGATCCACTTCTGGGTCGTGAAGGCGTCGATCATCGCGTCGCCGTTGAGCCGGCCGATGCCCGAGTGCTTCTCGCCGCCGAAGGGCACGATCGGCTCGTCGGCCACGGTGCCGTCGTTGATGTGGATCATGCCGGTGTGGATGCGCCGGGCCACTCGTACGCCCCGCTCGATGTCACCCGTGTGGACGGCGCCGCTCAGGCCGTACGGCGTGTCGTTGGCGATCCGGATCGCCTCCTCCTCGCCGTCGAAGGGCAGGATGAGCGCGACCGGGCCGAAGATCTCCTGGCTCAGCACGGGCGCGTCGGCCGGGAGGTCGGTCAGGACCGAGGGGGAGACGACGTTGCCCTCCACCGAGCCGTGCAGCAGGGCCGTCGCGCCACCCGCGACCGCCTGCTCGACGACGGAGGAGACCGACTCCGCCTGCTGGGCGTTGATCAGGGGACCGATGTGCGTGGCGGGGTCGGCGGGGTCGCCGACCCGCAGCGTCTTCACCTTGGCGACGAACTTCTCGGTGAACTCCGCCGCCAGGGTGCGGTCCACCAGGATCCGGTTGGCGGCCATGCAGACCTGGCCCTGGTGCACGAAGCGGCTGAAGACGGCGGCGTCCACCGCGTAGTCGACGTCGGCGTCGTCGAGGACGATCAGGGCGCTGTTGCCGCCGAGTTCGAGGACGGCGTGCTTGAAGTTCTGGGCACAGACGGTGGCGACATGGCGGCCGACCTTGTCCGAGCCGGTGAAGGAGATGACCTTCGGGACCGGGTGGGTCAGCAGCGCGTCGCCGATCTCGGCGATGTCGGTGACGACGACGTTGAGGAGCCCGGCGGGCAGACCGGCCTCCTCCAGGACCTTCGCGACGAGCGTGCCGCCGCAGATCGGGGTGTTCTGGTGCGGCTTGAGGACGACCGCGTTGCCGAGGGCGAGCGCCGGGGCGACCGACTTGATCGACAGCAGGAAGGGGAAGTTGAAGGGGGAGATGACGCCGACGACACCGACCGGCAGGCGGTAGACGCGGTTCTCCTTGCCGTCGACCGGGGAGGGCAGGATCCGGCCCTCGGGGCGCAGCGCCAGCTGGATCGCCTCGCGCAGGAACTCCTTGGCGAGGTGGAGCTCGAAGGCCGCCTTCAGGCGCGTGCCGCCGAGCTCGGCCATGATCGTCTCGGACAGTTCCTGCTCGCGGTCCTCGACGATCCGCAGGGCGCGCTCGAAGACGAGCCGGCGGGTGTACGGGTTGGTCTCGGCCCACTCGCGCTGGGCGCGCTCGGCGGCACGGTAGGCGCGGTCGACCTCGTCGGCGGTGGCGACGGTGATCGAGGCGAGCTTCTCACCGGTGTACGGATTGAAGTCGATGATGTCCCACGAGCCGCTGCCGGGCTTCCACTCGCCGTCGATGTACTGGTGGGCCAGGTCGGTGAAGTAGGACATGTACGGAGACCCCTTAACCCGCGGTGGCGGACACTGTGGCAACACTGATGTCACGTCATCGTACTTACGTGCTACGTGAGTTGGAGGAGTCCTCGGAGAAGGTCGCGACTTTCGGCCGGATCGGGGCTCTCCTCGCGCAGCCGCTCCATCACGCGCGCGTACTGGGCGACCTCCTCGCGCTTGTCGAGGTAGAGGGCGCTGGTCAGCTGCTCCAGATAGACGATGTCGGAGAGGTCGGACTCCGGGAAGCTCAGCATGGTGAACGCGCCGCTCTCGCCGGCGTGCCCGCCATAACTGAAGGGCATGACCTGGAGGGTGACGTTGGGGTGCTCGGAGATCTCGATGAGATGCCTCAACTGTCCCTGCATCACCGCCCGGTCGCCGTAGGGGCGGCGCAGCGCGGCCTCGTCGAGGACGGCGTGGAAGTGCGGGGCGTTCTCGGAGACGAGGACCTTCTGGCGCTCCAGGCGGAGCGCGACGCGGCGCTCGATCTCGGCATGCGGGGCGTCGGGGATGCCGCGGGTGACGACGGCGTGCGCGTACGCCTCGGTCTGCAACAGGCCGTGCACGAACTGGACTTCGTAGATGCGGATGAGGGAGGCGGCGCCTTCCAGGCCGATGTACGTCTGGAACCAGCCGGGCAGGACGTCGCCGAAGCTGTGCCACCAGCCGGCGACATTGGCCTCGCGGGCCAGTCCGAGGAGTGAGCCGCGCTCCGACTCGTCACTCACGCCGTAGAGCGTGAGCAGATCCTCGACGTCCCTGGCCTTGAAACTCACCCTGCCCAACTCCATACGGCTGATCTTGGATTCGGACGCGCGGATCGAGTAGCCGGCCGCCTCGCGGGTGATGCCGCGCGACTCGCGCAGCCGCCTCAGTTGCGAACCCAGCAGGATGCGCCGCACCACGCTCCCGCTCGCTCCGCTCGATTCGACTGCGGTCACGGCTCCAGCCTCTCCTTCGCGGGTCTCGGGCCCCCGGATTGTGCCACTAAACGCTTCAGCCCGTACACATTCGATTACGGAAAGGCGGCACGTTCAGGGCGACTTCACGATCAGAGGGAAATCACCCGGCAGAAGATATGCGACAGAATCGGCACGGGGTCGGACAGGACGGGCGCGTGCACGTGCATCTGCCCTTGCATCCCTTGGTCGCATTCGGAACCATGGACCCCGCGCAGCTGCGTACTCGTTCGTGTTGTCGCACCACAGTCGCGATTCCCGGGAGTGCCTCGCATGGGGACGAATGGATCGACCATGCTCGAGCCGTTACGGCAGGGGCTTCCGCCGATCGATCCCGCGGCCGTCTCCACCTCCGCCTCCTGCGCACTGCCACCTCGCTACGAAGCGGTGCGCGGCGCCCGGAAGTTCACACAGGCGACGCTCGCGCAGTGGGAGCTGACCGAGCGTTTCGACGATGTCGCGCTGGTCGTCTCCGAACTCGTCACCAACGCCCTGCGCCACGCGCTGCCGTCGGACGCCCCCCAGGGCGAGGGCGGCCGGCACGCTCCCCCGGTCCGCCTGCACCTGATGCGCTGGACGAGCCGACTGGTGTGCGCGGTACGCGACCCCAGCCACCGCAGCCCCGAGACGCGCGAGGGCGACGAGGACTTCGCGGCGGAGTCGGGCCGGGGGCTGTTCCTGGTGGACTCCTTCAGCGACGGCTGGGGATGGCACCCGCTGGCCGGGACGCTCCAGGGCAAGGTGGTCTGGGCGCTGTTCCGGCTCGGACCCGAGTGACGGCCGCCCACGAGGCGCACGCGGCGCACCCGACGTACACGAGAAGGGCCCCGGCTCCGGCCGGGGCCCTTCTCCTCGCGACCGCTCACCGCGGCCGCTCACACCAGGTGGTCGAACTCCCCGTCCTTGACGCCGAGCAGCAGCGCCTCTATCTCGGCGGGCGTGTAGACGAGAGCGGGCCCGTCGGGGTGGCGCGAGTTGCGAACGGCAACGTTGCCACCGGGCAACTTGGCGAACTCCACACAGGAGCCCTGGGAGTTGCTGTGCCGGCTCTTCTGCCACACGACACCGTCGAGTTCGGTGGCCGCCATGCCGTTGTACGCGTGATGCGCATGATGCACTGGTAGCTCCCCGAGTTGCTTGGTGCAGGTGTCAACTTCCTCGGATCATAGCTGTGTTCATATGCCAATGCGTGAGCAGATGCACGTGCACGCGGGGTGGCGTAGCGACTACGCGACTGTGTGTGCTACCGGCGAGTATCGGTCATGGCCGGTCGCCGTCCTCCTCGGCCAGGGCGCGCGACAGCTCGTCCAGGGCGTCCAGAAGCAGGCCCGCGCCCTTGCGCAGCAGCGGGTCGCCCGGCACCCGCCCGCTCGCCACCGCCCCGCGGAGCTCCTCCCAGTCCGGCACCCGGCGCTCCCGTACCGCCTTCGCGCCGCGCTCCGTCGACCGGCGCAGCGCCTCGGCGAGCGCCGCGGCCTCCGGGACGGGCGGCGCGCCACGCTCCGGCAGATGGGCCTCCATCAGCATCGCGGCCCGGCTCAGCTGGGCGAGGGCGTGCCCGGCGCCGTCCGCCGCGGCGCGTGGGCGAAAGGGATGTTTCACCCGGGCGCCCTGTGTCCCGGGTCACCTCCCCGCGATGTCACGTCCGGGAGCCCATGCTCGTCCCATGAGCATGACTGAATCCAGGAACGTGCTGCTGGCAGGGGCGAGCGGGGTCTTCGGACGCCACATCGCCGAGGAGCTCACCGCGGCCGGACACACCGTGCTGGGACTGGGACGCGGGGCGGAGAGCGAGGTCGTCGCCGACCTCATGGACCGGGACGGCCTGCTCCGGGCGGTGGACGGGCTGGAGGTCGACACGGTCGTCCATGCGGCGACCGCGCTGCGCGAGGCCCCGATGAGGCACCAGGACATGGCGGCGACCGACGCGCTGCGCGTCGTCGGGACCGCCCATCTGGTGGAGGCGGCGCGCGTGGTCGGGGCGCGGCGGATGATCGCCGAGTCGATGATCTTCGGCTACGGATACCGGGACTTCGGCGACCGGGTGATCACGGAGGACGACGTCTTCGGACCGGCCGGCCTGGACGCGCCGTCGCAGCGGCACGTGGACGCGATGCGGACCAAGGAGGAGCTGATGCTCGGCGCCGAGGGGATCGAGGGCGTCGCGCTGCGGTTCGGGCTGTTCTACGGGCCGGGTGGCACCGAGGCCATCGTGGATCTGCTGCGGAAGCGGAAGCTGCCGGCGGTCGCGGACCGGGGCAGGGTGCTGCCCTGGGTCCATCTGCACGACGCGGCGCGCGCGGTGGCGCTCGCGGTCGAGGGCGGGCGGCCGGGGTCGGCGTACAACATCGTGGACGACGCCCCGATGGGCTTCGGCGCGCATGTGCGCGCGGTGGCCGAGGTGTTCGGCACCCCGAAGCCGATGACGGTCCCGGCGTGGGTGACGCGCCCGATGCCGTACGCGCACAAGATCTCGACGACGAGCATGCGGGTCTCCAACGCCAGGGCCGAGGCCGAGCTCGACTGGACTCCCGGATACCCGGACTGCGCGGCGGGGCTGGCCGCGCTGAAGGAGTGGTGAGGGCCGAGGTCCTCGGGCGGAGCGGGCGGCACCGGGAGCCCGTCAGGGACGGTCCTCGATCTCCTTCCGTCCCCGCCCCAGCCCCGCCGCGTCGGCGGCGGTCGTGCCGTGGGTCCAGCCCGCCTCGTCCCACATCGCGCGGACGCGGGTCGTCCGCGTCTCGGGGAACATCTCCTCCGCGCGGGCCGTGACCGCGACCTCGCGGGAGGCCAGGGCCGGGAGGAGCGTCGGCGTCTCGGAGGCCACGCGGCGCGAGGTGGACGCCAGGCGGGTGCCGAGCCGGTTCGCGTACGCGAGCAGGAACGACTGCCGGAAGGACTTCGTACGCTTCCGGCCGCCCGCCCGCTGCTCCGCCTCCGCCCGCGTCATCGCCGCCGTGCCCTGCACCAGGAGCGAGGTGTAGAGCAGCTCCACCGGGTCGAGGTCCGCCTCGAAGCCGACGACCGTCGAGAAGCCGTACGGCTCGTTCCACACCGCCCGGCAGTGGTTGGCCGTCGCCACCGCGTCCAGCAGGATCGCCTTGGCCTGCTCGTACGGCGGCTCCACCCCGATCCGGATCGCTCCCGGCACGTCCCCCGAGGGCGTACGGGACTCCAGCGCCGCCTCGTCCAGGCTGTGGCGGGCCATCAGCTCCTGCGCCTTGGCCGTCAGCGCCTCCGCCTCCTCCGGGTAGCCCGTCGCCTCCGCCTTGGCGAGCAGGGCCCGCACGCGCGTCAGCATCCGCGGCTCCCCCGCCACGGCGGCCGGCAGCACGTCACCGGGCACCGGGCCCACCGGTTCGAGGGACGGCAGCCTGACGAGCAGCCGGTACAGCTCCAGGGTCGTCGTCGCCGAGGAGAAGCGGTCCGCGCGGACGGGGCCGGTGTCGAGGTCGGCCAGCTGCGCGGCCCAGCGGTGCGGCAGCCGCTCGTACCGCCCCGTCTCCGAGGCGATCAGGGCCCCCGCCCGTCGCACGTGCTCCTCGGCGAGATCCCGCCGCACCAGCCGTACGAGGTCCGCGGGCTGCCAGCCCCGCTCCCATGCCCGCCGCACGAACTCCTCACCCCGGAGGGCGAGTTCCGCGTCCGCCGCCCGGTCCGCCGCGAGCAGGGACGCCGCCGAGTCCAGGGCCGTGTCGTCGTCCGTGTACAGGGCCTCGAAGGCCCGCTCGACCGTCGTTCTCGTCTCGCTCACGACTGCTTGGCGTCCCATTCCTCGCGCGCCCGGCCGATCACCGCGCGGTGGTCGAGCGACCAGTCGACCAGCTGCTTGATCAGGTGCGTCATGCTGTGGCCGGTCTCCGTCAGCGCGTACTCCACCTGCGGCGGCGTCGTCGGATACACCGTCCGCGTCACCAGACCGTCCCGCTCCAGGCGGCGCAGCGTCAGGGTGAGCATCCGCTGCGAGATGCCGGTGACCAGCCGCTGCAGCTCCTTGAACCGGCGTGCCCCCGCGGCCAGTTCGACGACGACGTGGACGGTCCACTTGTCGCCCAGCCGGTCCTGCACATCCCGTACCCCGCACTCCTCGGCGCAGCTCACGACCGGGTCGGTGGTTACCTCCGTGTGCCCCACTGACATGAATGTGCCTCCTTACGGGATCCGCGCGCTGGTCCAAGAATGAGTGTCACCGCACACGATCACGAAATCGGGGGAATCATGCTGCTCGTCACCGGTGTCTCCGGCGGTCTCGGCTCGCTCGTCGCGGAGCGTCTGGCCGGTCGCGACGACGTCGTCCTCGGCACGCGCGCGGGTCTGCCCGGCACCCGTCTCGTCGACTTCGACGAGCCCGGGACGCTGCCGGACGCCTTCGCGGGGGTCGAGACCCTGCTGCTGATCTCCGCCGGATACGGCGAGGACGACACGGTCGTCGCCCGTCACGAGGCCGCCGTCTCCGCCGCCGAGCGGGCCGGCGTCGGGCACATCGTCTACACCAGCCTCTCCGGCGACGGCGACCACCTCCCGTACGCGCTCGCCCACCGCTGGACCGAGCGGCGGCTCCGGCGGTCGAGCGTGGCATGGACCGTCCTGCGCAACGGGCTGTACGCCGAGTTCCTCACCTGGATCGCCGCCCCTGACGCCGACAACCGCGTCACCGGCCCCCTCGGCACGGGCCGGCTCGCCGCGGTGGCCCGCGAGGACCTCGCCGAGGTCGCCGTCACCGTCGCCACCGACCCGGCCGCCCACGCGGGCCGCACGTACGAGCTCGTCGGCGAGCGCCCGCTGGGCGGTGCCGACCTGGCGCGGGCGCTGGGCGCCGAGTACGCCCCCGGCACGCTCGCCGGGGCCCGGGCCGCCCACGCCGCGTCCGGCGCCGAGGCGTTCCAGGTCCCGATGCTGACGGGCACGTACTCGGCCATCGCGCACGGCTTCATGGACGGCACGGGGGTGAGGAACAGCCTGCGCGAGCTCCTGGGCCGCGAGCCGCTGGACCCGCTCGCCGTGTTCGCGGCGGCCGTACGCAAGGGGTGACGCGCACGGCGGAGCGGGGGCCGGGCGTACGGCCGGGGTAGGGCCAGGCATACCCCCAAGACGCCCTCCAGCGGTCGTGATCACCGGCGCGCGAGACGGTTCGCTTGAGCCATGTCACCAACGACGAACTCCGACACCGCCGTTCGGCTCACCGACCTCCACCGCCACCATCGTGACGTCCGCGCCCTGGACGGCGTCGACCTCGACTTCCGCACCGGGACCTTCACCGCCGTCATGGGCCCCTCGGGCTCCGGCAAGTCCACGCTGCTCCAGTGCGCGGCCGGTCTCGACCGGCCCACGAGCGGGAGCGTGGAGGTGGGCGGGGTCGCGCTCGACGGGCTGAGCGAGCGACGGCTCACCCTGCTGCGCCGCGACCGGATCGGCTTCGTCTTCCAGTCGTTCAACCTGCTGCCCTCGCTCACCGCCGCGCAGAACGTGGCACTGCCGCTGCGCCTCGCCGGGCGCCGGGTGTCCCGGGGCGAGGTGCGCGCGGCACTGGAACGGGTCGGGCTCGGCGGGCGGGAGTCGCACCGCCCCGGGGAGCTGTCCGGCGGACAGCAGCAGCGGGTCGCGATCGCCCGGGCGCTGATCACCCGGCCGGCGGTGCTCTTCGGCGACGAGCCGACCGGCGCGCTGGACTCCACCACCAGCCGCGAGGTGCTGACCATGCTGCGGGAGCTGGTGGACCGGGACGGCCAGACGATCGTCATGGTGACGCACGACCCGGTGGCGGCCGCGCGGGCGGACCGGGTGGTGTTCCTGGTCGACGGGCGGGTCGAGGGCGAGCTGTACGGGCCCACGGTCGAGCGGGTCGCGGCCCGGATGGCGGGTCTGGAGACCGCAGCGGCGGACACGTCCGGGACGGAGGCCGTCCCGTGCTGACCGTCGTCCTCTCCGGTCTCCGCGCCCGCTGGGCCGCCTTCCTCGGCAGTTTCGTCGCCCTCGCCCTCGGTGTCGGGCTCCTCACCACCATGGGCCTCGGCCTCGCCTCGACCTTCGACGCACCGGAGCGGGAACCGCGGAGGTTCGCCTCCGCGCCCGTGGTGGTGAAGGGGAAGGACGCGGTCACCGTCGACGTCCGGCGGGGGCCGGGCACGGCCTCCGTATCCCGCCCGCTCGACCGTCCACAGCCTGTGGATATCGAACTGCTCGCCGAGCTGAAGGCCCGCTGGACCGTCACCACGGCAGGCGGCCCCGACGCCGTCGGGGTCGATGGCCCCGCCGACGACGTCCGTGCCCTCGTCGGCGAGCGGGCCCGGGTCCTCACGGGGAACGAACGGCGGCTCGCCGATCCGGAGCCCGAGCGGGACGCCGAGGCGCTGATCGCCCTCAACTCGCTGCTCGGCACCGCCGGCGGCGTCACCACCTTCGTCTCCGTCTTCGTCGTCGCCTCCACGTTCGCCTTCGCGGTCGCGCTGCGCCGGAGGGAGTTCGGTCTCCTGCGCACCGCCGGTGCCACCCCCGGCCAGGTCCGGCGGATGCTGCTCGCCGAGGCCGCGGGCGTCGGCGTCGTCGCCTCGGCCGCCGGCTGCGCGCTCGGCGCGTGGGGCGCGCCCCGGCTGGCGGGGGTGCTCGTCGACGGGGCCCTCGCCCCCGACTGGTTCGCGATCGGCAGCGCCACCTGGCCCCTGCATGCCGCGTTCTGGACCGGGGTGACCGTCGCCCTCGCCGGGGCGGTGGCGGCCTCGCGCCGGGCCGGGAAGGTGGGCCCGACGGCGGCGCTGCGCGAGGCGGACGTCGACACCGACGTGCTCCCGCTCGGCCGGGCGCTGCTCGGCACGGGGCTGCTCCTGACCGGCGCCGGGCTGCTCGTGTGGACCGGGGTCACCGACCCGTCGTCGCTGCTCAAGCGCAAGACGTACACGACGCTGCCGATGCTCCTGATCACAGGCGTCGCCCTGCTCTCCCCGCTGCTCGTCCGCCCGGTGGCGCGCGCCCTGCGGCTGCCCGGGGCGACGGGCCTGCTCGTACGGGAGAACAGCGCCGCCGCCGTGCGCCGTACCGCCGCCGTGGCCGCGCCGGTCCTCGTCACCGTGGCGCTGGCCGGCTCGCTCCTGGGCTCGGCGGCGACGGTGACGAGCACGAAGGCCGCCGAGGCGCGGGAACAGACCGCCGCCCGGTACGTGGTCACGGGCGAGAACCTGCGGCCGGTCCCCGGCACCTCGGCGACCGCGACGACGTCCGTCTTCTCCCGGGACGGGGACGCGGCCCTGGTGAAGTACGGGGCACGGGCGGTCCTGGACCCGGCCGCCTTCGCGGACCTGGCGCGGCTGCCGGTGGTCGCCGGCGACGTGGCCGATCTCGACGACCGGTCGATCGTCGTCAACGAGGAGTGGGAGCGGCGGTCCGTCGGCGACTCCGTCGACGTGTGGCTCGCGGACGGCAGCGGTCCGGTGAGGCTGCGGGTGGTGGCGGTCCTGGCACTCGGGACGGGCGACAACGGCCCGTACGTGACGCGGGCGAACGCCCCCGGCGCGGCCGTGGACCGGATCGAGGCGTCCGATCCCGCAGCGCTGGCGGCGGCGGGCGGGACGGTGCGGACGGTGGCGGAGTGGGCTGCCGCCACGTACCCCACGACCAGCCCGCAGACACGGCTCGGGCTGCTCCTGGTCCTCGGTATCGCCCTCGTCTACACCGTGATCGCGCTCGCCAACACCCTGCTGATGGCGACATCGGTACGGGGCGCGGAGCTGGCCGCGCTCCGGCTGGCCGGCGCCACGCGCACGCAGATCATCCGGGTCGTGACCGGCGAGGCGGCCCTGGCGGTGGCGATCGGGGCGACCCTCGGCCTGGCCGTGACGGCCGTCAATCTGGGGGCCCTCGGCGCGGGCCTCGCGGCCCTGTCCGCACCGGTGTCCCTCTCGGTGCCGTGGACGGCGGTCGGCACCGCCGCGGGGGTGTGCGCGGCGGTCGCCATGACCGCCTCGGCGCTCCCCGCGTGGCGCGCCACGCGCTGACCGGCGAAGGTGGGTGGACGGGGCGGTGACCGGGGTCGGAGCCGGGTCACCGCCCCGCCCTGTTCAGCCCTGCGCGGCGTACGGGACGAAGGCGGCCCAGGCGGAGGGCGCGAGGCCCAGGTGGGGGAGGTCGGTGTCCTTGGAGTCACGGACGTGGACGGCGCCGGGGGTGGTGGCGACCTCGACGCAGTCATCGCCTTCGCTGTTGCTGCTGTAGCTGCTCTTGAACCACTCCAGCTCGGACTTGCGGATCATGTCTCTCCCAGCAGTTCCTCGATGAAGGCCCGCGACTCCCCGGGGGTGAGAGCCTGAGCCCGGATGATGCCATAGCGCAACTCCAAGATCCGGAGCCGCTTTGGGTCGGACACCGCACGGCCGTTGAAAGCACCGTCGGAGCGTCCTACGGCGGTACCGTCCTCGAATTTCAACACTTCGATCAGCCCACCGTTGCCCGGGTGGTCGGCGCGCTCGGTCGGCATCACCTGGATCTCGACGTTGGGCAACTCACCCACCTCCAGCAGACGTTCGAGCTGACGTCGCAGCACCATTCTCCCTCCGACCGGCCGCCTCAGCGTCACTTCTTCCTGGACGAAGCTGAGATCGGGCCCCGGCGGGCAGGCAAAGACCGACTGGCGGGCCAGGTGGTTCGCCACGAGCCGCTCCAGCTCTTCCGGCCCGTACGCCGGCCGTCGCGTCCGGAACAGCGCCCGCGCGAACTCCTCGGTCTGCAGCAAACCGTGCATGCTGTAGTTGCTGTAGAGCCCGAACTCGACGGCCCGCGCCTCCAGCTTCGCCAGATCTCGCAGCTTCTTCGGATACCGAACCTCGACCACGTCCTGCTTCATCGCCGAGATGAGCCCGCCCGCCCCCAGGGCGTCGTCCACCTTGTCCAGGAACTCGGTGCGAGGAATGCGGGCGCCGCGCTCCACTTTGCGGATCAAGTCCTCGCCGTATCCGATCCGTTCGCCGAGCTCGGCAGCCCGTAGCCCCTTCGACTCGCGCCACTTCCTGATCTGCCGCCCCACCGCCGCGACCACCGCCGCGCCCGGCTCGTCCTCCGGGTCGACCTCCCAGCCCGGCTCTTCCGTCTCGTCCACGCTCACGCTCACGCCCGCCCACCTCCGTGATGCCGTACCTGTGCTCAGCGCCGCCGTACCCGACGGCCGCGCGGGACAGCCGGGACAGCACCGGACAGTCTCGGGACAATCACCGTACGTAAGGGCGTCCTCGCTGGGCAGCGTACGTACGGCCCACCACGCTGAGTGACATGAATCAAGAAACCCCCCAAGTGTTGGCGTCTGTACGCCAGTTCGGAATTCAGCTCTCCGCTACGCGCAGGGGCGCCCGCCTCGCCCGGCTCCTGGCCGTCGAACAGCTCCGGTCCTGGGATCTGGAGGCCGTCACGGAGAAGGCGGCCCATGTCGTCGCCGAGCTCGCCGCCAACGCGGTGACCCACGGTCGGGTGCCCGGACGGGACTTCCACCTGGCGCTCTCGGCGACGGCGACCACGCTCCGTATCGAGGTGACCGACACCCGGGGCGACCGCGTCCCGGTCCTGAGGGGTGCGGGCGTGGCCGAGTCGGGGCGGGGGCTGCTGCTCGTCGAGGCGCTCGCGGACCAGTGGGGCGTGTCGTCGGGGCCCGTGCCGCGCAAGACGGTCTGGGCGGTGATCGGGCTCCCGTGAGGACGTTCCCGCCGCGTAGCGGGGGGCCGCGACGCGGCAGGCCACGACGGAAAAGCTTTAAAGAAACCGGGGGAAAGTACCCACCCCACCCCTCCAGCCTCCCCGTCGATCACCGGTCACTCACACGGGTGATCTGTGCCAACTGGGCTGGATTTGGGACTGGTTGCCTGGCATATGCTCTCGCCGACCCCAGACAGACGTCGGCCCTCGACGGGACTAGCGATCCCGACCGAGGGCCTGACCAACGAGGAAGTAGTAGCTTCCCCGATGGCTTACCAGTAGGAAGTAGTAGCTTCCCGATGGCTTATCAGCAGCCTAGCGCGACCTCGCGCCCCGCCGGACTCATTCACGTCAATGTCCGCCTCACGACCGGCTACACGGTCGTCGGCAACCACCTCGCCCAGCACCACGAGCTCTCGCTGCTGGCGATCGGACTCGCCGTCCACATCCAGTCGCTGCCCGCCGGGGCCTCCGTCGGCATCAAGGCCATCGCCGACCGTTTCCCGGAGGGAGAGCTGCGTGTCGCCGCCGCCATGCGCGAGCTGGAGGCGGCGGGCTACCTGAAGCGCTTCAACGAGCGTCTGCCCAACGGGCGGCTGGTTCCGCGCACGGTCTCGTACAACCGACCAGGGGCTGAACCGGAGCCCCCGCCGGAGACGCCACCCACGCCGCCGGTGCCACCCACGCCGCCGGCGCACCAGGAGCCCGTACCGGAGACACCCCCGTCGCCTCCGGCCCCCGCCCCGCGCCCGGCCCCGAAACTTCCGCCGCCGCCCCCGCCGCCCCCGCCCGCGCTTCCTCAGGCGCACCGCCCCGCCGCCGAACTCCTCGCCGGGCTGCGCCTGTACGAACCCCGGCTTCTCCTCGCCGAGCGGGACGTCCGACGCCTCGCCCCCGGTGTCACCGCCTGGTTCGAGCGCGGTGCCCACCCCGACGCCGTCCGCCGCACCCTCTCCGCCTGCCTCCCCGACCAGCTCAGAAGCCCGGCCGGGCTCGTCGCCCACCGACTCACGGCCCTGCTGCCGCCACCCCTGCCCGCCCGGCCACCGGCACCCGACCCCTTCCAGACCTGCGAGGAGTGCGACCGGGCCTTCCGCTCCCCGGAGCCCGGCCGCTGCCGCGACTGCGACGCCGAACGAAGAGAGGCCGCCTAGTGCCGCATCAGGCAACGTTCGCCCCAACCCAGCTCCGGGAGCAAGGCGGGAGCCGCCGCCGGAGCGGCGCTCGCTGCCACGAAGGGCTACGGCGTCCGGATCTCCTCCTGTCCCCCTGACCCCGCACCCAGCGGAGCCTTTCGTTCCCACTCACGGAGGACGCATGGCAGGCTCATGCCACCATCGAGCCCAGGAGGAGTCATACACCAGCGTTTCTGGGCGACCGTTGCGGTCGCCCTCGCCCTTGTGATCTCAGGCATCGCCCCCGCCGCCGCCGACGACGCGCCACCCGTCGTCACCGGTGCCGTCTTCAACAACCCGAAGGGGACGGCGGCCGAACAGGACGCCGTGAAGAACCACATCATCCAGGCCATCGACCGCACCCAAGGGGATCGCACCCTGCGGGCGGCCCTGTACGTCATGCAGGACCAGGACTTCACCGATGCCCTGGTCGCCGCGCACCTGCGCGGCGTCAACGTCCGCGTGGTCCTGGATCACAAGTCCGTCGAATCGCCCACCCCGGCACCCGCGCAGAACCTGATCGCCGCCCTGGGGACCGACAGGTCCCAGCGCTCCTGGGTTCAGGTGTGCACCGCAGGCGGCGCCTGCATCGCGGCCGGCGGCACGAACCCGATCAACCACAACAAGTTCTTCACCTTCTCCCGCGTCGGCGATGAGGGCGTCGCCGAGGACGTGGTCATCCAGAGCTCCGCCAACCAGACGGCGTCGGCCACCACCCGGCAGTGGAACAACGCGTACACCGTGGTCGGCAACACCGCCCTCTACACGGCGTACACCGACTACTTCAACGATCTCGCCGCGATGAGCAAGACGAGCGACTACTACCGGACGGGCGAAGCCGGCGACGCGAAGTACTACTTCTTCCCGCAGCAGAGCGGCGACATCGTGCTCGGCTTCCTGAACAACGTCTCCTGCACCGGGAACACGACCACCGGCACGACCTCCCACAAGACCATCGTGCGGATCGCCGCGTGGGCCCTGCACCGGGACGAGATCGCTACCAAGCTGCGCTCGCTGGCCGACCAGGACTGCTGGATCGAGATCGTCTACAAGGACTCCAACGATCTCGCGACGCTGCAGGGCCACCCCCGCATCAAGCCCTACCGCCTCGACGCCGGCGGCTACTTCGTCCACTCCAAGTACCTGCTCGTCGAGGGCAACTACGCGGGCCACCCGGACACGAAGTGGACCTTCACCGGCTCGCACAACCTGGACACCTCCTCCCTGCGGGAGAACGACGAGGCACTGATCCGCCTCGCCGGCGCGGCGGCACACGACGCCTACAAGGCGAACTTCCTCTCCATGCGGGCCGAGGCAGTCCTGCAGTGATCTTCTAAGGCAGCAGGATCACCTTGCCGCGCGCATGGCCCGATTCGCTGAGTTCCTGCGCCCGTGCCGCTTCCTTCAGCGGGAGGGTTTCCGCGACGCGGACCGCCAAGGTGCCCTCGACCGCCAGCCGGGCGTGGGCGGCCAGCCAGGTGCGGGCGGTCTCCGGGGCGACCGTGACCCCGCTGAAGACGATGCCGTGCTCCTCCGCGTCCACCGCCGCGATCGTGACGATGCGCTCCTTCGCGCCGCCCGTCAGCTCGACCGAGACCGGCAGCGTGTCATGGCCCGCCGCGTCGAAGACCGCGTCGACGCCCTGGGGCGCGGCCGCGCGGACCCGGTCGGCGAGCCCGTCGCCGTACGCCACCGGGATCGCGCCCAGCGAGCGCAGGTACGCGTGGTTGGGCTCCGAGGCGGTGCCGACCACCGTCACCCCGGCCGCCACCGCGAGCTGGACGGCCACCGAGCCGACGACGCCCGCGGCGCCGTGCAGCAGCAGCGTCTCGCCCCGCTCCACCCCGAGCAGGTCCAGGACCCGCTGGGCGGTCTCGCCGGCCACCGGGAGGCTCGCGGCCCGCTCCCAGGTCAGACCGGCCGGCTTGGGGGCGAAGACCTCGGCCAGGGCGTACTCGGCGTAGGCGCCGGTCGTCGTCCAGCCGAAGACCTCGTCACCGACCTCGACCCCCGTCACGCCCTCCCCGAGCGCGTCCACCGTGCCGGCGAACTCCAGGCCGGGCACGGCCGGGAACGTCGTCGGGTAGAACGCCTCGACCCAGCCGTGACGCCGCTTGTGGTCGACGGGGTTGACGCCGACAGCCGCCACCTTCACCCGTACCGCGCCGGCACCGGGCTCGGGCACGGTCACCCCTGCCTCGTGGCGCAGGACCTCCGGTCCGCCGAACTCCTCGTACGTGATCGCTTCCATCTCCGCCTCCGTGGACCCTCGTCGAACGCTCGCTGCTTCGATGGACCAAGCCTGCGATCGCCACCGCCCCCGCTCCGCCCTCCCAACGGCCAGTCCCACCTGGCCGAAAGGACAGTCCCCGGGACCAGCCCCCTGACTACGCTGCGTCCATGGACGCGACGACGCTGACCACGGCGTACGAGATCATCCGGCAGCCGCTCGGGGAGATCCTGCCCCGCCTCTCGGCCGCCCTCGCGCCCCTGATCCCACACCGGGGAGCCGCCGAACTCTCCACGCACTGCGCCCACTCGCCGTTCAAGACCGTCGGCGAGACCGAGCTGCTCGTCGCGGCCGAACTCACCACGATGCTGGCCACCGGCACCCCCGGAAGCCCGTGGCAGGGGCGGGCCACGATCGGCGGGCGGGAGCGCGAGGTCGTCGCGGTCACCAGCGACGCGACGGCGCGCCGCTCCGTCCTCGTCCTCGTCCGGGACGAGGGCTCGGTGCGCGTCGACGAGGACCGGCTCGGCGTGGTGCAAGCGCTCTGGGACCTGGTGACCAGCCACTTCGACCGGTTCGCGGTGGAGGCGATGCCGGGGGCGCTGGCGCGTTCGCGCGCCGCGGCCGACACCCGGGCCCGGGTCGTCGCGGAGCTCTCGACGGCCCACGCCGCCGCCGTCTCCGGTGTTCTCGGGGTGCTGCGCAGCCGGGCGCTCGACGACGCGACGGCCCGGGCGACCGCCACCGACCTCGCGGCCTCCGCGTTGATCGAGATGCGTGCCGCCACCACGCGCGAGCGGGCGATCGCGGAGGAGCCGGCCCCGGACGCCTTCGCCCGGCTCGCCGAGGAGTTGCGGCCGATGCTCCGGCACACGCCGGTCGGGCTCGAACTCGGCCCGCCGGACTCCGGCCGCTCCCTCGCCGCGGACGTGGCGCACAGCGCCCGGGCCATCGTGCGGGCGCTGCTGCTGGTGGTGCTGGAGCAGGACTCCGTGCGCCGGGTCCATGTCGGCTGGCAGCTCACCGAGCACGAGCTGCGGGCGACCGTGCGGGACGACGGGTCGGGCGCGCTGGAGCGCTGCGACCTGGGGGCGGGCAGCGTCACCGACCGGCTGGAGGTGCTGGGGGGACACCTGGACATGGAGGCGGTCCGGGGCTGGGGCACGACCATGACGGCCGTGATCCCGCTCGCCACCCCGGACGCTCCGCACGGCGCGGTGAACCCGCTCGCCGACCTCGGTGAACGCGAACTGGAGGTCCTCACCCACCTCGCGCTCGGCCACCGCAACCGGCAGATCGCCCAGGAACTCCACATCAGCGAGTCGACGGTGAAGTTCCACGTCGCCAAGATCCTGACGAAGCTGGGGGTGGGCTCGCGCGGGGAGGCCGCGGCGCTGTTCCACAAGGCGGCCTGAGCGCGCGCGGCGCGTGATCGGGGCCGCTGTCAGTGGCGGGTGCCAGACTCGCACCCATGAGCGAGAGGTGGGCGCTGGCCGCCGAGGCGGAGGGGGACGGGGCGCGGCTCGTCCCGCTCGGCCCCGACGGGCTGCCCACCGGGCCCGTCGTCCGCGAGCCGGACCTCGCCGAGGCCGTCCGGGCGCGGCCCGGTGTCACCCGCTGGGTGTGGCGGTCGACGGCCGAGGTGTATCCACGGCTCCTCGCCGCCGACGTCCGCGTCGAGCGCTGTTACGACATCGAGGTGGCCGAGCAGCTCCTCCTCGGCCACGAGGGGCGCCTCGGGGAGCCCCGGTCCGCTGCCGCCGCCCTCGCGCGCCTGCGGAACGGTCCCGTGCCGCCCGACCCGCCGCAGCGGGCCGCGGAGCCCGGCTCGCAGGACTCCCTCTTCGAGGCGAGACCCAGCGCCACGGCCGTCTCCTTCGAGGACCTCCTCGCGGTGTACGCGGAGCAGCAGCGCCGGCACGACCTGACCGAGCATCCGGGGCGGATGCGGCTGCTCACGGCCGCCGAGTCCGCGGGAATGCTCGTCGCCGCCGAGATGCACCGGTCCGGGCTCCCCTGGCGAGCCGATGTGCACCGGGAGGTGCTGCACGAGCTGCTGGGCGAGCGGTACGCGGGAGGCGGCGAGCCGCGCAGGCTCGCCGAACTCGCCGACGAGGTCTCCGCCGCGTTCGGCCGGCGCGTCCGACCCGACCTGCCCGCCGATGTCGTCAAAGCCTTCGCACAGGCCGGTATCCGGGTGCGGTCCACGCGCCGCTGGGAGTTGGAGGAGCTGGACCACCCGGCGGTCGCGCCGCTCGTCGCGTACAAGAAGCTGTACCGGATCTGGACGGCTCACGGCTGGTCCTGGCTCCAGGACTGGGTGCGCGACGGCCGCTTCCGCCCCGAGTACCTGCCCGGGGGGACGGTCAGCGGCCGCTGGACGACCAACGGCGGGGGCGCGCTGCAGATCCCCAAGGTCATCCGGCGCGCGGTCGTGGCCGACGAGGGCTGGCGGCTGGTCGTCGCCGACGCCGACCAGATGGAGCCCCGGGTGCTGGCCGCGATCTCCCGCGACCCCGGTCTGATGGAGGTCGCCGGGCACCCGGACGACCTGTACACCCGGCTGTCGGACCGCGCGTTCTCCGGCGACCGCGACCACGCGAAGATCGCGCTGCTCGGCGCGATCTACGGCCAGACCAGCGGGGACGGCCTGAAGAACCTGGCCGCGCTGCGCCGCCGCTTCCCGCGGGCGGTGGCCTACGTGGACGACGCGGCGAAGGCCGGCGAGGAGGGCCGGCTCGTGCGGACGTGGCTCGGCCGGACCAGTCCGCGCGCGGTCGGCGCGGGCGAGGACGAGGAGGCGGGGATCCCTCAGGAGGGCGCCGAGGAGGTCGTGGCGGAGGACGGGTTCACTCCGGGGTACGCCTCCGGAAACGCGCGGGCGCGTGGGCGGTTCACCCGGAACTTCGTGGTGCAGGGCAGCGCCGCGGACTGGGCGCTGCTGATGCTGGCGTCGCTGCGGCGCGCCACCGCGGGGATGCGGGCCGAGCTGGTCTTCTTCCAGCACGACGAGGTGATCGTGCACTGTCCGGCGGAGGAGGCCGAGGCGGTCACGGCGGCGATCCGCGCGGCGGGGGACGAGGCGGGCCGGATCGCGTTCGGCACGACGCCGGTGCGCTTCCCTTTCACGACGGCGACGGTGGAGCGGTACGCGGACGCGAAGTAGCGGCCGGGCGGAGCGGGCCGGCTCGCGGGTCCCGCCCCGGGCCGGACGGTGTGCGACGCGAGGTCCACCGGCCCTTCCGCGCCTGTCACGCCGCTGGGGGTCCGACGGCCCGCTTCGGCCGTCACGCGGCCGGAAGGAGCGGCCGGCCGGGCCCCCGCCGGGGTCCGGCCGGCCGCCGAATCGGGGATCGACGCCCTGGGCGTGTCGTCCGGAGAGTCTCGCCCGCCCCGCGACGCCCTGCGGGCGGAGGACGATACGTTCCGGACGCTCCCTAGTTCGCGTAGGTCTTCGTCCACTTCGGGTCGAGGACGATCGCCTTGAGCTGCGCCATCGTCAGCGCGGGCTCGGCCCGCGTCGCCTTCGTGTTCTGCGCGCCCGAGTTGAAGGCGGAGACCACGACGCGGAAGCCGTCCTTGTCCATGGTGTCGGCCGACCACCAGACCACGCCCGCGCCGCCCTTCTCGCCGCGCTGCTGGGTCAGCTTCAGGAAACCCCCGTCGGGCAGGGTGGTGGAGCCCTCGCAGTACAGCGCGCAGGACTGGTCGCCCATGTCGTGCTGGACGTTGACCTGGACGAGGCTCTTGCCCTTGCCGTCGTCGACGACCACGTATCCGTACTCGCCGTCGCCGCCCTGCGAGGTCACCCTCAGGCCCTTAGGCAGCAGCGAGCGGAGCGTGGCCGTGACGCCCTGGCCGCTCGGCACCGGCGGTGCGGTGTCGGTGCCCGGCGCGGTGGCTCCCGGCTTGTCGGCGGGCGTCGTGGCCTCGGGCTTGCCGGCCGGTGCCGTGGACGTGGGTCCGTCGGCGGGCGCCGTGGCCGTGGGGTTGTCGGCCGGTGCGGCCTTGTCCCGGGCGTGCGTCTCCACCGGTACGGCCCGGCCCCCGGCGCCGTCCTGACCTCCCCCGTCCCGCGGCGGCGCCGGCGCGGCGACGGAGGAGCCCTCGGCTCCCCCGCCCCGGCCCAGCAGGCCGCCGCCGTACGCGCCGCCGGCGGCGACCACCGCGAGCGCCAGCACGCTGCCCGTGATCGCGCCCACGCGGCGGCGCACCAGGCGGCGCCTGCCGCGGGCGAGCCCGCCGGCCACCAGGCCGCGGCTGTCGTCGGTGGCGAAGCCCTCGCCGGTGCGGCGCAGGACCGCGCCGAGTTCCTCCTCGAAGCGTTCGTGTCCCTCGTTCAGGGGCATGCCGAATCACCGTCTCCGATCCATGGGTGAATGAAAGGTCCAGAAGTTCTGACGTGCCTGGTCAGAGGCGTGCGAACTCGGCGATGCCGCCGCCGAGCCGTTCCCTGAGCCGGCCGAGCGCCCGTACGGAGCGGGTGCGTACCGCGGCAGAGCTCACCTGCAGCGCCTCGGCGGTCTCCTCCACGCTGCGGTCCTCCCAGTACCGCAGCACCACGACCGCCCGGTCCTTGGGCGCCAGTGAGGCCAGGGCGTCGAGCAGCGCGATCCGCAGCGCCGGGTCGTCCCCCGTCTCCGGGGCGCGGTCGGGCAGCTCGCCGAGGGGGCGCTCGGTCGCGGAGCGTCGCCGCTGATGACTGAGGAAGGTGCGCACGAGAACGGTGTGCGCGTACGCGGCGGGATTGCCGATCCGCTGGACGCGTCCCCACAGCGCGTACATCCGGCCCAGCGTCTCCTGCACCAGGTCCTCCGCGAGGTGGGTGTCACCGCTGGTCAGCAGGCATGCCGACCTGAACAGGTGCCCCGTCCGCGCGGATGCGAACTCCAGGAACTCCTCCGCTCGGGCATGTCCCATACCCCTTCCCCCCGTCGCTGTCGTCCTTCACCTCATTGACGCGACGGGGGCGCGGAAATGTTTCACACGAGTTCGAGTGGCTTGAAATGTCCATAGTGGCCGAAAGGGGGTATCCCTGAAGCATGAACGCTTTTCTCTTGGATTCCGCGGAGGTCACCACGGCGGCCGGAGTCTGGCAGTCGGGGATGGCACAGGTTCTCGGTGGCCTGGTCCTGGTCGCCGTACTGATGGGTGCGTTCTGGCTGGGGATGCGGGTCAGGGACAAGGAGTCCCCGACGCCCAAGCCCGAGGAGCAGCCACACCGGCCGGAGGGCGGCCTGCCCGGTGAGACGTCCGAGTACCGCAGGCCCCACGAGATGCCGCACACCGACGGTGAGCACCGGCTCATGCCCTACGAGCTGAAGCACGGCGGCGAGGAATCGCCGGACCCGCCCAGCGAGGAGAAGCGCAAGTGGGGCGGGATCTCCAGCGGGGGCTTCGGCAGCGGCGGAACGGGGCACGGCGACTGAACTCCGTCGCGGACGGGATGTCGCGCGGGACGCCCCCCCGGGGCGCCCCCCGGCTCCGCCCGACACGGCCCGACGAGCGGGTGCCGCTCCTTCCGGGCCCGATGACCGTGACGCCCTGCCTCACGGAGGTTGCGACAGGTGGCCGATCACGCGGTGAACAAAGACGGGCATGCGTCCCTGACGGACCGCTTCGAGGAACACAGGCCGCGACTGCGTGCCGTCGCCCACCGGCTCCTCGGCTCCTTCGGCTCGGCGGACGACGCCGTGCGGGAGGCGGAGCAGCGGCTGGGCCGCACCGGTCCCGAACACACCGACGAGGACGACGTCGATCCGGGCCGCCGGCCGACCGCGGCCGTCGCCCGGGTCTGTCTGGACCGGCTCCGCGCACGCGAGTCGCAGCGCGAGGACCCCTGGAACCCGTGGGGCGCGGCCGAGCCGGGACGGAGCGTCGACCCCGAGGAGCGGGAGCTGCTCGAATTCCTGGACACGCTGACACCCGCCGAGCGGGTGGCCTTCGTGCTCCACGACATGTTCGAGGTGCCCTTCGAGGAGATCGCCCCGGTCGTGGAGCGCACCCCGGCCGCCGCTCGGCAGCTGGCGGCCCGGGCCAGGCGGCGGATGCAGGGCACGGAGGAGATGCCGGAGCCGGACCTGGCGCACCAGCGCGAGGTCGTCGTGGCGGTGCGCGACGCGTCCCGGGCCGGCGAGGCCGACGCGCTGCTCGCGCTCCTCGACCCCGACGCGGTGCTGCGGGCGGACCCGGAGGCGATACGGAACGGGGCGACCACCGCGCACGGGGCCCAGGCGGTGGCGGCCCGTCTCGCGGAGCGGGCCGGGTCGGCACGGGTCGCGCTGGTGGACGGCGCCGCGGGCCTGGTGTCCCCCACCGGAACCGCGGCCTCGGTGCTCACCTTCACGGTCCTCGACGCCCGTGTCACGGCCGTCGACATCCTGATGGACACGGTCCATCTGCACCGCCTGGAACTGGAGTTCCTGCCCGACTGAGCCCCGCGGCGAACGGCCCACGCCGACGGGGACCGGATCGACGGCGGCCCTAGACCGAGATCCGGGCCGCCCAGCGGGCCAGGGCCTCCTGGCGGTTGTCGCCCGCACCCGTCATCTCGTCGAGGAACCGCCCGACCTCGGCGTCGCCCCGCACCACCCCGATGATCCGGCAGCGGCGCGTGAGGACGACCGTGCCGTCGGGGCGGAGTTCGTAACCGAAGTACCGTGCGGGGTTCATCCCTTGGCTCCGATCGGCTGTTTGCGGTCTCCTGCCGGCTGCTCCGGCAACGACAACGAGGAGGCTTCCCCGATCCCCAGCAGGCGAAGCAGCGGGCCCGCCATCGCCGTGGTCACCAGGGCCATGAGCACCATGGCGGTGAACAGCTCGGGTCCGATCAGGCCCAGGTCCCGGCCGATTCCGAGGATCACGATCTCCGTGAGACCGCGGGTGTTCATCAGCGTTCCGAACGCGCCCGCGTCCCGCCAGCTCATCCCCGAGAGTCGCGCGGGGATCGCCGCACCCGCGAACTTCCCGACCACCGCGGTCACCAGGATGAGCAGCAGCGCGAGCAGCCCGGACCAGCCGAGGCCGCCGATGTCGACGGAGAGGCCGGTGATGACGAAGAAGACCGGGAGCAGCAGCCCGGCCGCCTTCTCCAGCGGCGCGCCGATCTGCCGGTGCAGCCGCGGAGCGTCCTTGCGGGGCATGACCAGGCCGAAGGCGAAGGCCCCGAAGATGGCGTGGATGCCGATCCAGGTGGTGGCGTACGAGGAGAGCAGCACACCGGCGACGATCAGCACGAGCCGTACGCCGGTCTCCTGCCGGCCTCCGGCCGCGAGGCGCAGCGCCCGGTGCAGCAGGGGTCGGACGACGAGGGCCATGGCGGCCGCGTAGGCGATGGTCAGGGCGATGACCGTGAGCAGCCCGCCCATGCCGTCGGCCGCGCCGCCGGAGTCGCCGGCACCGCCGGTGCCCGCGAGCGCCACCACCAGGACCAGCACGCACCAGGCGACCACGTCGCCCGCCGCCGCGCAGGCCATCGCCGTCGTGCCCACGCGGGTGTGGCCGAGCCGACGGTCCCGGATGATGCGGGCGAGGACCGGGAACGCCGTGATGGAGAACGCCGTCGCCATGTAGAGCACGAACATCTCCGAGCCGACGCCCTCGGGCGCCGACGAGCGGTACAGCAGCGCCGCCGCCCCTGCCCCCACCACGAAGGGGACGGCCATGGCGAGGAAGGCCGTCGACCCCACCGACCTGATCCGGCCGCGCAGTACGCCCAGGTCCAGCTCCCAGCCCGCCAGGAACATGAAGAGCGCGAGTCCCAGCTGCGCGAGGGCGGAGAGGCCCGGCCGGGCCTCGGGCGGGAACAGCAGCGAGGGCAGGTCACCGGGCAGCAGCCCCAGCAGACTGGGGCCGAGCATCAGACCGGCCGCGATCTCCGCGACCACCGGCGGCTGGTGCAGTCGCCGGCCGAGCCGGACCATCACGGCACCCACGACCAGGACGATCGCGACGTCGGCCAGGACGATCGCGTCCACGGGGACACCTTCGGACGCCGCCATCACACCTCTCTTCCGCTTCGCTCCACGGGCATCAGATCAGCACCCGGCCGGCGGCGGTGTCCCGGGTGTCGCGGGACTTGCGCAGGTCACGGGTGATGATCGCCTTCTGCAGCCACCGGTCGGTGCCGTCGTAGCGGGCGGTGAACGCCTTGCGGCCGTGCACGGCGAGGTAGTTGTCGACGACGAGGAGCGAGCCCGCCTCCACGACCACGTCGCGGGTCGCCGCCTCCAGCTCGCGCACGAGCTCCTTGAGCGCCTGTTCGGCCGCGGCGTCCCCCTCCACGCAGCGCATGAAGAAGGGGTCGATCCGCAGGTACGGCGAGTCCGGCGCGCCGAACAGCACCGCCACCGGCTCCGGCGTCTCGCGCATCGCCCGCATCCGCAACAGGCCCGGGTGGTCCGGCTGCTGCGCGGCGAGCTGCCGCAGGTGCTCGTCGTCCGGAAGAATGTAGAACCGCGGCTCACCGAGGACCCTGCGCGTTTCCGCACTCAGCGTCACATCGCGTATGGAGGCGACGGTGGTCGGAACTCGGTCGTGGTTACGGATTCCGAACAGGGCGAGATAGTCGCAACGATAGGGGTGGAACCCGTCCTCGGTATGCCATTCGAGCAGGACGTCGCTGCCGTGGCCGCTCTGCTCGTTCTCCTCACCGGCGATCGGCAGCACATTCTGGATCATTCTTCCGGATTGCAAAGTCGGCCAGCTGAAGACCTCACCGAGGCACTTGCCGATCAAGGAAAGGAAGAGTTCCTCACGCCGGGTGCGCAGCGACGCGGCGGCTTCCGCCCAGTTCCGCGGAGTGGGTCCCACGGCACTGTCGTCGACCGCGAATCCCCTGATCTTGAAAGCGGCGGCCGGATCGTCGCGCCGGAACTCCGCGAGGAACTTCCGCACGCCCACCGGGAGTCGCGCGGCGAGCTCCCATGCCTCGTCGTGGAAGCGCGGGCCGCCCGGATCGCAGCCCGTCCCGGCCAGTCCGGCGATCAGCACGTCCAGCTGGGCGACTTCGTCGGCGGACAAGTCGTAGTGGAGTACGCCCTGGTCAATGGTCACGGAATTCGCCCTCTCTGGGGTATGGGTGTCGGGGCCTGGGGATCCGGCCGTCAGTCCCAGCCCCAGCTGTCGCCGCCGTCGCCGTTCGGAACGGGGGTGACTGCGGTCGTGCCGGCCGCCGGAGCGGACGCGACCTCGTGGGTCTGCGCCGCCTGCGCGGTGGTGGCCCCCAGGACCGTCGTCGTCACGGCCGCGGCGCACGAGATCAGGTAGACGAATGCCTTGCTTCGCATTTTCCCGTCCGATTCCATCGAAGTGACCTGAGTGAAATACTCAATTCCGCAGGCGGGCCGGCGAGCTGGCCATTGTGTGGCTGTCGGCCGGCGGCCGCCGCTGAGTAATCTGCCAGGGGCCGAACGGGCGCTACAAGAAGTTCGGATGGCACCATGGTGCAGTGGCTGCAAGTGGCCAGATCCACGGCTCCGACGGTGCTCGGACCACCGTCAGAACGCCTTACGGTGTTTCCCGCCACGCTTGCGTTCGTACATCTCCCGACCTGCCGCCTCCCGGCGTTTCCACTCCCGGCTCAGTTCGGCGCGCAGTCGCGCGTCGGTGCGTGAGGCGATCCAGGCGCTCTCGCGCAGGAGTTTGCGATAGCTCTCGAACCGGCGGTGCGACAGCGTCCCGTCCTCGACCGCCGCGAGCACCGCGCAGTCCGGCTCGGCATGGTGCTCGCAGTCGTGGAAGCGGCAGTGAGCGGCCAGTTCCTCGATCTCCGCGAACACCTGCGACAGACCCTCGTTGGCCTCCCACAGCCCCACCCCGCGAAGCCCCGGGGTGTCGATCAGCAGCCCGCCGCGGGGCAGGAGCAGCAGATCGCGGGTCGTGGTGGTGTGGCGGCCCTTGCCGTCGCTGCCCCGGACCGGGCCCGACTCCTGCTCCGCGACACCGAGCAGGGCGTTCACCAGCGTGGACTTGCCGACGCCCGACTGGCCGAGCAACGCGGAGGTGCGGCCCGTCAGTTCGCCGGCCAGGACGTCGAGACCGGCGCCGCTGACCGCGCTGACGGGGAAGACGGCGGCCCCCGGGCCCGCCCGCTCGACGTCGCTCACGAGATGGGTGATGTCGGGGACGAGGTCCGTCTTGGTCAGGACGACGACGGGCTGGGCTCCGCTGGACCAGGCCAGCGAGAGGAAGCGCTCCAGCCGGCCCAGGTCGAGTTCGACGGCCAGCGAGACCGCGATCAGGGCCAGGTCGATGTTGGCCGCGAGGACCTGCCCCTCCGAGCGGGCGGAGGAGGTCGAACGGGTGAAGCGGGTACGGCGGGGCAGCAGCGCGCGGACGACGGGGCCGCTCGCGGGAGCGGTGTCGACCACGGCCCAGTCGCCCGTACAGGGGGCGTCGCGCGGGTCGGAGCCGAGGACCGGTTCGGTGTCGGCCCGTACCGTACGGACGGCGGCGTCCTCGGCCGCCACCTCCCCCACCTCGGCGCCGTCCAGGACGAGTTCGCAGCGCCCGCGGTCCACCCGTACGACCCGGCCGGGCACGAGACCCGTTCCCTCGTACGGCGCGAACGCGTCCGCCCAGTCGGAGTCCCACCCATAGGCCGGAAGCGTCACACGCGTCATCGGGGCCCTCTCGGTCGTGACGGATCGGGGTCATTCTCCGCACCCCGCCCCGTCAGGGTCGCCCGGCGCACCGCCGTCGCGGTGATCACCAGCCCGTCGCCGACCAGAAAACCCCCCTCGAAGACGGCCGTCCGTACGCCGTCGACCAGGGGTCCTTCGACGTGCAGGCGGGCGGTGAAGGTCTCCGTGCGCGGCTGGAAGGCGACGGTGGCCTCGGAGAAGTCCAGCCACCGCCCGGTCAGCGGGAACCACGCCTTGAACACGCTCTCCTTGGCGCTGAACAGGGCCCGGTCCCAGTGGACGTCCGGCCGCACGGCAGCCAGCTCGGCGAGGTGGGCCCGCTCCTCGGCACCGCTCACCATGGACAGCACGCCGGTGCCGTCGAGCGGGCCGTGCGGCTCGGCGTCGACACCGAGGGCGGCCACGTCCGTCGCCCGCGCGACGGCCGCGGCCCGGTAGCCGGTGCAGTGCGTGATGCTGCCGACGAAGCCGGCCGGCCAGACGGGGGCGCGGGAGGAGTCGTACGGGAGGGGTACGGGCGGCACGCCGAGCCGGTCGAGCGCCCGCCGCGCGCAGTCCCTCGCGGTGATGAACTCCCGGCGCCGCGAGGGCACGGCGCCGGGCAGAAGATGCTCCTCCCCGGGGAAGGGGACCGGTTCCCCCGGCGGGTCGCCGAACGCCTCCGCGGTCGCGACCGGCCGGGGCAGGAGCGTCTCGATCATCTACCCCGCCCGCCTCGCCCCGCCGGGCTCCGCCGGAACGGCGGCCTCCCACCACGGGATGTGCCGGTCGATCGGCGCGATCGGCATGACGGACTTGAACATGTCGTTCTCGACGTTGGCGAGTTGGGCGTCGTAGGGCTTTCCCACGGCCGTGAACGCCCGGTGGATCCGCTGCCTGCGCCTGTCGATCGCCTCCGCGTGCCGCTCGAAGGTGGAGGCCGGCTGGAGCAGGAAGTACGTGTGGGGGCTTCCGTGGTTGTAGCGCGGCGAGTGCTCCGGATAGCAGGGGGCGAAGGAGACGACGAAGAACCGCTCGCCCTCGATCATGGCGTACCAGGTCTCGTCCGGCTCGGGCGAGTCCTGGATGTAGACGCTCGGCCAGAGCGTGCAGAGCGTTTCGAAGAACCGCCTGGTCAGCCGGGTCAGCGACGCCAGTGACGCGCCGAGGGTCTCGTCCTCGAAGGTGATCACCATGCCGTCGAGCCGCGCTTCCCTCGCCGTCCGGAAGAAGTCGGCGATGGCTGCACTGTGGTCACCCAGCTCCCGCTCGACGTCGGCCGTGGTGACGGTGAGGGCCGGTCCCATTCTCGACGGCTTGGCGAAGGGGCAGAGGGTCTTGCGGACGATCTCGTCGAAGCTCATGGTCTACCTCACGGATTCACTTTCTGAGCGTCGGCACCGACGGCGGTGGCGGTGCTGGGTGCGGTGGCGCGGCAGCCGAGGACGTAGAACCACCAGCCGGCGATCGCGAGCGCGACGAGCGCGGCGAACATCGCCGCGGGCGTGGCGTGCACGAGCAGGAAGCCGCAGATGATCGGGCCGATGGCCACGCCGATGTGGACGAGGTTCTGTGCGCCGAAGTAGCTGCCGCGCAGGTTGTCGGGGGCGATGGCGTCGATGAACATGTACTCGGCGGGTACGACGATCACCTCGCCGATCGTGAAGACGACGATCGCGGCGACGATGATCCACGCCTCGGTGGACAGGGCCATGCCGACGAGCCCGAGCACGAACGCCCCGGTGCCCCAGGTCAGCCAGCGCAGCAGCGTCTTCTCCTTGAGCCTGCTGCCGATGACGTACTGGGTGGAGATCACGACGATGGCGTTGGCGGCCGAGATGTAGGCGACCAGCTGGTAGGCGGTGTCGCGGGACTCGACGGTCACCAGGTACTGCGACATGTACGTCAGCAGCGGGCCGTAGACGACGATGCTGAGGATGCCGCCGAGGGTGAAGAGCCCGAGCCGCCGGTCGGCCCGCATCACCCGCAGCACCTCGCGGAAGTTCATCGACTCGTCGTCCGCCGCCTCCTCGGGCTTCTCCCGCCGTGCCGCGGCCTCCTGGGCCGCGGCTCCGGTGAACAGCCTGCGGAAGACGAGCAGCGGCAGCAGGGCCGCGAAGATCACTCCCGCGGAGAGCAGGAACGGACCGCCCTGGCCGGCCTGCACGGTCCAGACGCCCAGGAACGGGCCGACGGCGGCGCCGATGTTCTGCAGCGAGTACCGCAGCGAGAAGACCTTGGCGCGGTTCTCCGAGGGCAGCAGATCGGCGAGGAGCGCGTTGGCGGTGACGCTCATCGACGAGGAGGCGATGTTGGCGGCCAGCAGGACGCCGATGACCAGTACGGGCGAGCCGATCAGCGGGAGCCCGCCGTACAGGAGGGTGAGCACCACGTCGAGCGCGATCATGAAGTGGACCTTCACGAAGCGGTCGGCGAGATAGCCGCCGTACACGCTGACCACGGTGCCGACGATCAGGCAGACCCCCAGCACGTAGCCGATGGTGGCGCCGTTCATGTCGAGCGCGTCGTGCAGGTAGATCGGGAGGTAGGCGAGGATCGCGAAGAAGCTGACCGCGCGCGCCATCGCGCACAGCAGCAGGATCTTCACGGGGATGGGCAGTTCGCGGATCAGACGGAAGAAGCTCTTCATGCCGAGCCCTCCGCCGCGATGGCCTCGATGATCTCGATGAGGGATTCCTTGATGGTGTCGATCCGCCGCTCGTCGAACAGATCGGGGTGGTAACCGAAGAGGATCTCCAGACGATGCCCGGGCAGGACCGTGATGCCGAGCGGATAGTGCGAGACGCCCTTGGCGCCGTCGGTCCGCTCGCTCACCACCAGCCCGCCGGTCCCGTCGGCCGGATCCTCCTGGTCGGGGTAGTTCTGGAAAACGTAGTACGCGTCGAACAGCTCGCTCGCACCGGCCAGACGCTGGATCTCGGTCAGGGAGAGGTGGCGGTGCGGGAAGACCTCCAGCTGGGCGGAGTGGACCCGGCTCAGGGTCGCCGCGAGCGGCTCGCCGGGCTCGGTACGGACCCGCAGCGGCACGGTGTTGATGAGCAGGCCGACGACGGACTCGATGCCGTCGATCTCGGCCGGCCGCTCCGAGACGGTGGTGCCGAAGAGGACGTCCCCGCCGCCCGTCAGGCGTCCGAGCTGGAGGCCCCAGGCGGTCTGCAGCGCCGTGTTCAGGGTGACGCCGAGCCGGGCGGCGGCCCGTGTCAGCTCGCGGGTGAGGCCGGCCGGGAGGACGGCGGAGGAGGTGCGCGGCAGGACGTGCGGGGAGAGGCCGGCGTGGCCGACCCTGCTCGGCGCGCCGACATCCTTCAGGTACGTCCGCCAGGACTCGGCGGCCGCGTCCCTGTCCTGCTCGGCCAGCCAGGCCAGGTAGTCCCGGAACGGCGTGACCGGTGCCAGCTCCCTGCCCTCGTACAGCGCGAACAGGTCGTGCCAGACCACGGGCATGGACCAGCCGTCCAGGAGGATGTGGTGGTCCGCGACGAGCAGTTCGTGCCGGGTGCCGGAGAACCGCAGCAGGGAGAAGCGGAGCATCGGACCGGTCGTCAGGTCGAAGCGGAGCGCCGCGTCCTCGGCGACGATCCGTGCGCGCTCGGCGGCCTGCCCGGCGGGGTCGAGCGCGGACAGGTCGTGGCTCGTCCAGGGCACCTCGACGGTGTCCCGTACGACCTGGACGGGTGTCTCCAGACCGCGGACGGCGAAGCCCGCCCGGAGGTTGTCGTGGCGCATGAGGAGGCCGTGCGCGGCCCGCCGGAGCCGGTCGGCGTCCAGCGGTCCTTCCAGGTCGAAGACGGTCTGTCCCTGGTACGGATCGTCGTCCGTCTCCGGGTCGGCGGCGCCGGCGTGCAGCAGCAGGCCCTGCTGGAGCGGGGCGAGCGGCAGCACGTCCCGCAGCCCCGGGTAGGTCCGCTCCAGGTCGGTGAGGGTGGACTGCTTGAGGCTGAGCAGCCGTACGTCGGAGGGTGTGAGGCCGCCCAGCTCCGGGTGGGCGGTCAGGCCGGCGAGGGCGGTCAGGGTCCGGGTCCACCGGTCGGCGAGCGCGGCGACGTCCGTCTCGTGGAAGAGCGCGGTGTCCCACTGCCAGCGGGTGGCGACCGAGCCGTCCTCCCCTCGCCGGACGTCGACGAGCAGCGGGTACGGCGGGGTGTCGCCGGAGCCCTCGTGGCGGAAGCAGACCTGCGAGGGCGCGAACTCCGCCAGCTGCCGGCGGACGTCCTCGCCGCCCTGCCGCAGCTCCGCGTAGTTGCGGCCGTCGGCCGGCAGGGCGCGGATCTGCTCCTTCACCCGCTTCAGCGCGCGGGCCAGTCCGCGCGGGTCCGCCAGGCTCTTCTCCAGGTCGGCGAGGCCCGGGGTGAGCCGGACCGGCACCGGCCCGGGGACGGCCGCGGTCGCGAGATCCACCCGGAGCGCGGACCGGGCCTCCGGGATGCGCCGGCCGCGCCATTCGATCAGCGCGGGGGCGAGCGCGGCGAGCGCGATGTGCTCGGGTCCGGCGTGGAACATCCGGGGCAGGTCGGTGAGCAGCGCGTCCGCGAGCCCGGCGGGGAGCGTGCGGGTCGACCAGGCGTACGTGCCGCCGGGCTCGCCGTAGGAGGGGTCGGGGGTTTCGAGGGTCTTCAGCCAGTGCGGCAGCTCGCCGGCGGCCACGGCCGTCGGGTCGAGCGTCTCGGCCGCCTGCGCGGCGCGGGCGATCAGCGCCTCGACCGTCTGGTGCTGGAAGACGTCCCGCGGGGTGATCACGAAGCCCTCGGCGCGGGCCCGGCTGACCAGCTGGATCGAGCGGATCGAGTCGCCGCCGAGGTCGAAGAACTGGTCGTCCACGCCGACGCTCTCCAGGCCCAGGACCTCGGCGAAGAGCCGGGCGAGGGCGATCTCCCGCTCGGTGCGCGGCGGGCGGACGGCACGGGAGGTGAAGTCCGGGGCGGGCAGCCGGCGGGTGTCGAGCTTGCCGTTCGGCGTGAGCGGCAGCTTGTCGAGGAGGACGACGGCCGCGGGCACCATGTGCTCGGGGAGCTGCCGGGCGGCGTGCCGGCGGACGTCGAGGGCGAGCTTGCGGCCGTGGTCCTCGGCGCGCGGGTCGTTGCCCTGGTCGTGGAGGGACTGCCCGCCCGTCGCCTTGTGCAGGAACAGGTCGGTCAGGAAGGGCTGTTCGGCGCCGTCCTGGATCAGGACGACGTCGAAGAGGTCGCCCTCGGAGGCGTCGGTCCAGGTGGCCTTCGCGCGGTAGCCGAGCCGCTCGGCCAGGGCGTGGACGGCCTCCGGGTCGATGCCTGGGCGCTGCGCGCCGTCGAGCCCGAGGTCGGCGACCCGGCCCGCCGAATCGGTACGGATCCGGTGGGCCGCGGCGACCTCGGCGGCGACCCGTCGGTTCGGGATGCCGGTGACGCGGAGCGTCGCCGGCCGCGCGGACTCGACGAACGCGCGGACGGCGTCCAGGCCGCCCGCCTCCTGCCAGAGCAGCTCGGCCGCGTCCCGTACGGAGCGCACCTGCGCGCCCCGCTTGTGGAGCACGACCTCGTAGCGGAAGTCGGTCAGCTCGTTGGCGTGGTGGCCGCGCTTGAGCTGGATGTCGACGCCGACGACGTCCGCGAGCTCCTCGCCGATCCGGCTGAAGAAGGCGGGGTCGAGGAGGAGTTCGCTCTCCAGCTCCACGGTGTGCGCCACGAGGTCGCGCACGGCCGCGACCGGCTCGTCGGCGTGTGCCCCGCCGTGCAGGGCCGTCGCGGTGAGGAAGGGGTGCAGGAGCCGCAGATGGCGGATGTCGCCGAGGAAGATCCGGCCGCCCGGCTCCAGCAGGTCCATGGCCTGCCTCAGCACGTCGATCAGGTACGACACGCTGGGGAAGTACTGGGCGACCGAGTTGATCACGACGGTGTCGAAGCGACGGCCGGCCAGGTCCCCGATCTCGTGGGCGGCGAGGCTGCGCAGCAGCACCCGGTCGCGCAGCTCCGACGCCTCGACACGGCCGCCGAGCGTCTGGATCAGCGAGGGCGAGAAGTCCACGCCCGCGTAGGTCTCGACGTGCGGGGCGACCTGCCACAGGATCAGGCCGGAGCCGACGCCGACCTCCAGGACGTGGCGGGGCCTCAGGTCGAGGATGCGGGAGACCGTGGCGGCCTGCCACTCGCGCATCTCCTCCAGCGGGATGGGCCGGTTGTCGTAGCTGCTGTTCCAGCCGGTGAAGTCCTGCTCGACACCCAGGTCCCGCTGCTCGCTGTAGCCCTGCTCGTGGATCTCCTGCCATCGGTCGACGTGTGCGATGTCGTCGGCGAGGTCGCGGGCGCGGCCGGCCTCGTCGGACGCCTTCGGCACGACGTAGCCGACGAGCTGCTGGTGCCGCGCGGTGTCCTCGCGGACGACGACGACCGCCTGGGAGACGCCCTCGTGGGTGTCGAGCACCGCCTCGATCTCGCCGAGTTCGATCCGCATCCCGCGGATCTTGACCTGGTCGTCGGCGCGTCCGACGAAGTCGACGACGCCCTCTCCGGACGGCAGGGTCCGCCAGGTGGCGAGGTCGCCGGTGCGGTACATCCGGGAGCCCGGAGGACCGTACGGGCAGGCGACGAACCGCTCGGCGGTCAGGCCCGGCCGGTTGAGGTAGCCGCGGGCGAGGCCGTGCCCCGCGATGTACAGCTCGCCGGTGACACCCGGGGGGACGGGACGCAGCGCGGCGTCCAGGACGTACACCCGGGTGTTGTGCACCGGGCGGCCCACCGGCACCGAGTCGGCCTCGAAGGCGGGCCCGGCGCTGCCGCACTCCCAGTACAGGGTGTCGACGGTCGCCTCGGTCGGCCCGTAGGCGTTGATCATCGTCCGGCCGCGCGACCAGGTCGCCGCCAGGCCCGGCGGGCATGCCTCGCCGGCCACCATCACGTACGGGACGTCCGCGAGCGCGTCCTCGGCCATGGAGCCGAGGATCGTCGGCGAGAAGGTGATGTGGGTGGGGCGGTGGCGGGCGGTCAGGGCGCGCTGGCGGTCCGGGGACAGCAGCTCCTCGGGCGAGGTGAGGATCACGGCCGCGCCCGAGAGCAGGGTGCAGCACATCTCGCAGAAGGTCGGGTCGAAGTTGATCGAGGAGAACTGCAGGAAGCGGGATTCCTCGTCGAGGGCGAACCGCTCGATGTAGCTGCGGGCCAGGTTCGGGATACCGCGGTGCGTGACGGCGACGCCCTTGGGCCGGCCGGTCGAGCCCGAGGTGTAGATGACGTACGCCAGGTCCTCGGGCCGCAGCGGGACGCGCCGCTCGGCGTCGGTGGGGGCCCGGTCGGGCAGGGCGGCCAGTTCCTCCCGCAGGCCCGGGTCGTCGACCGCGAGCCGGAGCACGTCCTGTGCCTCCGCGGGCAGCTTGGCGAGGACGTCGCCCGTGGTGATCAGCACCTTGGGCCGGGTGTCCTCGACCATGAACGCCAGCCGCTCGGCGGGGTATTCCGGGTCGAGCGGCAGATAGACGCCGCCGGCCTTGAGGATGCCGAGGAGGCAGGCGAGCAGCTCGGGCGAGCGGCGCAGCGACAGGCCGACGACGTCGTCCCGGCCGACGCCCCGCTCGATGAGCCAGTGGGCGATCCGGTTGGCATGCCGGTCGAGCTCGGCGTAGCTCAGCTCGGTGTCCTCGTGGACGAGGGCGAGCGCGTCGGGCGTCCTGGCGACCCGCGCTTCGAAGAGGGCGGGGAAGCAGTCGTCGGAGAGTTCCCGCTCGGTCGCGTTCCAGCTGTCGAGGAGCGCGGTGCGCTCGGCCTCGTCGAGGAGGTCGATGGTGTCCAGCGGGCGGGCGGGGTCGGCGACGACGGCGTCGAGGATCCGCAGCAGGTAGCGGGCGAACCGCTCGACGGTCTCCCGGTCGAACAGGTCGGTGGCGTACTCGATCTCGCCCCGCAGCCCGTCGGGCCCGCCCCGCGCGTCGAAGCGCTCGGTGAGCTCGATCGTCAGGTCGAACTTGGCGGTGTGCGTGGGCACGGTCTCGTGGACGGCCGCCAGTCCGTCGAGCCGCCACTCGGGCTCGACGTTGTTCTGCAGCACCAGCATCACCTGGAACAGCGGGTGGTGGCTGGTGGTGCGGGCCGGGTTGAGCACCTCGACGAGGTACTCGAAGGGCAGGTCCTGGTGCTCGTACGCGGCGAGGTTCGACTCGCCCACCCGCGCGAGGAGTTCGGTGAAGGCGGGGTTTCCCGAGGTGTCGGTGCGCAGCACGAGGGTGTTGACGAAGAAGCCGACGAGCTCGTCGAGCGCACTGTCGGCGCGGCCCGCGAGCGGGGAGCCGAGCGGGATGTCGGTGCCCGCGCCGAGCTTGGTCAGCAGGGTCGCGGCGGCGGCCTGGAGCACCATGAAGAGGCTGGCCCGCTCCCGCTGCGCGAGGTCCTGGAGCCTCTCGGTCAGCCCGGCGGGGACCTCGAAGCGGACCACGTCGCCGCGGAAGGTGGCGAGCGCGGGGCGGGGCCGGTCGGTGGGCAGGTCGAGCAGTTCGGGGGCGCCCGCGAGCCGTTCGCGCCAGTAGCCGAGCTGCCGGGACATCGCGGAGGCCGGGTCGTCCGTGGAGCCGAGGAGTTCGCGCTGCCACAGCGTGTAGTCCACGTACTGCACGGCGAGTTGGGGCGCGTGGGGGTCCTCGCCCCGGCGCCGCGCGCCGTACGCCTCGCAGAGGTCCTTCACGAGCGGGGCGAGGGACCAGCCGTCGCTGGCGATGTGGTGGATGCAGAGCAGCAGGACGTGGTCGCGGGGGCCGGTGCGGAAGAGGTCGACGCGGGTCGGGATCTCGGCCGCCAGGTCGAAGAGGTACCCGGCGGCGGAGTCGATCGCGGCCTGGACGTCCCGCTCGGGCACGTCGTGGACGGTGACGTCGACACGGGCCTCGGCGGCGGGCAGCACGATCTGCTCGGCTCCACCGGGCCCCTCGGCGAAGTAGGTCCGCAGGCTCTCGTGGCGGGCGAGCAGGTGGTCGACGGCGGCGCGCAGCGCGTCGAGGTCCAGCTCTCCGGTGAGCCGGACGGCGATGGGCAGGTTGTAGGTGGTGCTGGGCCCTTCGAGCCGGTGCAGGAACCACAGGCGCTGCTGGGCGTACGAGACGGGGACGCGCTCTGCGCGTGCCATGACCCGGGGCGCGGGCCGGGCGGGGGCGCCCTCGGCCAGGCGGAGGGCGAGCGCGGCGGGGGTCCGGTCCTCGAAGACCGTACGGATGGGGAGTTCGACGGAGAGGGTGGCGCGGACGCGGGCGAGCAGGCGGGTGGCGAGCAGCGAGTTGCCGCCGAGGTCGAAGAAGCTGTCGTCGGCGCCGACCCGCTCGACCCGCAGGACCTCCTGGAAGAGCTCCACGAGGGCCCGCTCGCGGTCGTCGCCGGGCGCGCGGTACGGGGTGGAGTGCGCGAACTCCAGGGGCGGCAGGGCCTTGCGGTCGACCTTGCCGGCCGGGGTCAGCGGGAAGCGGTCGAGGACGGCGATGCCGGCCGGGACCATGTGGTCGGGGAGCCAGGCGGCGAGCGCGGCGCGCAGCGCCCCGGGTTCGGGGGTGCGGCCGGGTGCGGCGACGACATAGCCGGCGAGCTGCCGGTGGTCGCCCGCGTCCGCGCGGACGACCACCCGTGCCTGGGCGACCTCCGGGAGGCGGCGCAACGCCTCCTCGATCTCGCCGAGTTCGATGCGGTAGCCGCGGATCTTGACCTGTTCGTCGACGCGGCCGAGGAAGTCGAGGGCGCCGTCGGGGCGGCGGCGCACGATGTCGCCGGTGCGGTACATCCGGGCGCCGGGGACACCGAAGGGGCAGGCGACGAACCGCTCGGCGGTCAGCGCGGGGCGGCCGTGGTAGCCGCGCGCCAGGCCGTCGCCGGAGAGGTACAGCTCGCCCGGCTCACCGTCGGCGACGGGGGTGAGGCGCTCGTCGAGGACGTGGGCGCCGGTGTTCCACAGCGGGGACCCGATGGTGACCGGTTCACCGGCGCGCACGGGGGCGAGCAGGGACCAGATGGTCGTCTCGGTGGGGCCGTACAGATTCCACACCTGCGCGTGACCGTCGGCGGAGAGGAAGTCGGCCAGGTCCTGCGGCAGCGCCTCGCCTCCGCACAGCACCCGTGTGCCGCGCTCCAGTTCGGCGGGGGTCCAGCCGGCCTCGCGGAGCAGCTGCCAGAGGGCGGGGGTGCCCTGGATCAGCGTGGGGCGGGCCTCGGCGAGCAGGCGGCGCAGCGCGGCGCCGTCGACGGTGGTGCCGCGCGGCACGAGGTGGAGCGTGGCTCCGCAGACCAGCGGGAGGAAGAGTTCGAGTCCCGCGATGTCGAAGGAGACCGGGGTCGTGGACAGCACGACGTCGTCCGGCCGCACCCGGTGGTGCGCGGACATGAAGCCGAGGAAGTTCGCCAGCGAGCCGTGGGGGACGACCACGCCCTTGGGGCGGCCCGTCGAACCGGAGGTGTAGATGGTGTACGCGGCCGTGTCCGGCCCGGCGGACCGGCCGACGGGGTTCGTGTCGGGCTCGGTGCCCTCCTCGTCCACGTACAGCGTGGCCGCGGCGGCCTCCACCGGCCCGAGCGCGGCCGCCGTCCCGGGGCTGGTGATCAGCGCGCGCGGGCGGGCGTCGGCCGCCATGTAGGCGAGGCGCTCGGCCGGATAGCCCGGGTCGAGCGGGAGGTAGGTCGCGCCGGCCTTGAGCGTGCCGAGGAGGGCCGCGACCAGCTCGGGCGAGGACGGCAGGGCGACGGCGACGATGTCCTCGGGGCCGATGCCCCGGGCGATGAGCCGGTGCGCGATCCGGTTGGCCCGGGCGTTCAGCTCCGCGTACGAGAGCGAGGTGGCGCCCCACCGTACGGCGACGGCGCCGGGCGCCCGGCCGGCCTGTTCCTCGAACCGCGTCACGAGACCCGAGGTCCGGGCGCCGGTGTCCGTGGCGTTCTCCACCGGGGCGGTCATGAGCGCGCGTCCCGTCCCCGGGAGCCGGCGGGGGCGAGGGCCGTCCAGCGCTCCTCGACGTAGCCGAGGCAGGCGGTCCGTGCGTCCGGGCCGAAGGCGGTGTCCCAGCCTTCGGGGACGGGGACGAAGTCCGGCCAGAGCGAGTGCTCACCGGCCGCGTTGGTCAGGACGCGGTACACGCCCGACTCGTTCTCGAAGGGGTTGGTTCCTGACTGGTCCATCGTCACTGTCCCTCGCCCACGAAGTCGTCGATGCGCGCGGCGATGTGCGCCGCGTCGGTCACACAGAGCCGCAGGCCGTGCTCCTCGGAGTCCATGACCTCGGCCGTCAGCTCGCCGGTGATCGCCTCGCGCCAGTCCGGAAGCGTCTCGTTGTCCTGCGCGAGCAGCATCAGCGCGTCGATGTCGAACGGCTCGGGACGGTAGGTCTCCAAGGCGCGGGCCGTGGTGCGGAACGCCTTGTGCAGCCGTTCGGCGAACTGGGTCCCGCTGTCGCCGTGGGCCTCCCAGCCGGTGCCGAACAGCGCGGCGGCGATCTCGCGGTAGACGCCCTCGGGGGTGGCGTCGGCCGGGGCGAGCGGCGGGTGGGCGGTGTGCGGGGCGACGATCCGCAGCACGTCGTCGCGGTAGTCGACCAGCCGCCGCGCCTCGTCCACCTCGGGGGCCGAGCCGTCGAGATAGCCGTCGACGATCACCAGCTTCCGCAGGCCGAGCCCGCGCTCCTCGGCGATGCGGGCGATCTCGTAGCCGATCACCCCTCCCGCGCAGGCGCCGACGAGATGGAAGTCGTCCTCGCCGAACTCGTCCTCGATCAGGTCCGCGTAGAGCGCGGCGAGCTCCCGCATGTCGTCCGGCACGTCGATCGCGCTGATGTGCGGGGACTGCAGGCCGTAGCAGCCCCGGTCGGTCCCGAGGAGCCGTACGAGACGGGCGTAGCCGTCGACGAGACCGAGGCCGGGGTGGATGAAGAGCAGCGGGGTCCGTGAGCCCTGGTTGCTCATCCGGATGATGGCCCGCTCGGTGTTCGCGGCCTTCGCCGACGCCTTGTGCGCGCTCAGCGCGCCGATCGTACGGTGCCGCAGCAGGTCGCCCATGTTGAGCGCCCAGCCCAGGCGCTGGTTGATCTGCTCGATGGTCACCAGGGCCAGGAGGGAGTCGCCTCCGGTCGCGAAGAAGTCGTCGTCGAGGCCGACGGACGGCCGGTCGAGCGTCGTCTTCCAGATCTCGACGAGGGTCTGTTCCACCAGGCTGTGCCCGGATGTGACCTCGCACTCCTCGGGCGCTGTCGGCCGAGTACTCACAGCGGAACTCTCTTTCTGGTCGCTTGCCGGGCTGGACTGGGGCGGCGGAACGCTCCCGGGCGGGGCACCCTCAGGCCCAGCCGCCCGTGAAGTTGATGACGTCGCCGGTGAGGAAGTCGGCCGAGCCGCTGCCGAGGAAGACGACCAGGTCGCCGATCTCCCGCGCCGTGCCGAGCCGGCCGGCCGGCAGCAGGCCGCGGAGGCGCTCCCGGCCCTCCTCCGTCCCCCACAGCTCCTCGGGGTAGTAGGTCTCGCTCTCCAGGAAGTTGGGGGCGACCGCGTGCACGGTGACGCCGTGCGGGGCGAGTTCACGGGCCGCCGCACGGGCGTAGGCGGAGGCCCCGGCGCGCAGCGAGCTGTAGACGGCGAACCCGCTCTCCGGCCGCAGCGGCGCGGCGGAGGTCATCAGCACGATGTGCCCGCCTCCCCGGCGCTTCATATGGGCGGCGGCCTTCGCGATCACCCCGGCAGGGGCGACGAGCAGCGCCTCCGCGGCCCGCCGCAGCTCCGCCGGGTCGGCCTGGTCCACCGGCAGATAGCGGGCCGGGTAGACGTCGTTGCTGACGACGAGGTCGAGCCGGCCGTACCGCTTGACGGCCTGCCCGACCGCCCCGGCCGGTGTCTTCGCGTCGCAGGCCACCGCCCCGTCACGGCCCTCCTCGAAGGCCGTCCGCGCGGCCTCGTCGAGGAAGTCCTCGTCGTGGCAGAGGACGGTGTAGCCGGCCTTGCGCAGGCCGTCGACGGAGCCGGGGCCGGCGTAGCGCGTCGCGTGGGTGACCACCGCGACGCGCCCGGCCGACGGCGCGGGCGTGCTCACAGCCCACCGCCGACGAACTCCCGGAGCATCGTGTAGACCTCCGCGTCCGGGATCAGGATGTCGTGGTGGTTCCCGGAGTCGCGCTCCACGACCGTGGCCTCGCCCGCGACCAGCTCACCGAAGTGGTGGGCCGTCTCGGGGTGGGTCATCCGGTCCGTGCGGCTGGTGGCGATCAGCACCCGCTGCCCGACCCGTCGGGCCGCCTCGTTCGCGTCGTACGCCATGAGCGCGTGGTTCTGCTTGGCGTACCGGTGGAACAGCTCCACGTCCCCGTACGGATAGAGGACGTAGGGGGCGAGGCGCGGCGGCACTCCGAAGAGCATGTTCGGGTCGAGGAACAGGTTCAGCGTCTCGCCTGCGCGGCGCGGTCCGGAGGCCGCGCCGGCGAGCACGCTCTGGAACTGCTTCTGGAACGGGGTCCGCATGACCCCGGCACCGAAGTTCAGGTCGGGGTGGAGCACGGTCAGCGTCTCCACCCGGTCGCCGAACGCGGCGGCCGCGTCGAGGGCGACCGGCGCTCCGCCGCAGATCCCGACGAGGTGCGCCCGCCGCAGTCCGTAGGCCGTGAGCAGCGCGCCGACCAGAGCGGTCTCCTCGGCGAAGTCCGCCTCCGGGGTGTCCAGGGTCCGCCACTGCCCGAAGAGGTACGGGTTCTCGTAGGTGACGACGAGCCGGTCCGTGGACAGTTCCTCCAGCCAGGGCCGGAAGAGGGTGGCGGGCACCCCGGAGGGCAGGACGAGGACGATCGCCTCGTCCCCGGCCGGCCCCGCCGCGAAGGAGTCGAAGGCGGGAACGCCCTCGGACTCGATCCGGCGGTGGCCGGGCAGGGCCGCGAGCCCCGCCAGGCCGTCCGCCGGGACGTCCCACTCCCCCGAGCTCTCGGCCACCGGCCGCCAGCTGCCCAGCTCCAGGTCGCAGTAGGTGCTGAGGGCGACTTCGAGGCTGGTCGGGCGCTCCGGCGCGGGCGAGACGAACCGGGGGACCGTCAGGCCGTAGGCGGAGCCGACGGCGGTGAGGACCTCGTTGCACCGCGCGACGGCCTCCGGCCCGTACTCCTCGGTGGCCCGCTCGCCGGCCGGGAAGACCCGCAGGGTCTCCGCGGCCGCGCCCAGCAGTGGCTGGCAGAGTTCCAGGACCTCGACCACGCTCAGGGTTTTCGTGGTCATCTCAGAACTTCTTCCCCCGGGTGGTCTCCGTGACCATGCGGTTTCCGGGGTTCCTGTTCTCGCCGCTGACCAGCACGGAGCCGTAGCGCTCCAGGCTGATGCGGCCGCCGTACTCCTCGATGTGGTCGCTGCCCGGGTAGACGGAGACCGAGGAGGGGACGTAGCGGGTGGCGAAGCCCATCCGCATGTCGTTGGTCAGGCCCTCGTGCGGGTGCGAGGCGTGCATCAGGGTCGACCAGAAGATGATGAACTGGCCCGGCTCCATGATCTGCGAGACGGCCGCGTCCTCGTCGGGCTTCCAGTCGGGGTCGACCTGCAGCTCGCGGTAGTCGTAGCCGAAGAAGCCCCGGCGCACGCCCTCCTTGTCGACCCCGTTGATCGAGTTCGGGTCGTAGTGCATCCGCTTGGTCTCGTCGTAGTTCATCTGCTGGTGCGTACCGGGGATGAACTGCAGGCAGCCGTTCTCCACCTTCGCCTCGGTGAAGGCGGACCAGACGGTGATCGTGCCGCCGAACTCGGCGTTGTCCGGCCACAGGATCTGCGGGGTGCCGGAGGCGTTGGCGAAGGTGTCGGCCTGGTGCCAGTCGGTGCCCTCGTCGCCGGGGTGCTTGGGGAAGAACTCCGTACGCCAGCAGATGACGTCCGGGCCGAGGATGGAGGCGACCCGGTCGACGATCTCGCGCTTTCCGACGTGGGCGGCGAGGAAGTCGTTGTCGAGGTGGCGGTCGTAGTTGGAGATGTTGGTGGCGCCGGAGAGCTCGTCGTCCGGGTAGACCGCGTGGCTGCGGTCGAGCATCTGCAGCCGGGTCCTGCGCCAGATCTCCCGCATCTCGTCGGGCTCGTACGCCGTGAAGGGGCCGATGAACCCCTGCTGGTGGAACTGCTTTATCTCCTCCTCGGAAAGAGCGAACGACTTCTGTGCCTGCGGGTTGTCCGTGGTCATGTCCGGCGCTCCTACTGGGAGATGAGGGCGAGCTGGTGCTTGACGGCGGCGGCGAGGGCGCGGATGTTCGCGCCCTCGGCGAGGGTGCCGACGTTCAGGGAGAGCGAGAAGCGGTCGTTGACGACGCTGAGCATGTGGATCAGCGAGAAGGAGGTTCCGCCGAGGTCGAAGAACTCGTCGGTGTCGGCGATGTCGTCGGTGCCGAGGACCTCGGCCCAGATCCCGCGCAGGAGCTCCTCGACGGACGCGTCCGCCGCGACGGGGACGTCGGCGGAACCCTTGGTGGCCTCGGCGAGCCTCAGCTCCAGGCGCTTGCGCAGCTCGCTCTCGTCGAGCTTGCCGTTCACGGTGACCGGGAGCTCGTCGAGGGGCAGATAGGCCGAGGGCGCCATGTAGGCGGGCAGCGCGGTCCCCACGGCGTCCTTGAGCTCCGCCGTCAGCCGGTCCGGCGCGGCGGACGTCACCGGGAAGGCGACGAGCCGCGGCTCGCCGGAGCCGAAGTCGGCGGCCAGGACGACGGCGTCCCTGACGTCGGGGTGCTTCTTCAGCACGGCCTCGATCTCGCCGGGCTCGATGCGGTAGCCGCGGATCTTCAGCTGGCGGTCGGCGCGGCCGGCGTAGGCGAACTCCCCGGGGGCGGTCTGCACACCGCGGTCGCCGGAGTCGTACCAGCGCACGGTCGTGCCGTCGGCCTCGGTGCGCTCGGAGAAGCGCTCCGCCGTCAGCTCGGGGTGGTTCAGATAGCCGCGGGCGACACCGGCTCCGGCGACGTGGATGACGCCCTCCGTGCCCACCGGGAGGGAGGTGCCGTCCTCGTCACGGATGTCGATCCGCAGGTCGGGGATGGCCTCGCCGATGGGGCTGAGCCCCTCGGGCGCCGGTTCGGCGGTCAGGTCGGCGGCCGAGATCCGCTTCCAGGTGACGTGCACGGTCGTCTCGGTGATGCCGTACATGTTGACCAGCACGGGCGCGTCCAGACCGTGCCGGTCGGTCCACGGCGTGAGGGCCCGGTAGTCCAGCTTCTCGCCGCCGAAGACGACGTACCGCAGGCTGAGCGAGCCGGGCTCCGTGTCGGCGGCCATGGCGTTCATGAGGTTGCGGAAGGCGGACGGCGTCTGGTTGAGGACCGTCACGCGCTCGCGGCGCAGCAGCGCGTGGAGGGCCTGCGGGTCGCGGGCCGTGTCGTTGTCGACGACGACGAGACGGCCGCCGTGGAGCAGGGCGCCCCAGATCTCCCAGACGGAGAAGTCGAAGGCGGCGGAGTGGAAGTTCGACCAGACGTCGGTCTCGTCGAAGCCGAAGACGGGCGCGGTGGAGGTGAACAGCCGTACCGCGTTGCGGTGTTCGACCAGCACGCCCTTGGGCTCGCCGGAGGATCCGGAGGTGAAGATCGTGTACGCCAGGCTCGACGCGTCCGCGCCCCGGTGCCCGGCGGGGGCGTCTGGGGCGCTCTCGGGCAGCGCGTCCACGAGGACCGCGGTGCGGCCGGCCGCCAGTGCGGCGGTCGCCGTGCTCGCCACGACGACGGGCGCGTCGCAGCTGTCGAGGACGAAGTCCCGGCGCTCGGCGGGGTAGGCGGGGTCGACCGGGACGTAGCCCGCGCCGGCCTTGAGGATGCCGAGGAGGGCGACGACGAGATCCGCGCCGCGTTCCAGGCAGAGTCCGACGCGCTGGTCCCGGCCGACGCCGGCCCCGCGCAGGACCTGGGCCAACTGCGCTGCCTTCGCGTCGAGTTCGCGGTACGTCAGTCGCGACCGGGCGTCGGTGACCGCCACCGACTCCGGGAACCGCGCGGCGATCCGCTCGAAGTTCTCGTGCAGGGTGAGCGAATCGTCGAGCGATTCGCTGGACATCGCACCAGGATTCATAGACGTGGAGCCTTTCCCAGTCATGGAGCGGAGATTTCGGAATTCTCGACGTTTCGACGCGCCCGGCTTTTCGGCGGCTATTCCGGCCGCCCTCGCCCTGATGAATCTGTCAGCCGACGGCCGGGCCCTCAAGGGAATCCCGTGGCACCAAGGTGCAGTGGCTGCAAGTGGCCAAGGTGCGGTGGCCGCACGTGGCCGAGGTGCGGGTGCCGGCGGGGGGGCGGGGGGGCGGGGGGGGGGGGGGCCCGGGGGGGGGCGGGGGGGGGGGGCGGGGGGGGGGGGGGTGGGGGCGGGGGGGGGGGGGCGGGGGGGGGGGCCGGCACCAGCCCCGGG